>CALDSV010000032.1 GCA_937924475.1 uncultured bacterium
CAAAGGCTTCTTTGTATCCTCCATGAAAATAAAAAACCCCAGCCACAATCAAAGGACCAATCATTGCACCAATCTGATCCATTGCTTCATGAAGACCAAATCCCCAACCACGACCAATCTGGACTGTAGCATGACTTAACATGGCATCCCTGGAAGGAGTTCTTATTGCCTTTCCAATTCTTTCTGCCATAATTAACAAGGCTGCCAACTGCCACTGCCCAACCAAAGCAAGGGCAGGAACACTGAAAAGATTAATTACATAGCCAGTGATTGTTATGCTCCAGTATTTACCTGTTTTATCAGCAAGCCATCCTGAAAAGAGTCTTAAAGCATATCCTAAAAACTCACCAAGACCTGCTACGAATCCCACCACAGTAGCACTGGCTCCAAGAAATGCAAGATAGGGACCAGTTATACTTCTTGCTGCCTCATAAGTCATATCAGAAAAAAGACTTACAAAACCAAGTAAAACAATAAATAATGTTGCTGGCTTCATAATAAGTACTGTCTCCTTTACTTTTTTCTAAAAGTCTTATTTTACTAAAAGAACCGATCTATCACTATACTCCAAAACTCTTTGGGAAACACTTCCCAGTAAAATTTCTTTAACGAACCCTTTACCATGAGAACCCATTAAAATAAGCGTAGCATTCTCCTCAGATGCCATATTTATAATCTCTTTATAAGGCTTACCATGAATTAAATAGGATGTGACTGTAAAACCAATTTTTTCAATTTCTTTTTTTAAAAATTCCAGTTTTTCCATATTCTCCTTTTTTTTCTCTTCCATTACATGAAGAATAACAACTTCTCTCGCTCCTACATTATATAGAAAAGGTAAATACCCTTTTGCCCGCTCTGAATGTTCTGACCAGTCAGTTGCATAAAGGATTTTTCTGAAAATATTTAGACAGAATTGTTCAATGGGTTTACCCTCTATCATCTTAATTGTATGATATTTTACCACTAATAGGGGTAAAGGAGACTTTTTAATAACTCCATCAGTTGTAGAACCAATGAATAATTCTTCAATCTTGTGTCTTTTATGTCTTCCTGTTACAATAAGAGATACCTTTTCAATCTGTGCCACTTTAATAATCTCATTTACCACATTGCCAAAGGATATTTTTTCCCTTACTTCTAATCCCATTGATTTTAAATAATTCACGAATTCCTGCATTTTTTTATTTGCAAAGCTTTTAATCTGCTCCATATCCACAGGAAGTCCGGATTCTTTTGCAAGGTAAATAGCATCTTCATCTATAACATAAAGCAATACAATCTCTTTCAATCCCGCTGATTTTAGACATACAAGACTTTTTAATATAGGGAAAGAAAGCTCGTCAAATTTTGTGGGATAAAGAATTTTTGAAAACATTTTAATACCTCCTCTTTTTATTTAGCTCCTAATAACCATGCAAAAAGTTTGTATAAAAAATAGGCAGTAAATCCTGAAACTATAAGGGAGACAAACCAATTTATAACTATTTCCTTTACAACTTTAATCTGAATATACTTAACTCCTCTTGCCAGTCCTGCACCGCCAATTGCTCCTACTATTGCTTGGTTCATAGATGTAGGATAACCTAACAAAGCAGCAATATATGCTGTAGTTGCTTGACCAAGTTGTGCTCCTATGGCACTGTTAATTTCAAGTTGAACAATATGAAGCCCTACTTTTTCAAGAAGGGGTCTACCCCATGTTAATGCACCTATGGCAACAACAACTCCTCCTATGAAACCTGCAAATAAAAGAGATTTTAATACTCCACTTCCATAAAGAACACTAACAGCAAGCCCGCTATTATTAGCTCCCAATGTAAAAGATGCATAACAGCAGGCCATAATGAGAATAAATTTTTTGAATGTTTCTAATTTTTTTGCATTAACTCCTCCTATTGTTTTAGTAAAAATAAAACCAAAAATGCATCCTACTAAGGGAGTTCCTACCCATGTAATTGCAAGAGGTAACATAGTATGCTTCCAAGAAATGGGAGCATCTATGGCTAAACCAACTCCCACAATAGAAAAACAAGCTAATTGAGCTGTGGATATAGGAAGTTTAAGCCAGGTATTGACAGCAGTAACTAAAGCTGCATTAAGCATCATTATCATTGCCCTGAAAGGTGTAAGATATTCCATTGGAATTATTCCAGAACCAACAGTTTTAATTACTCCATGGCTTTGAAAAGTTGCTCCCAATAAAGCAAAAACAGCAATTAAAAGAGTGGCGGATTTAATGTTTAATATTTTTGCGCCATAAGCTGTTCCCATCACTGCACCAGTATAATGAGAGCCAATAGTCCATCCAAAAAACAAACCAGCCATTATCATCCCAACAATATAAAAGATTTCCATCTTTTCACCTCCTAATATTTATGTAACTATTGTTACATAAATATTATAAAAAAAACAAGCAAATTTAGTAACAGAAGTTACATTTTAAAAATTTCTAAACTATCTTTTATCAAAGAATTAGGGATAAAAATTTGTAGCTATTGTATTTACTACAAAACTTCTACGTTTTTAAAAAAGTAGAGTACTTTATAATTAGCGTTAATTAATTTAAAAATAATTATTTTGCTTCCTTATGGAAAAATCTACACTTAGAAATTTTTAAAATCTTTGCTTTTATTATTACTTTAAGGTATAATTTTTTATGCAAACTATAAAAAAGGTTGAAGAGCTTGAAAAATTTATTAGAAAACTTGAAAAAAGAAATATATCAGAAACTAAAATTCAAAAAACAGTAGCTAATATTTTAAAGGAAGTTAAAAAAAAGGGAGACGAAGCCCTAATTAAATATAATAATATCTTTGATAAACACACCCTACCTCTTAAAATCAACTCAGATGAAATCAAAGAAAACTCTAAAAAAATTTCAAGGGAAATTTTTGATGCCTTAAATTTTGCCGCAGATAGAATACGAAAATTTCATGAAAAACAGCTTGAAAAATCATGGCAATATTCTGAAGACGATATTACTCTTGGCCAATTGATAAGACCTCTTCAAAGAATAGGTGCTTATGTTCCAGGAGGAAAAGCTTCCTATCCTTCAACAATTCTCATGAATATTATTCCAGCCCAAGTGGCAGGAGTAAAAGAAATTGTGGTTACTCTTCCTACTCCAAAGGGAGAACTTAATTCAACAGTATGCGCTGCATTGGATATTTTGGGTATAGAGGAAGTATATCGCATAGGTGGTGCTCAGGCAATAGGAGCATTGGCTTACGGAACAGAAACAATCAAAAAAGTTGATAAAATTGTAGGACCCGGAAACATTTATGTTGCTATGGCCAAAAAACTTGTCTTTGGAATTGTGGATATAGACATAATTGCTGGTCCCAGTGAAATTCTTATAATTGCTGATGAATCTGCAAATCCTACCTTTGTTGCATCAGATTTGCTCAGTCAAGCAGAGCATGATGAAATGGCATCAAGTATTCTTATTACAAATTCTGCAAATTTAGCCCGAGCAGTAAAGAGAGAAATTTCAAAACAACTAAAAAATCTACCTAAGGCATCTATAGCCATGGAATCCTTGAGGAATTTTGGAGCCATAATAATTGTTAACTCTATTGAAGAAGCCTGTAAAATAGCAAACAAAATTGCACCAGAACATCTTGAGGTTATGACCAAAAATCCTGATGAAATTTTACCTCTCCTTCAAAATGCTGGAGCAATATTCTTAGGACAATGGACACCAGAACCCTTAGGTGACTACGTAGCAGGACCTAATCATACTTTGCCAACATCAGGAACCGCAAAGTTTTTCTCTCCTTTAGGAGTTTATGACTTCTTGAAAAAAAGCTCATTAATAAAATGTGGAATGAATAGTTTTAAAAAATTTGCACCCTATGTAGATATCCTTGCCACATTGGAAGGATTAGAGGCCCACGCAAATACAGTAAAGATAAGAATGAATTTTATAAAAGACTGATAAATCTATATAATCGACTAATTATTACATAGCCTCCACAAGGAATATTGCTTTTACTTACAAAAAAATCACAACCATCTCTTCTAAAATCACAGTTTTCGCAAAGAAAGGAAGAATTTTTTTCTATCACTTCTTCATCTTTAAGATTAAAAATTTTTATTAAGCTTGTTAGCTCTGTTGGAGTAATAAATTTCTTTAAGTAAAAATATCCTCCACATATTTCCATTTCTTTTCCCGGCTTGTAATAATTGCAAAAATCTTTGCAAATCAAAGAAGTATAAATATTCTCTTTCATCTTGTAACCTCATCAAGCCATTTTAAATAATTTTCAGAACCTTTTTTGATTCTGAAAGCTATAATTTCTGGCACTGTGTAGGAATGAAGGGATTTAACTCTTTTTTCTAAATTTTCAAATAAATCTGCGCGAGTTTTTATTATCATTAGCACTTCTGAATCATCTTCAATTTTGCCTTGCCAAGAATAAATGGAACGGATGTTTTTAATAATATTCACACACCCTGCTATTTTTTCTTCTACGAGAGTTTTAGAAATCTTCACTGCTTCTTCTTCGTTTGATGCAGTTACAAAAACTACTAAGTAATCACTCATAATTTAATTATAATAAAATTTTCACAAAAAGTTGTATAATTAAAAAAATAAAAAAGGAGGTGCCTTATGCCTTACTATATTATTTTAAGTACTCTTACTGATGAGGGAAGGGAAACACTAAAGAGAAAACCTGAAAGAATATTAGAGGTAAATGAAGAAATTGAAAAAATGGGAGTTAAAATCCTTCAACAATTTGCAGTCCTTGGTCCCTATGATTTTGTAAACCTTGTAGAAGCTCCTGATAACATAACTATTATGAAGATGTCTGTTGAAATTGGCTCACGAGGAACAGTTCAACTTATGACAATGCCAGCAATTTCTATAGAGGAGTTAGTAAATAATTTAAAGGGTTAATTTTGAATAGAGAAATTTAGGCTAACATATTTAGTAGTGCTTGTAAAGCCTGACGGGTAGCTTCTTTTTTATTATAGATTCTATTTCCTTTGAGAGTGAGTTCTTTTATTTTTACACCTTTTGAGTCAGCAACAGCAATATAGATTAAGCCCTTAGGCTTTCCTTCCATTGTACTTGGGCCGAGATTTCCAGTAGTAGCAATTGAAAAATCTGCTCCAGTTAGATTTCTTATCATTGTTGCCATGGCTTCAGCTACTTGAGCAGAAATAACACCTTCATTTAAAATCTCCAATGGAATCCCTAAAATTTTTTGCTTTATCTCAGTTGCATAAACTACAACACCACCTAAAAATATCTTGCTTGCCCCTGGAATATCAGTAATAGTAGAAGCTATGAGACCACCTGTACAAGACTCTGCTGTTGCTATGGTTTTATTAGTATGAGAGAGCTTTTTAAAAATTTCATAAGCGAGTATTTTCAAAGAGGGTTTCATTTTCTCAATAAAAAAAGGAGGGATATTATCTCCCTCCCTAACGTATTAAAAATTAACTATGCTCCTTTACGTTTCTCTCCGAGCTCTATGTAGCTTCCACCAAAATAAGTGTAGATTAAGTCTCCTGCATCAATAAGTTCTCTGATTGCTGCTTTTGTATCAGCATCTGGAATACCTTGCTGCCTAAAATGCTTTATTACATCAGCTTGTTTATACTTCTTTTTGCCTGCTGATTGTTCAATAAGTTGATAAATTGCTTTTTTGAGTTCCTCTTTTTCCATTAAAATCACACTCCTTTCATGAAAATAGAAGGAGGGAGTTCCCCTCCTTCTTATTTAGTCCATTTCATCTGTGTTGTAGTTCTAAAGGTCTTAAATGCATATGTCCAGTCATCAATATGCTGGAAAGTAAATGGTAAACCAGTGACAGCAAAGAACTTCTCCCAGCCGATTCTTTCAATCCATTCACCTACTCTCTCATGCTTTTTTGCACCTGCAACATAGGCATCAAAAATCTTTCTTGTAGCTTTGACAACTTCAGGCCATCTTGGTGGATTATTAGGTAGATAAGCAACAGCAAGCTTTGAAAACATTGGTGGTTTTCTCAAGTTGCCAACCTTTCCACCAACCACTATTGCAACACCGTCATTCTCAGGGTCTGCAATTGGAAGAGCTGGACAGACTGAGAAGCAGTTACCGCAGTACATGCACTTATCAGCATTAATCTTTATTGATTTCTTTGCAGGATCAGGAGTTATAGCAGCTGTAGGGCATGATGCCATTGTAGTTGGAAGCTCACAGAGGTTTTTAAAGTTTTCATGCTCAATTCTTGGAAGCTTTCTGTGGATTCCAACATAAGCAATATCAGAGCAGTGAACAGCACCACACATGTTTGTACAGCAGGCAACAGCAAATCTTACCTTATTAGGAGTTTCCTTTGTGGTAAAGTAATCAGCAAACTCATCCATAATGACCTTAACCAAAGCAGAAGCATCAACAGCTGCTGAATGACAGTGAATCCATCCTTGAGTATGAACTATATTACTTACTCTTGAGCCAATTCCACCAATCATATATTTCTTGGCAGCAAGCTCATCCATTAAAGGCTTTACTTTGCTTTCATCAGATACAAGAAATTCTATATTATTTCTTGTTGTAAATCTAAGATAACCATCGCAATATTTTTCAGCAATTTCAGCAATCTCTCTTAAAGTATCTGTACTTAAAAGTCTTGGTGAAGCAACTCTTACTGTCCAAATTTTATCTCCTGAATTAGCTATATGAACCATTAATCCAGGGCTTAAAATTTCATGAGTCTTCCAGTCTCCATAGTTTTTCTGGATTACTGGTGGTAAAAAGTTTTTGTAATGAGGTGGTCCTATATCTGTTTTTCTTTGTTTTACATCCACTACTTCAGGAATTACATAAGGCATAATTTTTCCCTCCTTTTATTTTATTGTTAATTATTTTAAAAATTCTTCCCAAGGTTTCTTTTCAAGATCTTCTTCTTTCCAGAACCAGAATGGGTCATTTCTTGGCTCTCTAACCATCTCTGGTGTTGGCTCAAGTCCACATACTTCAAGGAACTCTCTCATTCCACGGCGAATTATAAGCTCACCAATTCTCTCTCTGTTTTTGCCATATTCATTCCACCAATCCCACATATTTCTTATAAGGTCTTTTAATTCCTGATAAGGTGGCTTCATTTCCATAAATGGAACAATTACCCAAGAAAGTGTAGCACCAATAACAAATGGTGCTTTAGCACCTATGAGAATTACTGCACCAAAGGGTGGGGTTGGCTTGAGTGCACCTGCAAGTTTTGTTATACAATGCATACAATGGAGACAATCAGCATTGTTTATGTTAAGTGAATTTCCGTCCCAAGTTATACATTTTCCAGGACACATATTAACAATTTCTTCTTGAATATTCATTCCCTTCTTTGCATAGTCTTTAACCTTATCTTGATCAATAGCTATAGGTCCTTTCCATGTTCCAATTATGGAAAGATCTGCACGGGCAATTGAGGCATTACAGTCAACAGGGCATCCTACTGTTTTAATTTTAAACTTATAGGGGAATTGAGGTCTATGCAATTCATCTTGGAATTCTTGAGTTAAATCATAAGTAATGTCAAGTGTATCAATCATGGACCATTCACATCTGGCTGGCCCAACACAACAGCTTGGTGTTCTCATTGCAGAACCTGAACCGCCTAAGTCAAATCCATTCATACTTAGAATGGTAGCAAGTGGCTCTAAGTTTTCTGTAACAGTTCCTAATAAAATTATATCACCTGTAGAACCATGGAAGTTTGTTAAGCCACTTCCATATTTGTCCCAAAGGTCACATAGGAATTTTATTGTTTCAGAAGTATAGAAAAGTCCGGCAACCTGGTTAACACGGACTGTGTGAAAGTGTGCTACCCCAGGAAATTGATCAGCCAATTGGGAATATCTTCCAATAACTCCTCCTCCGTATCCTCTAACCCCCACGATTCCACCGTGTTTCCAATAAGTTACTTTGTCTCTAAAACTTTTTTCTAATAGACCAAGCTCATCAGCAGCCATAGGATTCTTTGCAGCTGCTTTCTTCATTTCCGTAACAAAACTCGGGAATGGACCCTTTTCAAGTTCATCCAATAAAGGTGTTTCATACTTCTTCGTCATAATTTCCTCCTGCTTTTAAGATTTTTTGAAATTATACCAAATTTTTTTATGTCTATCAACAGTAAAATAGTTGCACCTCTTTGGTCAAATAAAAAAAATTTATGCTTACATTAAAGCTTTTAAATTAAAAATAGGCTAAAATATTTTAATGCAGATTAAATGGATTGAACTTAATGGATTCAAATCCTTTCCTGATAAAACAAAAATTGACATAAAGGAAGGTATTACCTGCTTTGTAGGTCCTAATGGAGCAGGAAAAAGTAATATAGTGGATGCCTTTAGATGGATTCTTGGAGAACACAGCCCTCGTACTTTAAGAGGAGAGAAAATGGAGGAAATAATCTTTCAAGGTTCTGATTCAAAAAAAGAAAAGGGGCTTGCTGAAGTTTCCATGCTTCTTAACATAGAGGAAAAAACTCATAATGGTAATGAGCCTGTATTTCGTGAAATAGAGATAAAGAGAAGATTTTACAGAACTGGTGAATCTTATTTTATTATCAATGGCAAAACATCAAGGTTAAAGAATATAAGAGAAATATTTCTAACAGAAGGAGTTGACTTAAGAACTTATGCCATAATTGATCAAACAAAAATAAGTGAACTTCTCTCTAAGGCTTCCCATAGAAAAGCTTTATTGGAAGAATGTGCTGGAATCTCTCTCTATAAAATGAAAAAAACAGAGTCTGAACTGAAGCTTGATGCTGCAAAAGAAAATCTACAGAGAATAGAAGATATTCTCAGAGAGTTAAAGAACCAATACTTTCTTCTTGAAAGACAAGCAAAAAGAGCAGAAAGGTATAAAAAAATTTTAAGCGAAATGACAGAGTTAGAGTTGAAATTTGCAAAAAGTCAAAGTCTATCTCTCCTTGAAATATTGGAAAACTTAGAAAAAGAATTAGAAGCCTTGGAGAATAAATATCAAGATCTTAAAAATAGAAATGGTATTATTACCAAAAAAATAGAAGAACAAAAAAATAAAATTAGTGAAATAGATAATTACACCCGTAAAATAGAGGCAGAAAACAAACAAAAGGATTTAGAAATAGCAAAATTGGAAAAAGAATTAGCATTACTCTATCAGGAAGAAAAAAATAAAAAGGAAACACTGGAAAAATTAAAAGAAGAAAATGCTTTGCTTTCAGATGAAATGGAAAGATTAAAGGCAGAAATGAGAGAGAATTACAATTTAATTAAAGAGATGGAAAAAAAATTAGTTGATCTTAAAAAAGAAATAATTCTCTATGAAGAGAATCTCATAGAATTCCATAGCAAATTGGCAAACATAGAAAAATCCATGGAAAATGAAAGAAAAGCCCTTTTTAATCTTACTACTGAACTTACAAACAAAAGAAATCTCTATAATTCTCTTAAAAAATCCTTAGAAAACAACCAAAACAGATTAGTTTCAATAAGATACAAGAAAGATGAGATTAAGCATAAAATAGAGAGTATGGAAATAGAAAATGAAAAAGCAGAGAGATTAATTAAAGATCTTCATGAATCATTGCAAAATCAAAACAATAATTTAAAAAACATTCAAAACCAAATAGTATTCTTAGAAAAAAACTTAGAAGAGGAGAACAAAAAATTAATTGAAAAAAAGAAAGAAGAAGCTACTATAAAAGGTAAAATTGAAGCATTAACCTCAGCTATTGGAAGTGAAGAAGGAGAGGGAAAAATTTTCTTTAAATGTATCGATGTATCTTCTGAAGTTGAGGATTTGGTTGAAATATTTCTGGATGAAAAACTCAAAGCTACAGTAGTAGAAAAAATTGAAGCAATAAAACCCACAGAAAAGAGAAAATATTTCTTTTTGAAAACGCTTCCCCGTAGGCAAAAGAGAAATATTCCACCAGACCTTCAAACTCTTAAAAATTTTATAAAGGTAAGGGAAGAAAATTTAAATATTGATATTTTTGAAAATATTGTTATTGTAGAAGACCTAAAGGAAGCAATAGAAAAAAGAGAGAAACTTCCGGATTTTACCTTCATCACAAAGAAAGGCGAGGTTTTTTATCCTGATGGTTTTGTAAAAACAGGAAAAGGTGAAGACTTACTTAAAAAGAAAAGAATCTTACAAAGCCTTCAAACTGAGAAAGAAAAAATCAGCAATGAAATAGAAGCTCTTGAAAAAAATCTTTTCCACTTAAGAGCGGAAGTTGAAAAATTAAGGGAAGTCACGGAAAACAAGAAGAACTTAATAAATAAATTAAACAAAGACATATTTATCATGGAAGAGAAACAAAAAAATTCACGAAAAGAAATAGAAATTTCAAGACAGAGATTAAGTTTCATGGAAAAAGAAGAAAGAGCTATTAGGGAAGAAATAGAGAGAGAGAAAAAAAACATTGATAATCTTAAAATCCAGATTAATGATTTATCTGTCCAAATAGAAGAAACAGAGGAAAACAGTGAAAAACTAAAAGAAGAACGTCTCAATATTCTCAAAGAAAATGAAGACAAAAAAGAAATTCTCTCTTCCAAAAAAATAGAACTATCTGCCCTTAAGGAGAGACTAAACAGCAAAAATACAGAAATATTAAGAATTCAAGAAAACTTAAAGAGAAACTCACTTAGAAAGAGGAAAAATGATGAAGAGATTAAAAAAACTCTTTATAAATTAGAGGAACTTAAAAATCTGCAGACAGACAAAAGGAATATAATGCAAGTCCTTAAGGAGGATATTGAAAATTTAAAAAAACAAAAAAATGAATATCTGGAAATTTTATCTCAAGAAAAAGAAAGACTATTTCATCTTGAAAAAGAGTATTATGCATTAAATGAAGATTTACAAAACATTACCACTTTAATAGGAGAGAAAAAAGCACAAAAAAGAGAAGCCAATATAAAACTTGAAACTCTGTGGAATGAAATATACAATCTTTATGGAAAAGATATTCTTAAAGAAGAAATAGACCCAGTAGATGATTATAGCTTTGCAAAGGATAAAATCGAGGCATTAAAAACACAGCTTAAAAATTTAGGACCTGTAGATGTAGAAATTTTGAAAGAATATGAAGAAGTCAAAAAAAGATATGACTTTATGTTAGAGCAACAAAGGGACATAAAAACTTCCATTGAAGAACTTGAAGAAGCTATAAGAAAAATTAACAATCTTACAAGAAAAAAACTCAAGGAGACCTTTGAATTACTCAAAGAAAAGTTTAATTCCCTCTTTCAAGAACTTTTTAGTGGTGGTAAAGCTGTCATATATCTTACCAAAGAAGATAATATTCTTGAATCAGAATTAGAGATAAATGTTCAACCCCCGGGGAAAAAAATGAGCAGTATAAATCTACTTTCAGGAGGAGAAAAAGCTCTCACTGCAATAGCTTTTATATTTGCCTGCCTTGCTATTAGACCTTCGCCCATATGCATATTGGATGAAGTAGACGCACCCTTAGATGATCCCAATACAATTAGATTGAGAAATTTAATAAAAAAAATGGTGGAAAAAACTCAATTCCTCATAATTACCCACAACAAACTCATGATGGAAGCGGCAGACTACATATATGGTGTTACAATGAAAGAGGAAGGAGTTTCCTCAATAATTTCCTTAGAATTAAGGGAAGCAGAAAATTATGTTTAAAGATATGAAATTACTTAATGGAATAGAGATTTCTGATATTAAAGAAGATCTCATATGTTACAGTTATGATTCATCCTATGCTAAGGGCCATATTCCTGAATTAGTAGCCTGGCCTAAAAACATAGAGGAAGTCTCAAAAATTACTAAATGGGCTACAAATAGAGGTTTAAAAATAGTACCGCGAGGGGCAGGGACAGGAATGGCAGGTGGGGCTGTACCAGTCTTTCCAAGAAGTATCGTAATAAGCCTGGAACGAATGAGACAAGTAAAAGAAATCAACCCCAAAAATTTTACAGTTACTGTAGAGGCAGGAGTTATAAACGGTGAGTTACAGAAAGATCTCCAAATACATGGTCTTTTTTATCCTCCCGATCCTGCCTCCCTTGACTATTGTTCCATAGGAGGCAATGTATCAACCAATGCTGGAGGTCCCAGAGCAATAAAATACGGAGTTACAAGAAATTATGTAATGGAAATAGAGGTGGTTTTAGCCAATGGAAGCATCTTAACCTTAGGAGGCAAGACTGTTAAGAGAGTTGTAGGATATGAATTAAAGGAACTTTTTATCGGAGCAGAAGGAACTTTAGGAATAATATCTACGGTAACTCTCAAAGTATTACCTGAACCTGAGGAAGTTATTACGCTTCTCCTTAACTTTCATAATTTAAGGAAAGCAGGAGAATGTATACCAAACATAATGAAATTAGGAATTATACCAAGAACATTAGAACTCCTGGATCAAAGTTGCATTAAACTTATTGAAAGTCATGCACCTATAGGTTTAAAAACAGACATTGAGGCCATGCTCCTTTTGGAACTTGATGGTGAAATCAATTCCATAAAAAGACAGGCAGATTTAATTGTGGAAATTGTAAGAAAATTTGGTGGAGAAGTTCAGGTAGCAACAGACTATTATTCTCGGGAAAATCTTTGGAAAGCAAGAAGAAGCATATCACCTTGCCTACTTAAAATGTCTGATAGAGAGAAAATAAATATTGATATCTCTGTTCCCCTTGATAATTTAGCTAACACTTTAGAAATTTTAAGAAAAATTTCTGAAGAAAGCAGTATTCCCATAATATGTTTTGGTCACGCTGGTGACGGAAATATCCATGTAAATATACTTTTTAAGAGAAATCATGAAGAAAGCAGAACAAAAGGGTTTGAACTTGTTAAAAAAATATTTGAAACTACTGTATCACTTGGTGGTGCCATATCAGGTGAACATGGAATTGGAATCACAAAGAAACCTTATATTAAGATGCAACTATCTCAAAAAAACATTGAATTTATGTACGCCATAAAAAAAGTATTCGATCCAAAGGAACTAATGAATCCAGGTAAAATCTTTTAATCTTTCATTAACTTTTCTATTATTTCGTCAAGTTCATCTAAGGAACTGTAAAAAATCTCCAATTTCCCCTTTTTACCTTTGGGAATTATTTTTACCTTGCACCCTAAGTGACTTATAAGTTTATTCTCAAGTTCTTCAATTTCCGGGATTTTTTCCCTTTTATTTGTTACTTGACTTTTACTTATTTTTCTTACAAGTTCCTCTGTTTGCCTTACTGAAAGGGATTTCTTTATTACTATATGAGATATTTCTATCTGTTTCTTTGGTTCATCTAAAGAGACAATGGCCTTAGCATGTCCTAAGGTTAGAGATCCCTCTCTTAGATATGATTTTATTTCTTCAGGTAGTCTGAGTATTCTTAAATAATTTGCAATAGTGGCTCTGTCTTTACCAACTCTTTGGGAAAGTTCTTCTTGAGTAATGTTAAATTCTTTCATGAGTTTATCAAAAGCCATAGCAGTTTCCACAGGATCCAGGTCTTCTCTCTGAATATTTTCAATAAGAGCAATCTCAACTGCCTCAGCAGCAGATACCTCTTTTATTATGGCAGGAATTTTCTCCAATCCTGCTTTTTTTGCTGCCCTCCATCTTCTCTCTCCAGCGATGATCCTGAAAGTACCATCGCCTACCCTGGAAAGCACAATAGGTTGAATTACTCCTTTTTCTTTAATGGAAAGTGCTAACTCCTCTAAAGACTTTTCATCAAAGGCAACTCTTGGTTGAGCTATTCCCGGAAGAATTCTATCAATATCTACCTCTAAGAGATTTTCCCTCTTGTCTCTCGTTTCTGCTGAAGGTATTAAAGCTTCTAATCCTTTACCGAGCGCTTTCTTCATTGGCTAAAAACTCCATTGCAAAACTTAGATAGCTTTGAGCTCCTTTAGATTTCATATCATAAAATATAGCTGGTTTTCCATGACTGGGAGCTTCTGCCAAGGTAACATTTCTTGGAATTATAGTATTATAAACTTTTTTACCAAAAAATTTTCTTACCTCTTCTGCAACCATTCTGGAAAGAGCATTTCTTCCGTCATACATGGTTAGCAAAATCCCTTCTATTTGAAGATCATAATTTAATTTTCTAATAAGTTCAATAGTCCTAAGAAGCAATCCCAAACCCTCTAATGCATAGTATTCGCATTGAACGGGAATTATTAAGGAATTTGCTGCAACAATACAATTAACAGTCAGCAATCCCAAGGAGGGGGGAGCATCAATTAGGATATAATCAAAATCTTCTACCATTGGTTTTAGGATATTTTTTAATAAAAACTCCCTATCCTTCTTTTCAATTAGTTCAACCTCTACACCGACAAGGTCTATTGTTGAGGGAATTAACCATAAATTCTCAAAATCTGTCTTAAGATAAGCTGAATCAGAAATATAAGAATTAGTATATAGATCATATAGACTCATTTTAAGATTTTTTCTATCAATTCCTAATCCTGTAGTGAGATTACCCTGTGGATCTGAGTCAACAAGAAGAATTTTTTTCTTCTCTATGGTAAGAGAAGCACCCAGATTAAGAGCTGTAGTAGTTTTACCAACTCCACCTTTTTGATTTACTATTGTTATTATTTTACCCACTTTTTATTTTAACATTACTTAAAAAGGCTTTGCGTTTTTCATGAAATCAATCCATATAGGTAATGCAGCCCTTGCTCCAGCCTCTTTTGGTCCAATAGGTTTATGATTATCTCTTCCTACCCATACTCCCACTATTAATTCATCATCAAATCCTATAAACCAAGCATCAGAAAAATCATTTGTTGTACCTGTCTTTCCATAGACATCTCTATTGAGCTCCTTTGCTCTCTGGGCTGTGCCAGAAGTTACAACCTCCTTTAGTAACTCCCTCATTTGTTCCACAATGTATTCTTCCAAGATTTCCTCAAACTCAGGCTTTTTATCTTCCAAAACAGTGCCGTAAGAATTGGTAATTTTTTCATAATAAATCGGTTTTATCCTTCTTCCAGTGGCAAAAACTGAATATGCTGATGTTAACTCAATGGGTTTCACATCAGAAGCTCCCAGAGCAGTAGATAAATAGGGATGAATTTTAGTAGATAAACCACATTTTTGGGCAAACTCCACGACTTTTTTAATACCTACTTGATGTGCAAGTCTTACTGTAGCAGAGTTTAAAGATAAAGCTAAGGCTTTACGAAGAGATACTTCTCCATGGTATTCATTATTGTAATTCTTAGGACTCCAAAGCTTTCCCTTTACTGCTCCGGGGAAACTTAAGGGTGAATCAAGAATTGTATCATCAGGACTAAATCCTTCTAATAAGGCAACAGCATACACAAAGGGTTTAAAAGCACTACCAGGTTGACGAAGTGAAAATGCTCTATTGTACTGACTTTCCCAAAAATCGTTTCCTCCCACAAGGGCTCTCACATAACCTGTTTTAAGTTCAATAGCAATCAAGGCAGCCTGCACTTGAGGCTTAACTCTTTTATGAATTTCCTTAAGACCTCTCTGGACAGCCTCTTCTGCTTTTTTCTGTAAAGCATAATTAATAGTAGAGTAAATTCTTAAACCATTTTTATAGAGAGCTTCTCCAAATTTAGACTCAAGCTCAAGCCTTAAAGTCTCAACAAAATAAGGAGCTTCAAACTTTCTCCAATGAGGATGTTCTGGCAAAGGCACATTAATTGCAAAGGCATACTCTTCTTTTGTAATAAATCCTTCTTCAAGCATTCTCTTAAGGACTAAATTTCTTCTTTTAAGAGCTATATCTGGCTTTTTAAAGGGATTAAAGGCAGAAGGAGCTTTGGGCATAGCAGCCAGAAGAGCAACTTCTGCAATGGTAAGATCTTTATAGGATTTGCCAAAATAGGTCTCTGCTGCTGCTGCAATTCCATAAGCTCTATTACCAAAATAAGCTTGATTTAAATACAAACCTAAGATTTCATCTTTTGTATACTTCTTTTCAATCTGAATTGAAAGTATTGCTTCTCTAAGCTTCCTTGTGAGACTTCTTTCAGGCTTTAAATATAACATTTTTGCCAGCTGTTGAGTTATTGTGCTACCGCCCTCTACAACACCTCCTGCTTTAATGTCTCGATAAAGGGCTCTAAGTATTCCGATTATGTCTACTCCCGGATGCTTATAAAATCTAATATCCTCAGCAGCAATAAAAGCTTTCTTCACAATATCAGGGATTTCGTGGTGAGGAACGAATTTTCTTCTCTCATAAAAAAATTCAGTAAGAACTTGTCCATCAGAGGAATAAACAATGGATGATTCAAAGGGCCTATATCTCTCAAGAGACTTCACATCTGGAAGTTCGGAAAAAATCCAAAAAACATAACCTATAAAAAACCCAATAAAAAAGAGAAATAAAAAAAATAAAACATATTTTACTTTATTAATCATCTATAACCCGCAAGGTTATTTCCTCAGTTTTTTCATCCTCTATAAAAAAGGCTCTAACCTCTAAGGAAGGCTTTAAGCCTATAATTATATAATAAACCTTATAAATGGCTAACTGTATGTCTTTTCCAGAAGGAAAAGCATTTCCATAGGGATGACTATGATATATGGCAATCATATCTAAATTTTTTAATTTTATATCTTTCATAGCTCGAAGATGTTCCAGGGGATCCATAAAATAACTAAAGGAGGAAAATTCAATATTTTTTATCTTGTAAATTTCTGTAATTAACTGCTTTCCTGCCAGTAAACCACAGGCTTCATAGGGTAAAGAGGCCATACAATGAATTATCATCTCCTCATATGTTTTCCGTAAAATAGTTAACATTATTGACATATTTTACAAGAGGGATTTTTGAGAAATATAACTTCTCTAAATTTCTGAGTTAAAGCATTATATATAAGCATTCTGCCATGAAGAGTATCACCAAAACCAATCAAAATTTTTATTACCTCTATTGCCATAATAGAACCTATCACTCCTGCCACAGGTGCTAAAATCCCTCTATTAATAGTATCATCTGTAGCATCTTCAAAAATACACCTGTAGCAAGGACCTTTTGGAGGAATAATATCAAAAACCTGTCCTTCCAATTCTGAGACAGCACCCATTACAAGAGGCTTAGAAAGCTTAATAGCATGATCATTTAAAAGGACTCTTGTGGTAAAATTATCAGGGCAAGCTACGATGACATCAAAAGAAGAAACATAATTAGATACATTTTTTTTTGTTATTTCATCAGGATAAGGCAAAATTTTTATTTCACTGTTAAGTTTTTTTAAATTTATAAATGCTGATATTGCTTTTGACATTCCAAGGTTTTCTTCCTTATGAAGAATCTGTCTTTGAAGATTACTCAATTCCACAATATCTGGATCAATTATACCAAGGTAGCCAATCCCTGAAGAGGCAAGATATAAAGCCACTATGCTTCCAAGCCCCCCTGCACCTACAACTAATACCTTTGATTTTTGAAGTTTTTTCTGTCCTTTTTCGCCAATCTCAGGGATTATAATTTGTCTTTGATATCTCAAAAGCTCAGGATTCCTGACCTTCAACTCTTATGAAAACACTCTTTGCTGCCACAACAGGAAGCTTATCAATTGTCTGAAGAGCTCTCAAAACATCTTTCTCTTTTGCCCTATGAGTAAGAATCACCAGTGGAACTGCTCCTGCCTTTGACCTTCCTTTTTGTATTACGGAGGCAATACTGATGTTATTTTCTCCAAAAACTCCTGAAATTTTTGATAAAACTCCAGGCCTATCCAAGGCAGTAAAACGAAAATAATACATACTTTCTATTTCCTCTACAGGCTTTATACTTAATTTTTCTGAAAAGTCTATAGGAATTAAACCATTACCTTTTGCAATATCCACTACATCAGCCACAACAGCACTTCCTGTAGGAAGACTTCCAGCTCCTCTACCATAATAAAGAGTAGCGCCCACATTATCCCCTTCCACATATATTGCATTAAATACTCCATCAACCTTTGCAATCAAGTAATTTTCCGGAATCATAGTGGGATGAACTCTTATTTCAATCTCCCCATTAAGAATTTTTGCTATGGCAAGAAGCTTTATTCTATATCCAAATTCCCTTGCAAAAGCTATATCTTGAGCAGTTATCTTTGTTATACCTTCACAATAAACTTTTTTAAAATTTAGGGGAATTCCATAGGCTAAGGAAGCGAGAATAGTTATTTTATGAGCACTATCAATTCCTTCTATATCAAGGGTAGGATCTGCCTCTGCATATCCTAAGTTTTGAGCTTCTCTGAGGGCATCCTGAAAATCTATCCCTTCATCCGTCATTTTTGTTAGTATATAATTTGTTGTACCATTGATTATTCCATAAATTGCCAACATTTTATTAGCTACAAGGCCTTCTCGCATAACCTTAATAATTGGAATACCGCCACCCACACTTGCTTCAAAGCCCACCTGAAGTCTTTTTTGCTTTGCAAGGTTAAAAATATCATTACCCTCTTCAGCAAGCAAGGCTTTGTTTGCCGTTATTACATGCTTGTTATTCTTTAGAGCTTCCATAATAAAATCTTTAGCTGGATGAATACCTCCAACAAGCTCTATAACTATGTCAATCTCAGGATCCCTTATGACTTCCCAAGCATCTTGTACAAGAACTCCTTTTGGAAGATTGATTTCTCTGGGTCTTTCTAAATCTCTATCAGCTACCCTTTTAAGAATAATATCTATACCCGTTCTCTTTTTTATTAATTCCCTTTGAGAGATAAGAATTTTAGCAGTGCCTGTGCCTACAGTACCAAAACCGATTATTCCAACTTTAATCTCTCTCATTCCCCCTCCCTATACAGCTTTCTTAGATTTTTTAATGAAAGGCATAAGGTTTAAAGCTTTCTTAATACCTTTAGTAGCTTGCCTGATTCTGTGTTCATTCTCTACAAGAGCAAATCTTACAAAACCTTCTCCACCTTCACCAAAACCTATGCCAGGTGAAACCGCCACTTTTGCTTCATTAATTAGAAATTTTGAAAACTCCAGAGAGCCCATTTTTTTAAAAGGCTCTGGGATCTGCGCCCATACAAACATAGTGGCTTTAGGAGGATCAACTTTCCAACCAGCTTGATTTAATCCTTTAATTAATACATCTCTTCTGCGCTCATAAGTTTTTCTTATCTCCTCTACGCAATCCTGCGGCCCCCTTAATGCTACTATGGAAGCAATCTGAATGGGTTGAAACATTCCATAATCAAGATAACTTTTGATTTTAGTTAGAGCCCCTACTATTTCTCTATTACCCACGCAAAAACCCACTCTCCAGCCTGCCATGGAATAACTTTTTGTCATATAAAAAAACTCTACTCCCACATCCTTAGCTCCAGGTATTTGTAGAAAACTTGGTGCTTTATAGTCATCAAAAACAAGATCTGCATAAGCAAAATCATGGATTACGATAATATTGTTTTCCTTTGCAAAATCAACAACTTTTCTAAAAAATTCCAAATCTTCCACAACAGCTGTTGTAGGATTATGGGGAAAATTTATTATTAATATTTTTGGACGAGGCCAGGAATTTTTATAGGCTTTCTCCAATTCTTCAAAGAAATCCATGCAAGGACAAACATTAAAAGTCCTTACATCTCCACCTGCAATAATGGCTCCATAAGGATGAATAGGATAAGCAGGTGAGGGAGTTAAAACCACATCTCCTGGTTGAACAGCGGCTAATAAAAGATGGCTCAAGCCCTCCTTTGATCCTATGGTTACAACAGCCTCTGTCTCAGGATCTATGTCTACATCAAATCTTCTTTTATACCACTCTGAAATAGCACATCTAAGTTGAGTAATACCTCTGCTCGCAGAATAACGGTGATTTTTTGGATTTTTTGCGGCTTCACAGAGCTTTTCTACAATATGTTTTGGTGTAGGAAGGTCAGGATTTCCCATGCCAAGATCTATAATATCTTCACCTTTTCTTCTTAATTCAGTTTTTAATTGGTTAACTACTGCAAAAACATAGGGAGGCAATCTTTTAATTCTTGGAAAATCAAACATTTTTTATCCTCCATTTTTATTTAATCATTGGCTTTTTTTATTATTTCTGTCAACACTTCCTTTGAATATTTTTCTGCCATGTCCCACACAACTGCAATACTATAAGCATTTTCAGCAATTCTGTTGATATCTTTTTCAGAAATTCCTGCTTCCCTTAAAGTTACTGGAGCTCCTATTTTTCTAAACCATTCTTTTAGTTTATTTATTCCTTCATGAGCATCCTTAGAACTGAAAATTTCCTTAGCAAATCTCTCAAACTGTTTAATATTTTTTTCTAAATACCACTTCATCCAAGCAGGAATTACTATACTTAAACAGGCACCATGGGCGAGATCATAAAGAGCTCCAAGAGCATGAGCTATCATATGATTAGGAAACTCACCCCCTTTTATTCCCAATCTGGTAATACCATTCAAAGCAAGAGTTGCAGCCCACATGAATTCTGCCCGAGCATTATAGTTTTGAGGCTCCTGTAGAATAATTTCTGTATTTTCCATTACAGTTTTGATAAGACTCTCAATTAATCTATTCTGAAGATTGGGACAATACTGACCGCTAAAGTAATACTCAATAACATGGGCTATGGTATCTACTGCTGCGTAGGCTTGATACTGAGATGAAACAGTATAAGTAAGTTCTGGATTTAGAATAGAAACTTTTGGAAATAGATGCTCTGAGGATACTGACAATTTTTCTTGAGTTTCCTCCTTTGTCATAACAGCAAAACCATTCATCTCACTTCCTGTAGCTGCAAGGGTAAGGATTACATATATGGGCAAAGCCTTGTCTATAGTTCTACTTCTTTTAAAAAATTCCCATATATCTCCAGAAGTTTCTGCACCAAAGGCAATTGTTTTCCCCTCATCGATGACAGAACCTCCCCCTACTGCCAATATTGCATCTACTTTATTTTTTTTGGCTTTCTCAATACCTTCCTTAGCATGCGAAAGCACAGGATTTGGCTTCACTCCTCCATGTTCAACAAACTGTATTCCTTCTTTCTGAAGGGCATGGATGACTCTATCATAAAGTCCTGTACTTTTGATTGAAGATTTACCGAAAAGGAAAAGCACTCTCTGAATGCCATCCCTTTTTAGAATCTTACCTATCTTATCCTCTGTCTTTTTGCCAAATATTATTCGTGTAGGATTAAAAAATTCAAAATTTTCCATATTTACCCTCCTTTAGTGCTAAAAAAAGCTCTTTAGCCTTTGTAGAGCTCCTTACAAGAGGTCCACTTAACACTGCCTTAAACCCCAGTCCCAAAGCAATTTCAGCAAGCTCATCAAAATATTCTGGTTTTATATATTCTACTACAGGGAGAGCTTTTTTTGAAGGTTGAAGATATTGACCTATGGTAACTATATCACAATTAGCTTCTCTAAGATTTAAAAGAGCTTCATAGACTTCTTCCCTTTTTTCACCAAGCCCCACCATAAATCCGGACTTAGTAATTAGTTGAGGTTTTAATTCTTTTGCTAATCTGAGAACTTGTAATGAAAGCTCATAGTCTGCCTTTCTTACTTTTCCATAAAGTTTTTTAACTGTCTCAATATTATGGCCAAATACACTAATTTCTGTGTTAACAACTCTCTCTATGGATTTTTTTTCACCCTTAAAATCAGGCACTAAGACTTCAATATAAGTGTGGGAATTGTATTTTTTTATTGCCTTAACTGTTTTACAAAAAAATTCTGCTCCTCCATCAGATAAGTCATCTCTTGTAGGAGAAGTGATAACTACATATTTTAAGGACATTTCTCTCACTGCTTTAGCAATCCTTTCTGGTTCCTCTTTGTCTAAAGGCTCAGGATTACCTTTTTCAGCATTACAGAATTGACAATCTCTTGTGCATACAGATCCCATTATCATAAAAGTAGCTGTTGGCTGACTATAGCAAAAACCTCTATTAGGGCAACGCAAGGTTTCACAAACAGTATTTAGATTCCGATTTTTAAAATAATTTCGTAGTGATTTTACATCTTTTAATTGAGCTTTAACCCATGGGGGAAGGGACATTTTGTAGGATTTATGAAAGGGGGGACCTTTGTCCCCCCCGGGTTTTAGACTTTTTCTACATTAACTGCTTTTGGTCCTCTGTCACCTTCTACAACATCAAATTTAACTTTGTCACCCTGTTTGAGAGTCTTGAATCCATCACCTTTAATTGAGGTATAATGGACAAAGACATCTCCTCCACCATCCTGCTGAATAAATCCGAATCCCTTTGACTCATTAAACCACTTAACACGTCCTTCAAAAGCCATACTTCTTAAAACCTCCTTTTAATCTCCCCACCTACGGCAGGTACTTAAAACTTCGCTTAATGCAAAGATACTCTTTTATAACATGCTACCTTGGAAAAAGTAAAGGAAAATTTTT
>CALDSV010000033.1 GCA_937924475.1 uncultured bacterium
TAATACCCAAAGGATAGACGAAACAAACAGAAGGATAGATGAAACTAACCAGAGGATAGATGACACCAATAAGAGAATAGATGACCTAATGATAGAAATCTCTCACATAAGGGGAGATCTTAAAAAGGCACTTTCCCAAAAGGAGGTTGTAAACGATATATTGACAAGGCTTCAGAGGGTTGAAATAAAGGTTTTTGAGACTGCTTAAACCTGACACTATACTCTAAAAAAGTGTAAATATAAACTTCCCTCTAAAATTTTACTACAAGAGTTCTTTTGTATTTTCCCTTTGTGAAACCCTGCCATAAGAATGGTAAGGCTGAAATAGGTAGTCTATCTATTTTAAGTTTTAAAAATTTAATATGTTTTTTATGCAATTTTTTGCTTAATCACATTATTTCATTTTTTAATCGAAAAAGGATGTGATGGCCACGGAAGACTGAAGGCTTCCTTGCAACGGCGGATTGCCACGGCTCACTTCGTGAGCCTCGCAATGACGGAATGGGGGTTGCCACGGACGCCTGAAGGAGTCTTCGCAAAGGCGGATTGGCATGAATTTCTCTTCCATCCTTTTTGGTTATTCCTAAATCATCTTTAATTTCTCCAAATAACTCTATCCATCGAACATTATACAGATCATCATCTTCATATAATCCTAATTGTTTATAAGAGGAACAATCTTTTTCGATTTGTTTTTTTGAAAAAGCATCAAGTATGGGTTTCAATACATTATCCAAATCTATCTTTTTACCATCATGATGTTTGATAAATATTTTGAACCCCCAACATTTGTAACATTTTATTGAATTAGATGGAAAATTATTTAGAGCATTTTTTCTTATTTGCTCTCTTTTGGATTTATCATCCTCTCCGAAGGTGTAAACTTGCGAAAAACTAAAAGTATGTAATTTTTTAAATTTTTTAGCGATATTATTCCATTTTGAAAAGGTGTTCCAGCCACAAAGAAAGTCTCAACTTTTATCATAGTATAACTACTCTATTATGACTCAATCCCAAATCTTAATTCAAAAATGCCATTTTTTTGTTAAATTTTAAATAAAACTTATTATATTTTTGTAGCTTTTAAAAATAAGGCTAATCAAACTGAAAAAGCATCAATTAATAAAATATGATCTTAATTTCACATATTGTATAAATAAGCTTCATAAAGTTAATCCATATTCACAAGTAACTGTTGAATTTCCTATTGTCGCTATAATTATTTTAAAAGCTCCTCTGAAAAATAGAATTATACATTATTCAAATTGAGAAACCGAAATATTAGAATTTTCTATACCAATAAAGTTTAAATTTTTTCATTTTCACTGACACCATGCTGGCAGTACTAAATTTTTATAATTTAAAAAATAAATTTTTAGGAGGGAGAATATGAAAACTTTCAAAGTTTTTAGGCATTCAGTGAATGGATTTGAGGCTGTAAAAGTGGGATTTTCATGGCCTGCTCTTTTCCTTGGTGTGATATGGATGATCATTAAAAAACTTTATGGATTAGCTGGTTTATGGTTTACAATTATAGTCATTTTGGCATTAGTTGATTCAGCTATTTCTGATTTTGTGAAAAATACAACTCAGAGAACACTTGCTATATTAATTGTAGTGGTCGACAGACTTTTATGGTTAATGATTTGGTTATTACCTGCATTCATGGGAAACAAATGGAGAGAAGCAAATCTTAAAAAGAGGGGCTATGAATTTGTTACCACAGTTTCTGCTGAAACACCAGAGGCAGCCATAGCATCTGTATCAAAAATAGAACAAAAGGAAATAACAAATTCATGATAGTAATAAAGGAGATAATATGAAAATTAAGTCAATTTTTAAAGAAATTTTAGTCTTTTTATTTTTGATTATTCCTATAGGATGCGATAATCTTATCACTCCCGGTAATGTAATTAATTTAGGTAAAGTGAAAGTAGAACTATCGGAGTACTTCAAAATTACTTTAATTTCTAATTTGGAATTGGAGATTCCATGTATTGTTCATACACCTGAAGGTAAATATAATGGAACAGCATATGTTTATTGTTATGATAGGGTATATTATATTCAATGCCAACATCAAAATTGCAAAAAGTATGAAAAATTTGGAAAGTTGCGTTTTGCTGATGGTTACTATCTTGATAGAGGAACTTTTGAATTTAAAAGCATATGGGCAGATTACTGTAAATCTGCTGCAGGAAAGAATAGATGAAAAAGGAAAGCTAATTGGTTTTTAATTAGATTATTTTATAATTTAAAAAAACATTTAGGAGGTATGAAATGTCAAACATTAACGAGGAAGATGTTAGAAAAGTTTTCCAGCAAAATATTAATCAAGAGGATGTGAAGAAAGCTGTGGAGAAATCCAATGAACTTTTGAAGAAAGTAGAAAGTGGCTTTTTATTCAAAGAAATAGCAAAGATAAAGTTACTTACAAGGATGCTCAAAGACTACTTTAGTGGAACCTATATGGGAGTGCCCTTGCATACCATTGCTACTGTAGTGATAATTAATCTTTACATAATTAATCCTATAGATTTAATACCTGACTTTATACCTGTAGCAGGTCAAGTAGATGACTTGGCTGTTCTAATTGCTGGTTGGAAACTTATTCAAGAGGATGTCAAAGAATATGCAAAATGGAAAATTGAAAATGGTGAGAGAGAAATAATTGCTCTTTATGAAGAAGCTTTTGGTTTTAGATATTGATGGGAATGACAGCAATGGTAATTTATCAAATAAGAGAAAAACATGACTAACATTAAGAAATTAAACTAAAGGCAATATTCATGGCAAATAATAATTATGAAAACTTGAAAAAGACAAGTAAAAAGATATAACAGAGAAACTAATAAAAATACTTAAAATCCCTCACATGATTGAATCAGGGTACCATCCATACTTCGCAGATATGATAGACAAGTGTCAAATTTCTAATAGGATTGATTATCAATATTTAAGGATCATAGAATTCATAATTCCTGAAAAATTCAATGAAGAAAAAAAGGACTGTAAAATTTTTGGGACAAATTCACAAAGGGAAAAACCTAAATTATTAGAATTAAAAGCATTAAAAAATCAATGGCATACATAGTAGCTTTTTAATTAAAAATGGAAAAACTTTTAGGAGGTTAAATTAGATGGAAGAATATGGAGAAAAATTAAAACAATTTATACCTTCATCTAATGTTTTTAAAGTAGGCGGATACATACTAATTTATTTTTTAGCTATCGTTTCAACAATAATACTAATAAAAGGAATAACAAGTCATAATATAGAAATTGGAAAGGGTTTTTTACTGTTAATCATTTTTTTAATTGGAATAGTAATGGTAATAACCTTCGTAAGAATTCTGATTTATTACTTTAAAATGAGCTTTCCTAAACCTTATGAAAAAATCTTGATTCCTGAAAATATATTGACTCAAAAAGAAAAGGAAATCTATGAAATGGTCCAAGATATAAGTCAAAAGGTTGGATTAAAAAAAATCCCAAAAATTAAAATTGTAAACACAGATGAAGTGAATGCAATGGCTTTATCTCTATCAAAAAACAAATCAATCATCTTCATTTATGATGGCCTAATAAAACAACTTGATAGAGATAGTTTGGAGGCTGTAATTGCTCATGAAATAGGACATATATACAATGGAGATTCTCTTACTTCCACTCTTCTTCATCATTTTATTTACGCAGTGTGGATTTTAGTTGCTTTGGTACCCTATCTATTTCTCCTGTTAGGTGCTTATTTGTCAAAGGACGAAAAAGTAAAGGGTCTCTTTATAGCTTTAATTACTCTTTTATTTACAGTAGTCTCTAAAATAATATTTTTTTTGGGGAGTATGATTGTAAATTTTCATTCTCGCTTAAGAGAATTTAAAGCAGATAAATTTGCTTCTATTGTTACGAAGCCAGAATTTATGATAAAAGCATTAACAAAATTGAAATCATATACCCATTTTCCTGCATTAGACGAATACGCCATACTAAAGATTCATAGACCTGTTTATCTTTTAGATTTTTTTGCTACACATCCACACTTAGATAGAAGAATAAAAGCAGTTGAAGAATTCATAAAGAATCCTGTGAAAAAAACAGTAGAAGAAAAAAGAGAGTATTTAAGAGGCTACCTTATCTCTGGATTTATTATTATTCTAATAATTTCAATAGTAATATTTTTCTCAAGTGATAGTTCCACCTATCAAAAAACATTAAAAAACGCTCCAACATCCACTCAAACCCAAGAGCCACAAATTTCAGGATATTCAATTTTGCCTGACCATTGTTCCACACTCAAATCAAACTCTTTGGGATACATAGAAAAATTTTCTCCTGATTTAGAACTTATTAAGAAAAAAATAGAAAGTCTCGCTAATGTGAAAATTACTGAGAGAAAAACTTTTTATGAATGCATACCAGATCCCTATTTTAGGGATCCAATCTTGCTAAAGGGGGAATTTATTGAAAATGATGCAGAGGAAGAGGAAATATTACTTAGATTATTTTCAAGTGGTTGTAAGAGAGAAAACGAATTTGAAACTGTCTATCTAATTCTTGGCAAATATGGCTTAAAGAAAACAATAATTGAGAGAGGATTTTATAGTGTAGGATTTGCTGGGAGTATAAATGCGATTGATAAAACAAAAATCTTATTATATGAGACATATATTAGAATGGGAGCTCACGAAGAAATCTTGAAAATTTGTGAGGTTTCTTCTGAGGTAAATAACCTGATTTGTTATGATTTGTTACATATTTATTATGATAATTTAGACTTCTTAGAGCCTGAAAGTTATATTCTAAAATTAGAAAATATTGATATAAACTCTGACGGAATATTGGATCTTGCAGTTTTTCTTAAAGCAGATGTGAAGAAACTTGAAGAAGATAAAGGACATAAATCAGACATGAATTCTGAAAACTTATACAGAGTAGAATTTTTATTTGATGGACAAAACTATAAAATAACAGAAAAAGGCAAAATCACTCTTTCTGATTGGCAAAAGAATTTAGATGAAAACATTTTAAAAGCTTGTGAGGAAAGCAAATTAGAGGGTTATGAAAACTTAAACTGTAAACAACTCAACAAAAAATAGTTTAAAGATTAAACTATCATTGCTGAGGCACCTGCTTTAAGAGATGCGATAAAAAAGAAGAGAGAAACATCATAGGAGGGCAAAACTTTTTATTGGAATGGCGAGCCTTTCTTTTCTGCCCATTCTAACTTCATTTCGATCTTAGTGGATGCAATCTTGTCTTTCACGTTTTTAGGGGAAAAGGGTGGAATGTGATTGCCACGGCTCACTTCGTGAGCCTCGCAACGGCTGAGGAGAGTGTCATTGCGAGGAGCGTTAGTGATGAAGCAATCTGATATTAACCAAAAAATTGATGTATTAGGGATATTCAAGGATTCAAATAACTTAGATTCTTTACGCCTCATTCATCAGCCCCTGTTAGTAAAATAACTGAATTTTTTACCTCTCAGAATTTTTTTATTTTTCAGCATTAGGATTTGTTAAATTAGACTTCGCTATTAATGCAAGAGCAGCATCTCTTGTTTCAGCCTGAATAGTATCAATTAATTCATAGCCGCGCTTTTGAAGATTTTTCTCTCTCCACTTATTGCCCTTAAAACCTGGGATTAACCAGAGAGCCCAATATCCTATAATAATGATTAGGGAGACAATTATTTTCTCAATACTTTCAATAGACTGAACTGTCACCACTTCAACAAGTGAAAGCAAGATAAACATGGCTATCCATAAGAAAAACCAACCATATAGCTTCTTAATTAGCATCCATATTATTCCAAAAAATAGAGCAGGCCAAGAAAAACCTACTTTAACAACATCAAAACCTTTTACAGGATGCCTAAACACTTTAAATGTTTTCATATTTCTATCCTCCCATAATTTTATCTACAGTATTTTAAGTCCTTATAAATGACAGGGTGGTGTCAGTAAGAAAAATTTTTTGCTACGAGAAAGAAAGG
>CALDSV010000034.1 GCA_937924475.1 uncultured bacterium
TGTGGATCACCAGGTTCATCTATCTTTAAAGCATTCAAAACCTCTGGCAGTTGTCCTTCAAATTCGCAGTCCACAACTGTTCCTATGACCTGTACAACTTTTCCTACGTTCATAATTTAAAACCTCCTTTATTCATTTTTAAAATTTTATCCTTCACTTTGTTTTAAAGCTTCAACACCACCAACAATATCCATCAGTTCTTTTGTAATAGATGCCTGTCTTACTTTATTTGCAATCAAGGTAGTCTTTCTGATGAGTTCCTCGCAGTTCTTTGTGGCGTTATCCATCGCTGTCATTCTTGCTGCTTCTTCTGCAGCTTGAGATTCTAACAATGCTCTGTAAATTTGAATTTCAATATATATGGGAAGCAACATGGCAAAAAGTTCAGGAGCTCGAGGTTCATAGGTAAAGGGTATAAAAGTAGATTGTTCAGCTGGCTCTGAATCTATTCTTCCAATTGGAAGCAATCTGTTTATGACTACCCTCTGAGCAATAACTGATTTAAATTCATTAAATATAACTATTACTTCATCAACAGCCTCACTCACATAGGCATTTATCATTTCCTGTGCTATCATTTGTGCATGAGTGTACTGCAGTTTACCAGATATACCTGTCCATACGTTGTTTAATTGAAAATCTCTTCTTCTAAAGTAATCTCTTGCTTTCCTACCTACTACTGATAAGACGATGTTTAACCCTTCACCTTTTAATCTATTTATCTCCTTATGGGCAACCCTAAGTATATTTGTATTAAAGGCTCCGCAAAGTCCTTTATCGGAGGTTATTACCAATATCTCAACTGTCTTTATTGGCCTTCTTAAAAGAAGTGGTGGAACATCTCCTCTTGTCTCTATAGCACCAGCAAGGTCTGCAAGGACTTGTTGCATCTTTGTAGCATAAGGTCTGTACCTGAGCATACTATCCTGTACTTTACGGAGTTTCGCTGCTGCTACCATCTTCATAGCAGAGGTAATCTTTTTTGTTCCCTGTATTGCCTTTATCTTTTTCCTTATATCTCTTAATGTTGGCATTTAACAGCTCCTACCTTCAAATTTTTATATTAAGGCTGAAATGTCTTCTTAAACTCTAAGATAGCATCGTTGATTTTCTGCTTAAGGGAGTCATCAAGTTCCTTTTTCTCTCTAATTTCTTTTCTTAAGTCTTCCTTTTGACTTCTGATAAAGCTCAAGAAGCCTTGCTCAAAAGCCTTGATTGCTGATACTGGAAGATCATCAAGATGGCCTTGAGTTCCTGCAAATATTAACATTATCTGATCTTCAACTGGCATAGGAACGTATTGGTCTTGTTTTAAAAGCTCAACCATTCTCTGTCCTCTTTCCAGTAATGCTCTCGTAGCTTTATCAAGGTCTGAGGCAAATTGAGCAAAGGCTGCAAGCTCTCTATACTGGGCAAGATCAAGTCTTAACATACCTGCCACTTGTTTCATTGCTTTGATCTGTGCTGCACCACCAACACGGCTAACAGAGAGACCGACGTTAATAGCAGGACGAACACCAGCATAGAATAACTCTGGTTCAAGATAAATCTGACCATCTGTAATTGAGATAACATTAGTAGGAATATATCCAGAAACGTCACCAGCCTGTGTTTCAATTACTGGTAAAGCAGTTAAGGAACCTCCACCTTCAGCATCGGAGAGTTTAGCTGCTCTCTCAAGCAATCTTGAATGGAGATAGAATACATCACCTGGATAAGCTTCTCTTCCAGGAGGTCTTCTTAAAATCAATGAAACCTGTCTATAGGCATAGGCTTGTTTGGTAAGGTCATCATAACATACTAAAGCATGCATCCCTTTATCTCTAAAGTATTCACCCATAGCACAACCTACATATGGTGCAAGATACTGCATTGATGCTGGTTCGGAAGCTGTTGCAGCTACAATTATTGTATGATCCATTGCACCATATTTCTTAAGAGTCTCAACAACCTGAACTACGCTCTGACGTCTCTGTCCACAGGCTACATATATACATATACAATTTTGCCCTTTTTGATTAATAATGGTATCAAGCAGTATTGCTGTCTTTCCTGTCTGGCGGTCACCTATGACAAGCTCTCTCTGCCCTCTACCTATGGGTATCATAGCATCTATTGCTTTAATACCTGTCTGAAGTGGCTCTTTAACTGGTTGACGTTTTATAATACCTGGGGCAATAACATCAACCTTTCTGAAATTCTTTGCATTGATAGGTCCTTTGCCATCAATGGGAATTCCGATGGCATTAACAACTCTACCAATGAGCTCTTCTCCAACAGGTGTTTCCATAACTCTTCCTGTTCTTTTAACTATATCCCCTTCTTTAACAAGCCTGTCATCACCAAAAAGGATTGCACCTACATTATCCTCCTCAAGGTTAAGAGCCATACCATAAACGCCATTTGGTAGCTCAAGCATTTCGGAAGCCATACAATTGTCTAAACCATAAATCCTTGCAACACCATCACCGATAGAGGTAACTATTCCTACTTCGCTGACATCAGCCTTCTTTTCAAAGTCAGCAATCTGCTTCTTAAGGTACTCACTAATTTCTTCCATCTTAAGTTCCATAGTTTCTCACCCCTTTATAAGCTTATCTCTTAAAAGACCCAACTGGCCTTTTATACTCATATCATACATAGTACTTCCCACTTTGACTCTTAAACCACCTATTAAGGAAGGATCAATCTCATACTGAAGCTCCACATCTCTTCCTGTAATTGCCTTTAGCGAGTCCACAATCTTTTGCTTAACAGAATCAGGAAGTTCTACAGCAGAGGTAACCACACCTTTTACTTTCTTCTTGGCTTCCAAATATAAAGCATTAATGTACCTTACAATCTCGCCAAGACCTATAAGCACTCCTTCCATACTTAAAAAGCTCAAAAACTTTTTCACCTCTTCTGGAAAACCTAATTTCTCACAGAGTGAATTAATAATGCCGATTCTTTCTTCATCCTTGAAGGAAGGTGATGTAAGCATGTTTCTGAATTGCTTTTCTTTCTGCATTAAAAATACTATTTTTTCAAGTTTTACTGCAATTTCTGGGACCTGGTCAAGATTCACCAGGCTTAAAAATTGTTTTGCGTATTTTTTTGCCTTTGTGCCTCTTACCTTTCTCAATTTTTCCGCCCCTCTATTATTTTTATTGTTTCCTGAAGAAGCTTCTCTTGCTCTTCAGGAGTAATTTTATCTTTTAACTTCTGCTCACTTAATTGAATTGCCAGCTCTGCAGCCTCCAGTCTTAAGGAATCCTTCGCCATCTTCACCTCGAACTCTATATTTGTTTTAGCTTGCTCAAGGATTTTTTCTTTCATTTTATCGGTCTCTTGAATTATCTGCTGTTTTTCCTGTTCTCCAATCTTTTTAGCCGACTCAATAATATCTTGAACATCCTTGTCTTTTAATTTTAATTTCTCCTCTACCTCTTGCAAAGCTTTCATAGCAAGTTCTTTTGCTTCTTGAGATTCTTTTATGCTCTTTTCAATTAATTCTTTTCTCTGATTAAGGAAATTCTTAATAGGTTTGCCAAGAAAGTAAACAATTATAAAAACTAATATGGCAAAATTAATTGTTTTGAATATCCAATCCTTAGCACTTCCCCCATGAGCCTCGCCTTCTGCTGCAAAGGCAGATACAGCTGTTAGAAGAAGAATTAACAATAGCATTGTCATTAATTTTCTCATATGGCCTCCATTAAACTTTTAGAAGTTTATTTACAATCTCTTCTGATAATCTTTCCACCTCTGTCTTCAGCATTGACCTTACCTTCTCTGTCTCTGCCTTGATCTCAGCCCTTGCTTTCTCAATCATCTGAACAGCCTCTTTCTCAGTGGCAGATAAAACCTCCCGTTGATAAGATAAAGCTTCCTCTCTCAAAGAATTGATAATTTGTTTTGCTTGAGCTTTTGCATTGGCTAAATCAGCATTCATTTGAGCAATCGCTTTCTCTTTCTTTTCATTCATTTGTTGTGCTTCTTCAAGAGCGCCTTTAATCATCTGTTCTCTCTGCCTGAAAAGCTCCATCATTGGTTTAAAGAGAAGAGAATTTAGGATAAACATTAAAACAAAAAATTGAATCATTAGAATAAAAAACCAATTGTTAAACTCTAACATACCCCACCTTCTTTCCCTAAGATTTTTGTTGCTTCAAAACAACTGCAAGACAAGATACCATATACAGCTTTTTTTGTCAAGAAATTGGTAATTTTAAATTTTTATCGCATCATTAAAAATTTTTTATAAATCTCTATGAATGGTTGTTACATTAAAAGATTTACTTTTTATGTAATCTGAAATTGCCTCTGCAATAACTACTGATCTATGTTTTCCGCCGGTACATCCTATTGCAATAGTTAAATAAGCTCTGCCCTCTTTCTTATAGCGTGGTAGAACAAATCTCAAAAAACTTTTAAGATGGGTTAAAAAATTTTTTGTATCAGGATTATTTAATACAAAATCCTTTACAGGTTTATCTTTGCCTGTGAGATTTGATAAGGAAGGAACGAAATAAGGATTTGGTAAATATCTTGCATCAAATAATAAATCTGCAATCATGGGAATTCCTTTTTTATAACCGAAAGAAATTACAGTAATTGCCGGATAAAGGTTTTCTTTTTCGTAGATTCCTTTAACGAATTCCCTTAACTCATGCGGATTAAAATTACTTGTATCTAAGAGTCTATCTGCTAATTCTCTTAAAGGAGAGAGGATGATTTGCTCTTTTTTGATGGAATCTAATAAATCCTTAGATTGGGAGTATAAAGGATGAGGTCTTCTTGTTTCTTTATATCTTCGCAATATGATATCCTCGTCTGCATAGAGAAATAATATCTCTGCTTTGTAAATTTCTTTTACTTTTTTAATGATTTCTTGAGCCTGCTCAAAAAAATTATAGCTTCTTATATCAATACTAAGAGCAACTTTGTCACCATACTTGCATTCATTAATTAATTTGACAAAATCTACTACCAATGGTAAAGGTAAATTGTCAATACAAAAAAATCCTATATCTTCCAGAGTCCTTAAAGTTAAAGTCTTTCCTGCTCCTGATAATCCAGTAACTATAACAATATGTGGATCGCAATTCAAATTAAAAACCTACTTAGCTGGTTCTATTAATCCGTAGTTGCCATCTCTTCTTCTATATACAACGTTTATATCTCCCGTGAAAGAGTTTAAGAAGATGAAAAAGTCTTTATCGAGAAGTTCCATTTGATCTACTGCTTCATCAGGAGTCATTGGTCTTAGGTCAAATTTCTTGAATTTTACTATTTTTTTAGCTGTTTCTGAAATTTCCTCAGAAGAGGTTGCATATTTATTGAAATCTTTCTTGTTCTTATTTTGCACTTTTTCTTTATACTTTAATATCTGTTTCTCAAGTTTTTCGACTACTTGATCCACTGCAGAATAGAGATCTTCGGTTTTCCCTTCAGCTTGAATTAAATGGCCATTGACCTTTAATAAAACATCTATTTTATGGGTAAACTTTTCAGTACTAATAGTAACAATAGCATCTGAGAGCTCTCCTAAAAATTTACTGAATTTGCTGAGCCTTTTTTCAATATACTGTCTCAAAGCTTCAGTTACTTCAATATTCCTTCCTTTGATGTTTAGTTTCATCTTCTCTCCTCCTGTTTAATATTTTTTTACCCGTCTTGCTGCGCTCGGGGGAATTTTTAACTCTTCTCTATATTTTGCTACAGTTCTTCTTGCTATATCTATTCCTTGTTTTTTCAATATTTCTACTATTTCAATGTCCGATAATGGATTTTCTTTATTTTCCTCATCGATTATCTTTCGAATTAAATCTTTTACTCGGGAGGTCGAAATTGCTCCCTCCTTTGATGGAAGAGCTTTAGTAAAGAAAAACTTAAAACTAAATATACCATGATCACAAGCAAGATATTTGTTTGAAGTAACTCTGCTTATTGTACTCTCATGCAGACTTAATTGTTCTGCCACATCCCTCAGATTTAGCGGTTTAAGAAAATTAATCCCCTTCTCAAAAAAATCTCTCTGAAACTTAATAAGGCATTCAGTTACCCGATATATAGTTCTATTTCTCTGTTCAAGCCCCTTTAAGAGATCTAAGGCATTTCTAAATTTTTCCTTCAAAAATTTTTTTTCCTCGGAAGACAATTTTTTTGCCTCTATCATTTCCCTGTAAAGTCTATTTAATCTTACTTTTGGGATTCCTTCATCATTTAGAATTATCTGATAATCATCTTCTACCTTTTTAACAAATACATCGGGTATGGGGTAGGATGATGCCACTTCTACAAAATTTCTTCCTGGTCTTGGATCGAGCTTCTCAATTATTTTTACAGTCTTCAGAATCTCTTCAATGTTTAGATTAAATATCTTAGACAATTTTTCATATTTTCTTTTCTGAATGTCTTCCAGATGATTAGTTATGATGTTATAAAGGATTGAATTTTCTAATCCCAAAGCTTTTAATTGCAATAAAAGACACTCTCGCAAATCTCTTGCTCCTACTCCTGGAGGATCAAACTCTTGTACAAGTGATATTGCCTTTTTTACTGATTCTAAATCAGAATCTGCAAGTTTTGCTATTTCCTCATCAGTAGCTTTAAGATATCCATCCTCATCAATGTTTCCAATTATTATTTCAGCAATCAGTCTAATTTTATCTTCAGCATTACTTAATCTTAATTGCCATAGTAAATACTCCCATAAATCTGTTTTTTTTGAGTAGAAGAGTTCAAAATTGGGTTTCTCTTCAGTGTCAGGGTTAAAATATCCCAAATCTCTCCCATCATCAGCTCTAAAGGAAAAATAATCATCAATCATTATCTTTTCAATTTTATTAATTACTAAAGGCTCTAATTCCTCTTCAGAGTTCTCTAAATTTTGAATTTCTTCCTCCTCTTCTAACTCTAATAAAGGATTTTCCATTATCTGTTGCTGGAGAAATTGACTTAATTCAAGTTGAGGAAATTGAAGCAACTTAAGTTGCATTTGAAGTTGAGGAGTAAGAGCCAATTTTTGAGTTAATTTTAAATCTAATCTTTGTTCAAGAGACATTATAAACTGAACTCCTTTCCAAGATAAGCTTCTCTTACAATAGGATTATTGATCAATGTCTCTGGTGAACCTTCGGCAAGAACTGAACCATTATGAATAATAAATGCTCTGTCTGTAATAGAGAGAGTCTCTCTCACATTATGATCCGTTATAACAACGCCTATACCTTTATCTTTTAGTGTTTTAATGGTTTTTTTTAATTCCATAACTGCTAAAGGATCAATTCCAGCAAAAGGTTCGTCAAAAAGCATAAACAAAGGTTTCAATGCAATTGCTCTTGCAATTTCAGCCCTTCGCCTTTCACCTCCCGAAAGTTTATGACCTTCTCTGTCAGCAAATTCTAATAGATTGAACTCCTCTAAGAGAGAGTTTACCTCTTCATCAATATTTTTTAAAGCCTCTTTATTCTCAGCGTATTTAATTTCCAGAACAGCTTTTAAATTATCTCTTACTGTAAGCTTTCTGAAAATTGAAGATTCTTGAGGTAAATATCCCAATCCAAGTTTTGCTCTTTTATATATAGGTAAAAATGAAATATCATTATTGTTGAGAAATATTCTGCCACTGTCTGGTTTTACAATACCAATAATCATATAAAAAGTCGTAGTCTTACCTGCTCCATTAGGCCCAAGAAGCCCAACTACTTCTCCCCTTTCAATAGTAAAGCTAATACCTTTTACGGCCTCTTTTTTACCAAAACTCTTTTTTATGTTTTCCACTTTTAAAAAATTCGTCATTTAGCTTGCCTTTTTTCTTTCAAGTAAACTTTACTTTTTTCTACCAAAGCTCTGTCATCTTTGAGAAAATAAGTTATTTTTTCACCAGTGATAAGATTTTTGCCTTCTGTTGCTCTTGGTTCTCCTGTGAATATCACCCTCTCTTCTGGCTCAGGTAGATAGGTAGCTTTATGAGCTGTTAAAACTCTTTGGCCTCTTTGCAATCTCACATTTCCTATGGCTTCAATCATCTTTATATTTCCACCTTTTTCTTCTTCTTCATAATAAACTATCATTTTGTTAGCATTTAGTATGACATCCCCTCTTTTTGCTACAACCCCGCCCTCAAAGGTGGCTGTTTTTGATTTGTTGTCATTTATTAAAGATTCTGAGGTAATTATAATTGGTTCAGTAGAATCCTTTTTTACTTCTGAAAAAGATAAATTAGCAAATAAAGATAAAAATAAAAATATTAAAATAAAACTATTTCGTAGTTTGTACAATTGCTTTCACCCCTTTTTTTAATTCTATCAAACTTTCATTTGCTTTACCAGCATTACCTTCAATGGTAAATCTTTTACCTTCTATTATAATTGGCTTTTCTGAAAGCAGAATTCTATTTTTAGAGTCCCAATTAGCTTCCTCTGCCAATATTTTAAAATTCTTACTAATACCTTCGATCATTTCTCTAAGAGAAAAATCACCGGTTTCTAAATTATATAAGCCCTTTTTAGCAAAAACTTTAAATTCTCTCTCTGGTATTTGAATCGCTAAATCCCTTAATTCAACTAATTGCCCACCCCCATATAAAAAAGCCTCCTTTGAATTTAAAACTAACTTTATATGTCCTTCTTTTTTTTGTATTAATTGTAATTCCTTAAAAGTAGAACCTTCTAAGCCCATTTTAACTCTTAGAGGCAATTCTCTATCCATACTGCTAAATATAAAAAACAACAAGGCTATAATAAAAACCAATAGGAAAATATTCTTTCTCATTATGAATTAACTATAACATAACTAAGCAAACTTTTACTTGAAATCTAATACCTTATCAATTATCTTTGAAAAGGCTTTAGCTAATTCACTGTCAGGATTAAAAAGCATAAAGGGCTTTCCTTCATCACCTGACATAGCCACTGAAGAATCAAGAGGAATCTTGCCTAAGAAAGGAACTTTATAAGCCTCAGCAAGTTTTTCTGCTCCACCTGATTTGAAAATCTCCACTGTTTTTCCACAATGAGGGCATATAAATCCGCTCATGTTTTCAATAATTCCCACTATAGGAATAGCGGCATCTTTACAAAATTTTACAGTTCTTTTCACATCTGCTAAAGCCACATCCTGTGGAGTCGCTACAATGATTGCTCCGTCAACCTTATCTAAAACTTGAACAATTGATATGATTTCATCGCCAGTCCCAGGAGGAGAATCAACAATAAGAAAATCAAGTTCTCCCCATCTTACATCGGTTAAAAAATTCTCAATCATTCTATGTTTAATAGGACCTCTCCATACTATTGCTGTATCTCTCTGTTCAAGGAAAAAACCAATGGATATCAATTTTAAATTCTCTGAATATACAATGGGCATTATTCCAAGATCTGTTATCATAGGAGCAAAACCTTCAAGACCAAACATATTAGGAATATTAGGACCATGAATATCAATATCTAAGAGACCAACTTTATATCCCTTAGAAGACAAACCTGCTGCAAGGTTTGAAGATACTGTACTTTTACCTACTCCTCCTTTTCCAGAGAGAACTAATAGCTTTTTTTTGATTGCTTCTAAGTTTAATTTCAAGGCTATTTCCCTCTTTACTTGCTGTCTTTCTTCGCATTGACAGGATTCTTTCTCTTCTGTCATTTAAACCTCCTGCAAGGAATTTTTATAACTACTTAAATTAATATAACTAAAAAGGCGACTAATAATTCAAATTTTCTCTTCTCCCCTGCCGAGCTTTAGTCATAAAAAGAAGGATTGTCTCGGCTGACTTTATCACCTCAGCCATAACAGAATAGAGATATAAGGGCTCGCAATTTAAAAAGGTTTGGTGCCATTGCCTCCTTTTTTCGGCAAAAACTTGGAATATGGGGTTGCTTCGCTAAAGTCGCAATGACCAACCTATTGTCATTGCGAAGCTTACGAAGTAAGCAGTGGCAATCCATCCACCCTTTTTCACTTGAAGGTGTGGAATAAAGGATTGCTTCACCCTCGCTAAGCTCGGCTTCGCAATAACAAAGGAGAGGGGATTGCTCCGTCGCTAAAGCTCCTCGCAATGACAATAAAATAGCCTTGCAATGACAGTGTAGGGATAACCTCAATGACAAAAAAGCGCACAATAGGAATTACATAGGGGACGAAGAGATTGCTTCGAACTGCGTGGCAATCCCATCATAAGAGAATCAATACCTCAAACTAAATATTGCTCTACAGTTTTTAAGAACCGCTTTCAATAACAGAAAGAGGAGATGATTTAGGCTGACTGAATAAGCTTCAAAATAATAAATGATTATTCTAAAGAGGAACTATCTGTTATATACGGAAAAAGTAGTGCTAATAATTCTTTGACATCTTTAATATTTTTAGTTTAAACTTTTAAATGCACATTTTCTTAAAAATTTGTGTTTTATTGATTATTTTATTTTTCTTAAGTCCCAATGCATTAGCCCAAAGTGAAATTTTTCATAAGATAAAAGAAGAGGTTTTTTCCTTTTTTCCTATAGTATCGGGCAAAGTAAAAGAAATTGAAGGAAATACCGTCCTACTAAACAAGGGATTAAAAGAAGGATTAAAAATTGGTCAGCGAGTAATTCTTTTTGAAGAAGCTGTTCCCCTTATTCATCCTGTTACAAAACAAATTATTGGCAAATCAGAAAAAATAATTGGTTCAGCAGAGATCGTTCAAGTTGAACAAGATTTTTCAAAAGCAATTATTTTGGAAGGTGAAATAAAATCTAAGGATCAACTGCTTTTTAAAATCCCAAAATCAAAAATCAAAGTAATATATGCCCAGACAAATACAGAATGGGCAGTAGGGGAAGCATATTACAGAAATTTAAAAGAAAGTCAAAGATTTGAAATCATTGATGCGCCTGTAAATATTGATGATAAGGAAATACTTTTTAAAACTAATAAAAATGCAGATATTTTACTACTATTAATTCCAAAAAAATTAAATGGACATTTGAATCTCTCTCAAGAGCTTTATTGGGTTAAGGATAAAAAACTTTTCTCCAAAGTAGACATTGAAATCTCTCCTACAGCATTAATTGAATTAAGAAAGAAATATGCTTCATTAATAGTTCCTGAAGGCCATACACTTCTTTCTTTCAGACTTTCAAGAAGTATAAACAGAATTGCAGCAGGTAATTTTGAGGGGAAGGGTTTAACTCAAATAATAATAGCCTCAGACACTGAAATAAGCCTCTATAACATAGATGTGGATCTCAAACTTAAGAGCAACTATATTATTCCTTTTAGTGGAGATATATTATGGTTTGATACAGGAGATATTGATAAAGATGGCAAGGACGAAATAATTATTACTTTGAAAAAGGACAATAGTGTAATTTCTTCTATAATAAAATGGCAAGAAAGTGAATTTAAAGAAATTTCAAGGCTTGATAATGTCTTCTTAAGGATCTATGAAGGTCGTCTGCTTGCTCAAGCTTTTTCTCAAGCATCAGGATTTGATGGCGAGGTATTTTTCATTAAGCCTCTCATAAATAGTTATGAAAAAATAGAACAATTTAAATTACCAATAAAATCAAATATTTATGATTTTTATGTCCTTGGCAATGTAATATTTAAATGGGAAGAAGATGGCTATCTTTCAGCATACAACGAAAAAGGCATTTCTATGTGGCGGTCAGCAGAACCACTTGGTTTTGGACTTCAGTATGAAAAACAAACAGGAATAGCCATGTTAAGCCTTGGGAAATGGCAAGTACATAGTAGAATAAAACCATTAAGCAATGGAATAATTGTTGTTGAAAAGAAACCTTTACTGGGACTGGTAAATGTTGCAACTTTGGGTTACAAGAGTTCTAAACTTAAACTCCTTCAATGGACTGGAATTGGCATTGAAACAACAGATATAACAGAGGAAATGTCTGGAGAAATACTTGACTATGCAGTTTTATCTGATAAAATGTATGTTTTAGTTAAACCTCCCTTTGGTTTAAATCCAAAGAGAATTCTTCAGGGAGAAAGTCCCTTCGAAACTCTACTTCATATCCTCTCCTTTAAGTATTAAAAATGAGCAAAGTATTAAAGCATGTTGCAATTATAATGGATGGCAACGGAAGATGGGCTCAGATGAGAGGTTTACCTCGTTGGGAAGGACATAGACGAGGAGTAGAAAGAGTAAGAGAGATAATTAAAGCTGCTATTAAATTAAAAATAGAAGTTTTAACTTTTTATGCCTTTTCCATAGAAAACTGGCAAAGACCAAAAAAAGAAGTTGAAATAATTATGGATCTTTTAAAAAAACACCTTCAGAGAGAGCTAAATAATTTTCTCCTACAAGGAATAAGATTCATAATGATAGGTAATCGTTCTTTTATCCCTAAGGAAATCTTAGATATTATTGAAAAGACTGAAAGAGAAACAACACATTGTAGAGAGATTATTGCACAATTTGCCATAAGTTACAGTGGAAGAGACGAAATTATAAGATCCATCTCAAAAGCAATACGACAAAAAATAGATCCGGACAAAATTGATGAGAATATTATAAACTCTCTCCTTGATACAGCAGGAATACCAGATCCTGATTTAATAATAAGAACCTCTGGAGAACAAAGATTAAGTAATTTTCTTATTTGGCAATCTGCCTATTCAGAATTTTATTTTACTCAGACCCTTTGGCCTGATTTTACAGAAGACGAATTTACCGAGGCTATTCTTGATTTTCAGAAAAGACAGAGGAGATTTGGAAAAATAAGTGAATTTACAAGGACATAGTAAAAGAATTCTTATTGCTTTAGTTGTTATTCCCATATTAGTAATTATTGTAGTAAAGCTTCCCTCTTATTTTTTCTTTGTTTTAATAGGGCTTGTAAACTTGATTGCTACAGGTGAATTCTTAAAAATGTACAGAGTTAGCAACACTTATTTAACCTTAGGAATTCTGATTTCTACAATTTTATTTATTCTTAACTGCTTCTACTGGCCATACGCCATATTATATTATTCCTTGAGCTTTATTATCATATCCACAATTCGGCTTTTTGAAAAAAAACAACCACAAAATGCTTTAAAGGATATATCACCTCTTGTGATAGGTATTCTATACATTCCTACTTTGCTTGTTTTTCTCTGGTTTCTTCGACAGGATGGATGGCAATGGATTATTTATCTATTCACAGTTGTCTGGGCTTCTGACAGTTTTGCTTATTATATTGGAAAAGGTTTTGGAAAAAGAAAACTTTATCCAGAGGTTAGTCCAAAAAAAACATGGGAAGGTGCTGTTGGTTCTGTTTCAGGTGGCATTTTAGCCTCAGTGGTTATAGGATATTTAATAAACCTTGAGAAAAGTTTTCAGAGCCTGATTCTTTTAGGTTTTCTTATAGGATTCATATCAATTTTAGGAGACCTTGTAGAGTCTATGTTTAAAAGGGATGCAGGAGTAAAGGATTCAAGCATCCTTTTTTCAGAACATGGTGGAGTTCTTGATAAAATTGATGCAATGCTTTTTGCAGGGATAGCATTGTATTTTAGTTTAAGATTTCTTTAGGAGGATTACTTGAAAAACATAGTTATTCTTGGAAGCACTGGTTCTATTGGAAAAAGTGCTCTTGAAGTGATTAAAAATTTCCCTCATAAATTTAGAGTATTAGGACTGGCTGCAAAAAGTAGTATTAATACTCTTGAAAGGCAAATTAAAGAGTTTCATCCCTCTTACGTGGCAGTATACGATGAAAAAGCTTATGAGGAATTAAAAAGCAGAGTTAAAAACTGTGAAATTTTATATGGACTGGAAGGAATTCATAAGCTCGCCACTTTACCTCAAGCAGATATAATTCTTTCTGCCATAGTAGGAGCTGCAGGACTCCTACCTACCTACGAAGCAGTAAAAGCAGGTAAAACTATAGGGCTTGCCAATAAAGAAAGTCTTGTACTTGCAGGAGAATTAATAAAAAAAGAGGCGAAAAGAAGCAATGCCAAAATTATTCCCGTTGACAGTGAACATAGTGCAGTATTTCAATGTATAAATGGTTGCAACAAACCTTACATAAGAAAAATATGGCTTACAGCCTCAGGAGGTCCTTTTAGAGGAAGGAAAAAGCATGAGATAGAAAATGTTACTCCTCAAGAAGCTTTAAATCATCCTAAATGGAAGATGGGCAAAAGAATAACAATTGATTCTGCTACCCTTATGAACAAAGGTTTTGAAGTTATAGAAGCTCATTATCTTTTTGACATTCCTGTTGATCAAATAGGCGTTCTAATTCATCCCCAAAGCATTGTTCATTGCCTTGTGGAATTTATAGACGGAACATATCTTGCCCAAATGAGTGAGCCTGATATGAAAGCTCCCATTGCTCTTGCTCTATCTCTACCTGAAAGACTTCCTAATGTTGTAAAACCTATAGATTGGACAGTTACAACTAAATTGCAATTTGAATTGCCTGACACAGGTGTTTTCCCTTGCTTACATCTTGCCTATGAAGCAATTAAGATAGGCGGTACTATGCCTGCAGTTCTTAATGCTTCGGACGAAGTTGCTGTTGAAGCTTTTTTATCAGGCAAGTTAAAATTTAATGATATATATAAAATTATTAAAAAAGTGATGGATGCCCATTCCGCATATTCAGCAAACAGCATTGAAGAGATCCTTAAAGCTGACAGCTGGGCAAGAAAAAGGGCGAAAAAGGAGATAGAAGGATGAACTTTATCTATGCAATAATTCTTTTTGGTTTTTTAATATTTATCCATGAATTGGGTCATTTTTTAGCTGCAAAACTAAGTGGCGTAAGGGTTCTTAAGTTTTCTATTGGCTTTGGACCTAAGTTAATTGGAAGAAAAATTGGAGAGACAGAGTATCTTTTAAGTGCAATACCTTTAGGTGGCTATGTAAAGATGTATGGTGAAGAGGTGGGTGAAGAAGCTATTGATGAAAAAAGATCCTTTAAACATCAGCCAGTTTACAAAAAAATTTTTATTGTTCTTGCAGGACCTCTTTTCAATATTTTGGTTGCAATTTTTATATTTTGGATAATATTTGTCCATGGAGTGCCTGTTCTTAAACCCATTATTGGAGAAGTAATGGAAAATTCACCAGCTCAATTATCAGGTTTACAAAAGGGAGACAAAATTTTAGAAATTGAAGGTCAAAAGATTAATAATTGGTTTGAGATGGCAAGCTTTATTCAGCAAAATCCTGGAAAGGATTTAAATTTTAAAATAGAAAGAGAAGGTAGAGCCATAGAGCTAAAAATAAAACCTGAGGCAAAAGAAACTAAAAATCTTTTTGGTGAAAAAATATCAGTAGGGCAAATAGGTATAAAGCCTTCTGAGGAATTTTTTATCCAGAAAGAAAATCCAATTAATGCTTTCTCCAAATCCATAGAAAAATGTTATGAAATTATAGAGCTTACATATCTTACAATCGTTAAAATATTCCAAAGAGTGGTTTCAACTGAAGTAATTGGTGGTCCTATTCTAATATTCCAAGCGGCTGGTAAAACTGCTGAACAGGGTTTTATAAGCTTTTTAAGCTTCGCAGCCATAATAAGCATTAATCTTGGTATCTTGAATCTGTTACCTATCCCTGTTCTTGATGGTGGTCATATTCTATTCTTTATAATTGAAGGGATAAGGAGAAAACCTCTTAGTGAAAAATTCATTGCTTTATCACAAAAGATCGGAATTGCCTTTCTCATTGCCCTTATGATGCTTGCCTTCTATAATGATATTCTTAGGGTTTTAAATCCAAGCAAAATGCCTATAGGAAAATGAAAAAAGTTTTTTCAGCAGGAGGAGTTGTATATAAGAGAGAAGGGAAAGATTTAAAAATCCTTTTAATTTCAATAAAACAAGGCAAAGTATGGGCACTTCCAAAGGGTCTTGTAGAGAAAAACGAAACTCCTCAACAGGCTGCCCTAAGGGAAATAAGAGAAGAGACAGGAATTGATGGCAAAATAATAGATGAGCTTGGAGAAGTATCGTACTGGTTTTATCTGGAAGGTGAAAAATATTTCAAAACCGTAAAATATTATCTTGTAGAATATATAAATGGCCAGATTACTCCTCAATGGGAGATTGACAATGCTGAGTGGTTCAAAGCAGATGAAGCACTGAATAAATTAACTTATGAAAGCGATAAAAAAATATTAGAAAAAGCTTTTAGGAAGATCTATGGATAAAATACTATCAAAAAGACAGTTAAAAGAAAGATTAGAGAAACTTAAAAAGGAAGGGAAAAAAATAATTTTCACCAATGGCTGTTTTGATATTCTTCATGTTGGACATGTAAGATATCTGAGAGAAGCAAAAAAATTGGGTGATGTTCTGGTGATAGGTTTAAACTCTGACAAGTCAGTACAAAAAATTAAACCCCTTAGGCCCATAAATTCTGAAAAACACAGAGCAGAAGTCCTGGCATCCCTTGAAATGGTAGATTTCGTAACTATTTTTGAAGAAGAGACACCTTATTCTTTAATAAAATTTCTTGAGCCAGACATTCTCGTAAAAGGAGGAGACTGGAAAATTGAAAACATTGTTGGTGCAGACTTAGTAAAAGAAGTATACAGTCTTCCCTATTTTGAAAGTTTCTCCACCACCTTAATAATAGAAAAGATTATTGATAAATATGGGTTCAAATACAACAATAAGTCATCAAAAGATATTATAGAGAAAGCTAAGAAAATTAAGTTTTTAATTTTGGATGTGGATGGCGTACTGACCCAAGGAGGAATAATTCTTGACAATGAAAACAACGAACTTAAGATATTCGATGTAAGAGATGGTCACGGACTTGTAATGATAAAAAAAGTTGGATTAAATATAGCTGTAATAACTGGAAGAGACTCTAAAGCCTTAGAAAGAAGGATGAAAGAATTAGGAATTAGGGAAGTTTATCAAGGAGTCAGGGAAAAACTTAAAATTTTCAATGAAATTCTTGAAAAATATAAATTAAAAAGAGAAGAAATCTGTGCTATGGGAGATGACATTATTGATTTATCAATACTAAGTCAAGCAGGATTTTCAGCTTGTCCAAGGGATGCCCATGAAGAAGTAAAAAAGAGAGTAGACTTTATCACTAAAAAAAATGCTGGTCAAGGTGCTGTAAGGGAGCTTTGCGACCTCATTCTTAAATCTCAAGGGCTTATGGGTAAATTTATAGATGAATATAAAAACCTTTAATCTTCCTACATCACTGACAGTTTTTCGCATAATTTTAATTCCTTTGTTTATTATTGAAACTCCCTCAAATCCTCAGTTTGGAGCACTTTTATTTTTCATAGCTTCCATAACTGACTTTCTTGATGGTTATTTAGCGAGAAAATTTAAACAGATCACAAAATTAGGCATTATCTTAGATCCTATTGCAGATAAACTTCTCGTCATTACAGCTCTTATCATAATTGTTGAACTGGGAATGGTTTCCTCTTGGTTAGCAACTATCATAATTTCAAGAGAGTTCATAGTGACAACTCTTAGATTTTATGCTTTGTCAAAGGGAATTGTAATACCTGCTGAAAAAGCAGGAAAAATAAAAACAGTTCTACAAATGATTTCCATATTATTTATTCTTATTGCTGACGAAATTCTGGGAATCGACCTTTATGATATAGGACTTCTTCTTCTTTATATCTCAACAGCTGTGGCAGTCTATTCTGGAATAGGTTATGTTTATAATTTATGGAGAGCATTGAAATGAATTCTTTATTCTTAACTTTTGCCCTATTTTTTGGTTCCATTCCATGGGGTTATCTTATTGGTAAATTGAAAGGGATTGATTTAAGAAAAAGTGGAAGTGGCAATATTGGTGCCACAAATGTATTAAGAGTAATAGGCAAAAAAGAAGCATTACTCACTCTTTTACTTGATATTTCAAAAGGTTTCATACCAGTTATCTTAGTAAGATATTATTATCCCCCAGAACAGACTTTAGTTTTTATGGGACTCGCAGGAATTTTAGCAATTTTGGGACATTGTTTCACTCCTTTTCTAAGATTTAAAGGTGGCAAAGGAGTTTCCACAAGTATTGGAGTTATCTTAGCTTATACACCTTTAGCAGGAATAATTACAGTAATAATATGGATAGTGATATTCATAATTTTCCGGATTTCATCCCTTTCAGCTCTTATAGCTTTTAGCCTTTTACCCTTAAATCTTTTCCTATTTAACTATCCTGATAAATCTATCATGTTTACTCTTTGTATTGTTGTAATAATTTATATTAGACATTTATCCAACATAAAAAGATTATTTAAAGGAACAGAGCCTAAAATAGGTGATAAAAAATGAAAAAAGCATTAGTTTTATTAAGTGGTGGAATTGACTCCTCTACAACTCTCGCCATTGCAAAAAATGAGGGCTATGAGTGTTTTGCTCTTTCCTTTGACTATGGACAAAGGCATAAAATCGAACTTTTAAGTGCAAAAAAAGTAGCAGTAGCTTTAGGAGTGAAAGAACATTTAATTATATCTTTTGATATGAAAAAAATTGGAGGTTCTGCTTTAACTTCAGAAATAGAGGTTCCAAAAGGAGAAATTCAAGGTATTCCTGTCACTTATGTTCCAGCAAGAAACACTATATTTTTAAGCTTTGCTCTTGCGTGGGCGGAAGTTCTTATGTGTCCAAACATTTTCATAGGAGCAAACTTTGTTGATTACTCGGGTTATCCAGACTGTAGACCAGAATATCTTAAGGCTTTTGAGTCTATGGCAAATCTTGCTACTAAGGTAGCAGTAGAAGGTAAGATTAAATTCAAAATTGAAGCTCCTCTTCTTTACCTTACAAAAGCTGAAATAATAAAGAAAGGAATAAAACTGGGACTTGATTACTCTCTTACATGGAGTTGTTATGATCCTCAAGAAACCATGGATTTTCCTAAACCCTGTATGAAATGTCCAAGCTGTCTTTTAAGACAGAAAGGTTTTAATGAAGCTGGTCTTAGGGATCCTTTACTTAAATGATTTCTCTTAGGCTCTATAGTCATGTGCTGAAAAAAATAATTCTTAGTGCCATTGTAGCTAAAAGAGGAAAATACGATTACGAAGAGCTTGTTTGTGATGGCTTAAAAATTCTTGAAATGATGAGAAATGTAGGATGTAACATTACAATTCATGGAATTGAAAATCTTAAAAATTTAAATCCTCCCTGTGTATTCATATCAAACCATATGAGCACCCTCGAAACCCTTGTATTACCGGGAGTAATTGGAAAAGAGTTTAAGGTTACCTTTGTAGTAAAAAAATCTCTGCTAAGTTATCCCTTTTTTGGGAAAATTCTCTCTGCTCTTGAACCAATTCCTGTAGGACGGAAAAACCCAAAAGAAGACTATAAAGTGGTAATGGAAGAAGGACTTAAAAGACTCAAAAAGGGAATTTCAGTTATTGTCTTTCCTCAAGCCACAAGACAACTTACTTTTGATCCAAACAAATTTAATACCTTAGGAATTAAGCTTGCTAAAAAAGCAAATGTTCCTGCTGTTCCCATAGCCTTGCGAACTGATGCTTGGGGCATAGGTAAAATCTTAAAAGATTTCGGTAAAATTGACCCTTCAAAACCTATTTGCTTTTTTATAGGAAAGCCTATTCATATTGAAGGTAAAGGATTGAATGAGCATCTTCAGATCATTGAGTTTATCAAGCATTCTTTAAGAAAATGTTATAATTAACTATGTTTTTTGCAGACCTTCATATTCATTCCAAATTTTCAAGAGCTACAAGTAAGGAAATGAACCTTGAAACTATTGAGCAATGGGCTCAAATAAAAGGAATTAAAGTAATTGGAACAGGTGATTTTACCCATCCTGAATGGCTAAAAGAAATAGGCGAAAAACTCACTGAAGAAGGAAATGGTCTCCTAAGACTTAAAGAAAAATATAAATTACAAATTCCAGAATCTTGTAGAGAGGATGTCTTCTTTATTCTGTCCTCTGAGATAAGTTGCATCTACCAAAAAAATGGAAAACTAAGAAAAATTCATCTCCTAATACTATCACCCTCTCTGAAAGATGTTACTAAGATAAATCATGCCTTATCACAAATAGGAAGCCTTATATCCGATGGTAGACCCATCCTGGGAATAGATGGGAAAGAATTAATGAAAATAATTATGGATATAAGCTCCGATTCCCTAATCATTCCTGCTCATGCTTGGACTCCCCATTTTTCTGTTTTTGGTTCGCAATCTGGCTTTGACAGTATTGAAGAATGCTTTGAGGAATTAAGTCCTTACATCTATGCTATTGAGACAGGATTAAGCTCAGATCCAAGGATGAACTGGAGATTAAGCAAACTTGATTCTATTACCCTCATTTCCAACTCAGATGCTCATTCACCCTCTAAGATTGGAAGAGAGGCTAATATTTTTGATACAGAACTAAGCTTTGAAGGCATAACTGAGGCAATTAAGACAAAAAAGGGCTTTCTTGGAACAGTAGAATTTTTCCCTGAAGAAGGAAAGTATCACTATGATGGTCATAGGGTTTGTGGAGTAAGGTTATCACCAAAAGAAACTATTAAAAGAAACTATCTTTGCCCCTTATGTGGCAAAAGAGTTACCGTGGGAGTAATGCACAGAGTGGAAGTTCTTGCAGACCGCCAGGAAGGTTTTAAACCTCCCCAAGCTATACCATATAAATCAATTATACCTCTTCAGGAGATTATGGCAGAGATTAATAATACTTCTGTCCAGAGCAAAACATTATCAAATCTCTATTTCAAAGCTATTAACAATTTAGGAAGTGAATACGATATACTTTTAAATAAAAAATTAACCGACATAGAAAAATTTAATGAATCCCTTGCAGAGGCAATTGAAAGAGTAAGAGAGGGTAAAATTACTGTGGAACCAGGCTATGATGGAGAATATGGAAAAATTAAAGTTTTTGGTAAACCCAGCCCAAAAAATAATAAAGGGCAAAAATTACTTTTTTAATGAATCTTAATAAACAACAAAGATTAGCTGTTGAAAGTTCTGATAAATATCTTTGCGTCCTGGCAGGACCTGGGACAGGAAAAACCCATACAATTACTGCAAAAATAATTTACCTTTTAGAAGAAGGTATAAATCCAAGAAAAATTGCAGCCCTTACTTTCACACAAAAAGCATCCATTGAGATGCGGCAGAGAGTTATAAAAAAACTAAACAAAAAAGAATTACCTTTCATAGGTACTTTTCATCTTCTATGTATTAGACTTTTGAGAGAATTTCTTCCTGAAAATACAAGAAACTTTAATTTATGCACCAGGAAACTGCAAAGAGAAATAATCAGTAGTATAGGAGGAAAAAATGTTGAAAAAATTATTGAGAGAATATCAAGATTTAAGAACAAACAAACATCCTTAGATGATAAAACCCTACAGATATACGAAATCTATGAAAAAAAGAAAAAAGAACTTAATCTCCTTGACTTTGATGACTTGTTATTAAAAACTTCATCAATGATAAAAGAAGGTAAAATTCCGCCTCTTTTTGAGCACATAATTGTAGATGAATTTCAAGACATAAACAAAATTCAATATGATATCATCAAAGGACTTTTAAAGAAAACTGGCTGTTTTTCAGTTTTTGGCGATCCTGATCAGGCAATATATTCCTTTAGAGGCTCAGAAGTGGATCTATTCTTAAATTTACCATCTGATTTTGAAGATCTTAAGCTTTTAAATCTCTCCATTAATTATAGATCTCAAGCAAATATCTTATTAGCTTCCAATAGGTTCATTACTGCTAATACTAAGAGATTTTCAAAAAGAATTGAACCCTTAAAACCTTCAGAATCTCAAATTATAATAATGGAAGTAGAAGATGAATACGAGGAAGCAAAAACAATTTTAAAAGAGATAAAAAAAAGACTCGGAGCTACAAATTTTAATGATTTATACAATAACAAAGAGGAAACCTTCTATACTTTCAATAGCTTTGCCGTTCTATCAAGAATAAACAAAGGATTAAAAATCATAAAAGAAATGTTTATGAAAGAAGGAATTCCTGTAAAAACAATAAAAAAAGAGGCTGAAGCCTGGATAGAATCATTTATAAAGGAACTAACAGGAATATTATCTAAAGAAGAAATTGTAAAAAAACTTATTGAACCCATCCCCTTATATGAATTTTTAGACTCCACTGGAATTCTTAAGGATCTTGAAAATTATGAAGCCTATTTGATTAAAAACATAGCATCAGCCTATGAAAAAGGAATCTTGATTGAACAAATTCGTGCATTTATTGATGAACTATATGGATTAACCTCCTTAGATTTATTCCCTGAGAACCTTAATGCCATTAGCCTTCTTACCCTTCATGGTGCAAAGGGTCTGGAGTTTCCCGTTGTTTTCATAACAGGTTTTGAAGAGGGGGTTATCCCTTATACCCTATCTTCAGAATATGACATAGAAGAAGAGAGAAGGCTTTTCTATGTTGGAATGACTCGCGCTATGAATGAGCTAATAATAATTTACGCAAAAAATAGAGTCATAAATGGGAAAAAAGTATCTTTACCTGTTTCTTCTTTTTTGAAAGAAATTCCAGAGGAATATATAAAATATGAAAAAGTTCGCCCACGAAAGGGCGAACCTATGCAAAAAAAACTTTTTTAGGCTTTAATCTCAGTGCCAAGTAACTGAAGAAACTTTCTTATCCATTCAGGATGAGCAGGCCAAGCAGGAGCAGTAACTATATTACCATCAACACAAGCGTTTGAATAAGAAGCATTTACATCACACCACTTTCCACCAGCCAGTAAAATTTCTGCTTTCACAGCAGGATATGCTGTAAGAGTTTTACCTCTTATCACATCAGCAGCAGTAAGAAGTTGTATTCCATGACAAATAGCTGCCACAGGCTTGCCTGATGTGACAAAATATCTCACGATTTCAATTACTTTTTCATTGAGCCTCAAATATTCTGGAGCTCTCCCCCCAGGGATTACAAGAGCATCATACTGAGCAGGATCAATTTTTTCAAAATCAGCATTAATCATAAAATTATGGCCTCTTTTTTCAGTATAGGTTTGATCTCCTTCAAAATCATGTACTGCTGTTTTAACAGTATCTCCTGCCTTTTTCCCTGGACAGACAGCATGAACAGTGTGTCCTACCATTTTAAGCATCTGAAATGGGACCATTGCCTCATAATCTTCCACAAAATCTCCTACAAGCATTAAAATTTTCTTAGCCATCTAAACCTCCTTGTATTCATTTTATTTAATTATAACTTATTTGTGTTAAGATATTGTTATTTCCCATGAGTATTGCAGATAAAATAAAAACAATACTTTACGAATTACAGAGTTTCTATTTGCTCTGCCTTCATTCTATTTTAAAACTTTTTAAAAAACCTTTTTATTTCGATGATATGATTGAACAAATGGAATATGCTGGTGCCTCATCGGTACTGATTGTATCTTTGGTATGCCTTTTTGTGGGCATGGCCTTAAGCCTTCAACTAAGTGCAGAACTTAGTGGTCTTGGATTAAAAATGTACACAGGTAAAATTGTAGGAATAGCAGTAATAAGAGAAATTGGTCCTTTAGTAACTGCCTTAGTTTTTATTGGGAGAGTAGGTGCAGGACAGACAGCAGAGATTGGTTCCATGATATTAGGACATCAGATAGACACTTTAAGAGTGTATGGTATTGATCCCATTAAAAAAGTAGTTATTCCTCGAGTAATTGCCTCTATTGTAATGCTTCCCTGTCTTACAATAATTGGAGACTTAGTATGCCTTTTTGGTGGCTACTACATAGCTGTTTTGGTAAGTAATCAGAGTGGCTCCTTTTACTGGTCAAGTATAATAAGGGAACTTACCTTTCAAAATGTCTTTTCTGGTTCAATAAAGCCTTTCATTTTTGGTTATCTTATTTCCTGTATTAGCTGTTACTACGGAATTAGAACAAAAGGAGGGGCAAAAGGATTGAGAATCTCTACCACAAAGGCGGTTGTTACCTCGATTGTGGTTGTTATAGCAATGGATTTTGTGCTTACAAGAATACTCCTTTATGCCTTAGGATTTAGCGTATGATAGTATTTGATGATGTCTGGTTTTCTTATGGCAACAGAGAAGTTTTAAGAGGAATAAGTTTCAAAGCAGATTTTCATGAACGCATAGCTGTTCTGGGGGAAAGTGGTGGCGGAAAAACCACAATTTTAAAACTTATTTTAGGATTAATTGCGCCAGATAATGGAAAAATTTTAATTGATGGTATTGATATAACATCCTTAAAAGAGGAAGAACTGATACCCATAAGAAGAAAATTTAGCATCGTCTTTCAAGAAGGTGCTCTTTTTGACTCACTACCAGTGAAAGAAAATGTGGCTTTCTTCATGAGAGAACTTCTAAAATTATCTGATAAAGAAATATATACAAGAGTTAGTAAACTTCTCAGCCGTGTAGGAGTCCAGGAAGCTGAAGAACTTATGCCTGAAGAGCTAAGCGGTGGAATGCACAGGAGAGTTGCAATTGCAAGAGCCTTAGCAGTAGGTAAAACAAAAATGTTTCTTTATGACGAACCAACAGCAGGTCTTGATCCTATTAACTCTGAAAGAATAATTTCTTTAATAAAAGACCTGGCAGACAAAGAAAACATAGGCTTTATGATAATAACCCATGTTGTCTATGTAGCGTGGCAACTCTGCGATAGATTTATTTTTATAAAAGATGGGAAAATTATTTTTGATGGGAATAAACAAGAACTTATCTTGACTGAACATCCCTCAGTAAGAGAATTTATCAAAGAATTATTTTTTAAGATAAAAAAGTATTAAGCTACTAATAAAAATTGCAAATCCTGAAAGAAAAAAACCATCAGTAATCAAATCAATTTAGAACTATTTGGTTATTACATTAAAATATCACAATACCTTTTTTCCCACCCATTCCGAGAAATCCACGGAACTTCGTAGCAATCACCTTGCTCCATTTTTTTCATTAAAGATGTAGAATACGAGATTGCTTCGCTACGCTCGCAACGGCGGATTGCTTCGGGTGCCAAAGCACCCTCGCAATGACACCCTACACCGTCATTGCGAGGTTCACGAAGTGAGCCGTGGCAATCTCCCCCCTCGTCATTGCGAGGGCCCCGCAAGGTGCCTGAAGCAATCTCTTTATATGTCATTCAGAGCCTATCCCTTAGGCAGTCTTGGCAATTCAATGTCTATTGGTGATGGAAAAGAGGAATTAGGAGAGAGGATTTACTTGGTAATGTTTTTTTAATTGCTAATATATTTGCTATAATAGAAATGTTGGAGAGGTGGCCGAGTGGCTTAAGGCGGCGGTCTTGAAAACCGCTGTAGGGTTACACCCTACCGGGGGTTCAAATCCCTCCCTCTCCGTTTATTCTTCTAATTTGTAGAACTTTATCTTTTCCCAAAGCGTTTTCCTGCTAATACCAAGTTTTCTTGCTGCTTCTACTTTCTTGCCATCACAGTCTTTTAGAGTTTTTAAAATTAGACTTTTTTCAAAATTTTCTAAGCATTCCTTGAGGGAGATATATTCTTTAAGGCAATCTGTTTTAACATTGATTAAACCTGATATTTCCTCTGGAAGATTTTTTATATCCATAATACCATCTTTTGATAATATAACACCTCTTTCTAAGGCATGCTTTAATTCCCTAACATTCCCTGGATAATCATAAGACAGTAAAGCTTCATAAGCAGATGGTGAAATTTGAATGTTTTTTTTATTATATTTTTGAACGTAATATTCTAAATAATGCTCTATTAAAACTGGGATATCTTCTCGTCTATCTTTTAAAGGAGGGATATAAATAGGAACCACATTTATTCTATAGAAAAGATCCTCTCTAAACTTCCCTGTTTTTATAAGTTCTTTGATATTTTTACAGGTAGCATAAATGAATCTTAAATTTACCTTTACAGGCTCTTTACCTCCGAGACGATAAACTATACCGTCTTCAATTACTCTCAAAAGTTTTGCCTGAAGAGAAAGGGGCATGTCGGCAATTTCGTCAAAAAATATAGTTCCTTCATTGGCTAATTCAAGTTTTCCCTTCTTTGTTTCGTTAGCACCTGTAAATGCTCCTTTTTCATATCCGAAGAGTTCTGATTCAAATAATGTTTCTGGAATTGCTGCACAGTTTATTTTTATATAAGGGGATCTCTTACGATTACTAAGTCTCTGAATTGCATCAGCTATTAGCTCTTTGCCTGTTCCGCTCTCTCCCTGAATTAGTACAGGCACATCTGTTTGAGAAACAACCCTTATTTTTTCAAATATTTCTTTCATTGCATTACTTATGCCAACTAAACCTTCAAAAACCTCTTTTTGTCTAACCTTTTTTCTTAGATATTCTATCTCTATTTCTAAGTTTCTAAATTTTAAAGCTCTTTCAATTATTAAGAGTAATTCATCATTTGAGAAAGGTTTTGCTAAGTAGTCGAAGGCACCCTCTTTTATTGCTTGTACCGCTGTTTTTACTTCTGCAAAAGCAGTGATTATTATAACTGAAGTGTTTGGATTTTTATGTTTTATTTTTTGAAGTAATGTGATTCCATCTATTCCTGGTAATTTTAAATCAAATATGGCAATCTCAAATATTTCATTTTCTATTAGTTCCAAGGCTTTTATACCATTGTCACAAGATTTTATTTCATAGCCATGACTTTTTAAAAAATGGGTCATTCCTAATCTCATGGCTGGATCATCTTCTACTATTAAAATTTTTTCTTTCATAAATTACTTGGAAGCTCAACTGTAAAGGTTGTGCCTTTATCGGAACTACTTACATATATTTTACCATTATGCTGCTCTATAATTGCTTTACTGACGGATAGACCTAAACCTGTTCCTTGCCCCACTGGTTTGGTAGTGAAAAAAGGATCGAAAATTTTCTCCATTATTTCAGAAGGAATACCAGGCCCAGTGTCACTAAAGGATATTAGACAATTATTATTTTTCATGGCTGTCTCTATGGTAAGAATTCTTTCTTGGCCATCCATAGCTTGAATTGCATTAAGAATTATATTGAGAAATACCTGTTCTATTTTGTTCTGATCCAGTAACATATGAGGAATTTTTTCAAATTTTTTGACAACTTGGATTCCATTTTTTGATATGAGATACTCTGTTAATCTGAGAACATTTTCAATCAAATCATTTATATTTACTGAAGTCTTTATGAGCTCAGTTTGTTTTGAAAAATCAAGCAACTGCTTTATGATCTCTTGGATTTTTGTAAGTCCTTTATTTATAAGCTTAATATGCTCTCTTTTTGTTTCTTCATCCATTTCAGTAGATATTAAATTGTTGAAACAGAGTTTAATACCTCCTAAGGGATTATTAATTTCGTGAGCTAAACCTGCAGAGAGCTGTCCAATGGCAGCTAATTTTTCAGTAATTCTCATTTGTTCCTCAATTTTCTTTCTCTCCGTTACATCCTTCACATAGTAGACAAGTTTAGTAACTTCTTTTTCATTATTGAAAATGGGATAAATGTGGATGAAATAATGATTACCGTCTTTGCCTTCCCAATATTCAGAAAGAGGTTTTTTAGTCTCTATTACCTTTTTCAATAAAAGTTGAGGACTTAGTGTATCGTTTTCTATGTGTTCCAAATTGCAAGGACTATGGAATACTGCTGCTCTCTCTTCTTTTAGCCACTCTCTGTAAGCATGATTAGTCATCTCCACTTGACAGTCAGGATCAACAAGTGCCAGAGGATCAGTTATTCCTTCGAAAATAGTTCTAAGAGTTTCTGCATATTTTTTAGTTGCCTCTTGTGCCTCATATAAAAATTTAGCCATCTGATTAAAGGAATATATGAGCTCACCTATTTCATCACTTGTTTTTACTTCTATTTTTTGATTTAAAGGTTCTGTGCCCTCAACAATACCTTTAAAAGAGTACTTAGTTTTTTTAGTGGTTTTATAACAAAATTCCAAAAAGTGCCTTGCAAAGTTATAAATAAAAATACAAGGGAGACTAATCCAAACATAAAAGTATAAATTGCAATTCCTTTGATTTCAGAGAGAGTTGTGGCTATTGGTAAATAAACTGCTTCAATTCCCATTATATCACCCTCTCTCCATTTAAAATCCTTATCTCGTGGAAACAATTTTAGGAGAGCCTTTGGACAGTCTTGCCTCTTTCCATGACATAGAAGGCAACTTTTCTCTGTTATAACAGGTTTTGCCATTATTAATATATCTTGATTTTCAACTCTCTTAATTCCACTCCAAAAATCTTTGTCTCTATTTTTATTGAAATACTCTATAAACTCTCTATGGATTTTATCAGCTAAATGCTCTGGATTTATGGGTTCTGTGGAAACTCTCTTATAGGTTTAATAACCAATTTTGTTATTAAATCTTTTCATCACACTTAAACGAACATGAGTTGTAGACATTCCCTCTACAATGAACTTGTCCTTTCTACCCGTCTCCTCTAAGAGTTGAAAAATAGCAGGTCTTAACTCCACTTTAACATAGTTACCTAAGGCATCTATTTGAGTAAGAATTATTCTGGTTTTTTCATTAGCATCCTCTATTACCTTTTGTTTGAGATGATAATACAGCAGAAATGAAAAGATGATACAAAATATTAAAATGATGAAAATTATTGAAAGAGTGAATTTAGTATTCAAGGATAAATTTTTTAAACGCATCCATGTAAATTTTAATAAAGTAGGTAGACTATATTCAATAATTCTTTAAACTCTTCCCTAATTATCTAAGGTATTGCTTCGCTTGAAATGACAGTAGGGTAAGAAAATATTTTTCATTGACAGATTCCTCTGAGAGTGATAAAATCACAGAAACAAAAAAGGAAGGAGATCTAAATGATCTATTTAATTCCTTTCATAATCTTGCTTTTAGTCATTATATGGCTTATTTTGGTTTACAATCGTTTGATCAAACTAAAAATTATCACTGAACAGGCCTGGTCTGATGTAGATGTTCAGCTCAAAAGAAGACATGATCTAATTCCAAATCTTGTAGAGACGGTTAAAGGTTACGCTTCTCATGAAAGGAGCACCCTTGAGGAAGTTGTTAAACTTAGAAATTCTGCAATTAACGCAACTTCAACGCAGGAAAAAATTGAGGTAGAAAACATGTTAACTAAAGCACTACGTCAGCTCTTTGCATTAGCAGAGAGTTATCCTGATCTTAAAGCAAGTGCTAATTTTCAAAAGCTTCAAGATGAACTTGCTCGTATTGAGGAAACCATAAGTCAAGCAAGAAGATACTATAATGCTGTAGTAAGAGATTACAATACAGCAATCGCAATCTTCCCAAATAATTTGATTGCAGGATTTTTAGGTTTTTCCTATAAGATTTTCTTTGAAGTAGAAGAATCCCAGAAAATTGTTCCAGAAGTAAAGTTTTAGGAGAAAAATTTGCTTAAGAATATACTTTTATCGATTTTTCTATCCCTCTCTTTTATTTCAAATGCTTATTGCTGGGTAATAGAAAATTACGATGTTGATATAACTATTGAACCAGAGGGAGATTTAAAAATTACAGAAAAGTTAACTGTTGACTTCGGAACAGAGAAAAAACATGGAATATACAGAGATATACCTTTGGATTTTAAAGATCCTAAAGGGAAAAGACATCAACTTGATATTAGAGATATTTTTGTAAGCGATGAGATGGTTAATCCTTACAAAATCAATATATCTAAGAGCGGGAATAACTTAAGAATTCGTATTGGTGATCCTAACACCTATGTGAGTGGGATTAAAATTTATGTAATTCGTTACAGAGTAAAGTATGCTTTATACAATTTAGGAAATATAGACGAACTCTATTGGAATTCAATAGGAACAGGATGGGCTGTTCCTATTAAAGGTGGCATTACCACAGTAATTCTTCCTTTTGATAATTCTTATATTCAATATGCATGCTATACAGGAGCATTCGGGAGTATAGCGAAAGATTGTGAAGCTAAAAAGGAAGCTGATAGAGTAATTTTTAAGTTAAAAAAGTCCTTGTCTCCTCATGAAGGAATGACAGTTGCTGTTGGTTGGCCCACAGGAATGATAAAAATAATGACAGGTCCTCCGCTTTGGAAAAATCCTTGGCTTTATTTAGGCATATATATTCCTTGTCTTTTTGCCTTTTTATTTTGGTTATGGTGGAAAAAGGGAAGAGATATAGGAGGAAAGGGAATAATCCAGGTACAGTATGAGCCGCCTAAGGATATCACACCTATTGAGGCAGGTACTTTAATTGATGAAAAGACTGACACAAGAGACATAGTAGCCGAAATAATAGACTTAGCAAGAAGAGGGTACATTAAAATTATAGAAACTGAGGAGGAAAAATTTCTCTTTGGTAAAAAAAGAGATTATATTTTTGAAAAAATAAAGGATTTTGATAAAGATTTACAATCTAAAGATTATGATTTAGAGATTCTAAGTGCAATTTTTGAAGGAGGGAAAATAAGAAAACTTTCTGATCTCAAAAAGAAGTTTTATAGTTCAATCCCTGAAATTACTAAATCAGTTTTTTCAAGTTTAACAAAAAAAGGTTTCTTTACAGCGAATCCCTTGAGCGTAAAAAATTCTTATTCAATATTAGGAGTCCTCACCTTCATATTAACTATATTTGGTAGTGTAATTTTAGGTATACTTTTAATAAATTTTGCTCCTCTTTTAGTGGGTGGCATAATAACAGCTCTTTCCATTTTTATTTTAGGTCAATTTATGCCAAGAAAAACTCGCAATGGCTCTATAATGAAGGAATATTTAAAGGGATATGAAGAGTTTATAAGTAGAGTAGAGAAAGATGTCATAGAAAAATTATTCCCGCCAGAGAAAATTCCTGAGGTTTTTGAAATAACACTTCCCTATGCTATTGCTTTTGGAGAAGCAGAGAAATGGGCAAGCGCCTTTGAAGGACTATTTAAACAACCGCCAAATTGGTATCAAAGTAGAGGAACTTTTTCTCCCTCGGTTTTTGCATATTCAATTGATAGATTTACTTCAGAGGATTCTCAGATACTTTCATCAGCACCTCGCTCATCAAGTGGGGGTAGTGGTGGAGGTGGATTTTCTGGCGGAGGTGGCGGAGGTGGTGGAGGTGGTTCTTGGTAGTTCATTTTGGCCTCTTTTTCAATTTAAGGATTTACATCCATTTGGTCCTAAAAAAGCTTAATGCTCTCTTTTTAAACAACCCTTTTTGTCAAATTCTTATATTTATAAATCCCCCTGAAGACAAGCTTATAATGACACATACACCGTCCTTGCAAGGAGCTTTTTTTCCGTCATTGCGAGGGTGCTTTGGTATCCGAGGCAATCCGCCGTTGCGAGCGTAGCGAAGCAATCCCTTCCACTTTGTCATTGCTAAGGCACGAAACCATTAGAAGCAATCAGTTGTTACAATACAGAACTTTGTGCGAGTTATAAAAACTATATGCGAGAAAAATATTTTTCAATTCTTCTAATCTGATCCTTTGTCTTTAATACTACTTTAATTTCAGCTCATAAAAAAACTTCCTCTAATAAAAGCTTAGCCTACATATAGATTTAGCAGTAACAATTGTATCAGATTACTTCTCTTTAGCAGTATAGACTCTGTCCCAATCTGAAGGTGGAGGATTTAAAATGTAATCTTCGCATCTTTTTACGTAAATTAATGAAACTTGATCTTTGCATTCTTCATTAATAGAGGTGAATAATTTTAAAGCTTCTTTGAACATACAGTCTCTATATAGATGCAATGCTTTTTCAAAATCATTTATAACAGAAACTAAAGGAGAATCTTCTTCCATGACTTCATAGATTTTTACAGGTGCTTTTTTCCCTTTAACTCTTATTAAATCAAGCTGTCTTATAAAAAATTGTTTTTTATTTTCAAGTCTATTGAATGTGCTTTCACTTATTATTATTTTTGTGCCATAAAACTTATTCAATCCTTCCAGTCTTGATGCTAAATTCACTGTGTCTCCAATTGCGGTATAGTCAAATCTTTTTTCTGTTCCCATGTTTCCTGTAATCGCTTCACCTGTATTTATTCCTACACCAATATTTATCTTAGGAAATCCCATCGTTGCAAATTTTTCATTCAATGATGTAAGTTTCTTAAGCATTTCAAGGGATGTTAATAAAGCCTCTCGGGCATGTTCTTTTAATTCAACAGGAGCGTTGTAAACAGCCATTATAGCATCTCCTATATATTTGTCAAGCATTCCTCTGTGTTTAAGGACTATTTCTGTCATGGGATCAAGATAGTTATTAAGCAATATGACAAGTTTTTCAGGATCAAGAGATTCAGATATTGTTGTAAAATCTCTTATGTCTGAAAAAAGTACTGTAATTGTTCTTTTTTCGCCTCCAAGTTTTAATTTATCAGGATTTTTTATTATTATGTTAACCAGTTCCGGGGATACATAACTTGAGAAGGCTTTTTTAAGGAATCTGCTCCTTTTTTCTACAATAATATTTCTGTAAGCCTCAGACGCCAGGTAGCATAGGGAGAGGGAAATTAAAGGATAGATAATTGAGAGATTTAAGAGGTATTTTTTAAAAAACAAAATATTAAGAGAATAGTAAGCAACAAGCATTCCTGTGAAAATACCCAAAGAGATTAAGGTTCTCTTAATTTTTACAAGAATGAGACTCAAAAATAAAGCGGACAGAACTATAATCGCAATATCAATCAATGCTGTCCAAGAGTTGTACTTTAAGTAATCCTTTTTAAGAATATTTGATGCCACTGTAGCAGATATTTCAACTCCAGGCATGACAGGATCAAAGGGTGTTGCTCTTATATCAGCTATTCCCAACTCTGTGGCACCTATAAAAACAATAGCATCCTCTGGTAGAGTTATCTTGCCCTCAATTACATCAAAAGCTGAAACGGTCCTAATAGAGCCTCTTTCTCCATAGTAGTTGATTGTAAGAAGCCCTTTTTCATCAACTGGTATCGTCTCAGTACCAATTTTTATTGCCTCTACCCCATAAGGGGCAATCTCTACAATTAAGGGTTTATTTAAGAATTTTTCCATGGCTTTAAGAACAAGATTAGGATATAGCTCTCCCTTATAAATAGCAAGAATATTAAGTCTTCTGTAAACCCCGTCATTGTCAGGAGTTATATTGAAAAATCCAGCCTCTGCTTTTATTGAAGGTATATTAAGCTCTGCATAGGGAAATTCTCTTATAGGAAGAGTGGTTAAATTTTCTGAAGTCTTTAATATTTTTATCCTTGATCGGCTCAGATTCATGTAAGATTGAGGATTAATCTCTGTTTTTTCTTCCCTGAAATAATAGCCAACAATAATATTAGATCTGTTTAATGCCTTTGAAAGGGCACTGTCTGATTCAGAACTGGAAGCCTCAGAAAAAACAATATCAAGAGCTATTGCCTTGACATTTCCGAGTTTCTCTATTAGTTTTGCAATAATCTTTCTGTCCCATGGCCATCTTCCGAGCCTGTCTATGCTTTCTGAATCTATTGCAACAATAAAAATCCTATTATCAGGCTCAATACTACCACGGAGTCTGAATCTTGCATCCTTAAGTTTTAGGTCAAGAGAGTTTAAAAAGTCTATCTTTATGAAAAAGACAGTTAAGACAATTACCGAAGATACTAACCCAATAAGAAGATAGACCAAAAACTTAGTTTTCATTATTTAAAACCCTAAGAAGGGTTTCCACATTTGTTATGTATCTTCCCTGTGGATAGGTTTTTTTGTATTGAAGAAATCTTTCCTGTGCCTGTTTTTTAAAACCCAGCTCATAAAGTGTCATTCCTGCAAGATAAAGCGCGGTTTCAGCCTGTGGTATTTCCGGATACTCCTCAAGAATGATCAAATATTCAGATAGTGCAGCCTCAGGGTTTCTTAAAAATCTTGAAAATACCGTTCCTCTTTCAAGCCTTGCATCAGCTCTTATCTCCGGATTGTCACTGAGGTCAAGAGCTATCTGAAAGATATAAAGCGCTTCTTCATATCTTCCACTGTCTGCAAGATAATGTCCGTAGTTTATGTCCCATCTTGCAATTATGTGGGGTAAAGCACCTGATATCTCCCACTCCTTTGGTGGGATTGCTCCAGTAAGCATGGAGAGTCCTTTTTTGGCATCATCAAGAAGTGTCCCAGGCTCAACTTTTACAGGGTCTGCCGGAGTGAATCCCCTTGTGTTTTGAATCATTGTATCTGGCATGAGGAATTTTTCAACGGAGTCATATCCAGCAATATTAGCCACATCTTCATTTCCGAAAAATACATTTGCAGGTCCCTTTGTAAGCATCATAAACTCTGTTCCCTTGATTCCTGCTACAGCTGTTGAGGTTTTTACTCTGAAGTTTGTGTTCTGTCCTGTGAGTTTTGCCACTACTGCTCTTAATTTTCCTTGGGTGACAAAAAAGATTCCTTCTTTTTTATTTTTATCAATCAGATAATCTGATATTTCTAATTCTGTATTTTCAGAGAGAAAAAATTTACTTCCATCCACTAACTTAATGACTACCCAGCTTTTTGGTTCTGTTTTTATCCAGTAACCTCTATCAATCGAAAGCCCTATTTTGGCGATTTTATAAGGATTACCAGAGTTTTCTCTGTAGAGAACCTTACCTTCAATATTTTCAATTTTCCCTGATGCTGCTAATGATAAAGATGAAAAAAGGATTAGAAAAATAAGAATAAAAATTATCCTTTTCATGAAATACCTCCGGTTAATTAGATAAAGTTTCCAGTTCTTTTTTGATCTTTATCTCAAAATCCTCTCTCCCAAGTTCTTTCCATATTTCCAGTGCTCTATTAAAAAATTCCCTTGTTTTATCTATTCTTCCAGTATTTTTATAGAAATAAGCAAGTATTTCCATATCAAGGGCAATTTTTTCGGGTAAAGCAAGTTCTTTGTCAATTTTAAGTGCCTTTAGTAAATAATTTTCCGCCAAGGCATTATCTTTATCTAAATAAAGATACCCAAGTAGTCTTAGTGAATTGGCCTCTTCAATTTTATTTATTTTCTGATTTATTGTTAAAGCGCTATTGAGTAATTTCTCTGCCTCTGCATAATCATGCTGTTTGATTTTAAGTCTTGCAAGAAGATTTAATGATTTTATTCTAATATTCAAAGAATTAGAAGAAATAAGTTTTTTTAATATTTGTTCAACATCCTCATTTAGCAGAAAACCTACTCGGGCTTGCTCAAAACTCAGCTCTTCCATAATATTTTCAGGCAAAGATACTCTATTAGAAAGTTTAATTGCTGAGTCAATAAATTTCTTGGCCTCCTCTATCTGTCCAGTTGAAGTATAAAGCCTTGATAGACTTATTAAAACTATTACAGTGGCATTATCATTCTGAATTATACGAGATTTTTTAAGAGCTTCATGATATAAAATTTCTGCTCTTTCAGATTGTCCTTTTTCAAAGGCTTTATTTGCCAGTAAAATTAGATTATTAAGCTCATTTATTCTGTATGGCTCTTCAAGAGGAGGTTTGTAACATCCTTCCATCAGAGTTAAACAAATAATAGCAAGACTAATGAAAATTGATAAAGATCCTGTTTTGTGTGATCTTTTTTTATGGTTCATAACTATCTGACTCTACGGGCTTGATTTCTTGTTTTTTAATCCCTTCTCTTATGGGCCAAAGTCCCTTTATACTTTGAAGTATCTCATCCGCATCCTGCATACTTTTTTTGGCCTGCTCAATAATAGATGGTATGTCCTTTTTGGTTGATGATTTAATTGTAGTTGCTGTCTCATTTAGCTTTTTTGAAAGTTTCTGTAGAGATTTAGCAAGTTCTGTAATTTCTTCAATAGCTTTTTCTGTTTTTTGAGCTATTTGAGGAGCTTTAAGAGAATGTCCTATGTATGGCAATATCTCAATATAATACTCTCCTATGAATCCTTCCTTTGTAAGTATTGCCACAGAACCTTCTCTAAACCATTTTGCATGAGAGTGATCTATAGAAAGATTAGTTTTCTGCATTTTTAATCATATTTGCTTTTTCAATTAATAAACTTTCTTTTTCTAAACCCAGAATATATAGAACAAACTTTAAACCCTTAACAATAAATTCACAAATTAAATCAATAACTTCTATCATTCAATAATTCTCGTCACAATATTCACAATAACATCAGTTATAAACAATGAAAAAAAACTTCCTGTAACAGCTCTTGTTGCTCTCTGAGGTATCTCCGTAGGACTTTTCATAACAGAAATACCCTGCCAGATACAGATTAAAGAGATCGAAAAACCAAAAACTAAGGATTTTAAAAAAGATACTACAATTTCTTTAATAGAAAAATGAAAAACTAATGCACTTGCATAATCTAAAAAAGGTAATCCACTAATTAAAGTTGCCAAAAAAACACCTCCAAACAAGGCTGTAAGCTGAAAGTAGATAGACAAAATAACAGCAGAAAATACTACACCATAAAAACGGGGGTTTATTAAATAAACTTCAGGTTTTATTCCCATAGCTTCAAGATACTTAATCTCACTGCCCAGTTTCATTGTTGCCAGTTCTGTTACTATTGCTGAACCACTTCTTGTGAGAATTATAAGTCCTGTAAAAAAAGGACCAATTTCCTTTAAAACCAACCACAAAAGTATTTTAATAATTATGTTAACTGAACCTGCTCCAGCTATTGCCACTGTTTGTAGGACAATGATAAGCCCTATTAAAAGCCCTGTGATAGTTATAGCTGGTAAAGCTTGCACTCCTGTGAAATATATCTGTCTGAAAAGAACTTCTGTTACAGGTGACATTATTGTCTTTTTGCTTTTACTTTGAATACAAAATCATAGTTTAGTATGTCTTCCCATCTATAACCTTTGATGGTTGAGCGAGTATCATCAGCATCTTCATAAGGATTCCCAGGAATATAAAACCAATTCATTACAACATCACCAGAATGTCTAAGCACTATCCAGTATCTTCCAGGGTTTATCTTTACATTTTCAGGGAAAATAAAATCAACCCAGTAATAACCAGGTTTTTTTTGAATATTTTCAAGAAATACAGGTTTTGATCTGAATCCTTTTAGGGAGGGAGTTCCTTCTTCATCATAAACCAGATCAATATAAATAGTTCCATCACCGCCGAATTTTCTCATTGCAAGAGATATTTTTTTTATCTCCAGAGGTTCATCAATTCTAAATGCCTGCGCATAGATATATTGGGATGTAACATACTCTGCTGTTTCTTTATCAAGAATTTTCATTGCTATGTTATCAGAAATATGATAGAGTTCTACAAGATTGGGGAAATCCATATTGCCAAACTCAAAAACTCTCTCTCTTGTAGGAGGTGGTGGAGATAAAGGTTTTTCAATTTCAGGAGGCTTTTCAATAAAAGATGGCTTTGAGGGTATCTCTTTTTTCACAATCATTTTATTGCTTAAAAGATATGATTTTGGTGAAGCCTCTGAATCCTTTGGGGATATCTTAATCCTGTCAGATATAAATTTTGCCTCCACTGTCTCACTGTAGGAAGGCAAATAGGGATAAGCTCTCCATGTATCATTTACTTCGTCAGACTCAAGAGCATGAGTCTGCTTAATATGCCTTGTTGATGTAAACTGCTTTGACTGTTGTGGATCATAGCTTAGCCAGCCAATGTCAGGGAAATAAATCTCTATCCATGCATGTCCACCTTGTCCCATACTCTGCACAAGAAAGCTTTTACCAATGGGGATTTTCCACTGCTCTTTAAGGGTAAGTCCTCCCACAACTCTTGCAGGAATTCCAGAAGCTCTAAGAAGAGCTATTGCTATATGGGCGAGGTTCTGGCAATTACCTCTACCTGTTTTAAGGGTCCAGAGAGCATCAAACTGGGGAGGGTTGTATGTATATTTTATTTGATCAGCAACCCAGTTAAGAATTTTTGTTACTGCTTCATATTCTGTAGTAGCATCCTCAGTAAGCTTCTGAGCCAGTTTTTTAATCTCTTCAGAGTCAGCCTGGACAAGGGAGGTTGATTTTAAAAAAAGTTTTGCCTCTTCAGGAATATCTTTAATGGGAAACTCAGCTCGGGAAATCTCTGCTCTTAATTCTGAACCTACTGTTACCTCAAAGCTTATATTAATTCTCACAGAACTGTTAAGATTTCTCCAGCTTGCTATGCCCCAGTGATTTCCGTATTGATCTATCTTTTTTTCAAACTTTTCTGGTTCAGGGACAATCTTAATGTCAAGATTTTCAATCCTCTGGTAAACAAATCTATTTGAGAAATCTGCGGGAAGGGCAAATCTGAAACTAAGGTTTTCAAGGGGCTTGGGGATATCAAATCGCATTTGCTGGGTAATTTTTATTTTGCTATTAAGGATTCCTTCAAGAATAAGGGTTTTTGCTGAAGCAGGAAAGGGAATGATTAATAAAATCAAAATCACCCAGATTAATCTCTTCATTTTACTTTAGAGGATTTCAGGGCAGGACCGGGCCTGACCTTTTTGCTAATCGCAAACATTATTCGTGCATTTACCACTACAGCACTGGCTGTTTGAAGTACACCACCATCCAGAGGGTGTGCAAGGCTTTGCAGCAACCATGTTTTCCACTTTACCATCAAGATTCATTGCAAGGCAGTTGTCAACTTTCTGTGATGCAGGAGAACTATCTTTGCTTTGAGCAACGGCAAAACCTACAAGTAAAAAAGCAAGAAGCAAAACACTGAGCAAATAGAGCTTTTTCCTCATTTTAGACCTCCTAAAAGTTATTTCAAGCTCCTCATGGAGCTTGAAAAATTATATCCATAGCCTTAAAAATAGGCAAGGTAATTTTACCCATCACTTTGTTTTTACCTTAAGCTTTGTCTCATAAAACTGTGCTGCACCAGCTTGTCCTTTTTGTGCAATCTGAACACCTCTTGTCCTGTTTTCTAAATCTTCAAGTCCTGTTGTTATTCTGTAAACTCCTCCTGCTGGCTCCACTTCTATGTTGCCGAGTTGTCCTGTGCTTGCATAGACAATAATCTCCTCTTCACCAAAAGGCGGTATTACCTCCAGCTCAAACCTGTCTGGTCCTGAGGGAATTTCATAAATAACTCCTCCCTGAAAATAATTATCCTTTCTGTAAGGATTTGGGATTATCTGAACAAGGCTTCCATCTGCCTGTCTGTAAATAACCCTCGCATAAAAAGGCTTGTTACCTTTTAAAAATATTTTTATCTTTTCTCCAGCGCTGTATTCCTTTTTCTCTGTCCTTAGTTGAACCATTAGTGGTGCTAAGGGATCATCAAGCTCCTTTCTATGAGAAATTCTCTTCATAGCCTCCTCATCAGGTATAACCTCTGCCTTTATTATTACCCTGTAGCAATCTCCTACCTTTGGTGGCAAACTGTCCCAGCTGTCTTTTCTTTCAATAATTTTAATCTTTGCCTTTGCATAGGCATTTACTATATCCTTTTGAAGATCAAAGTCCTTTACCTCTGTCTCTGACTGAATATATGTGCTTACCTGCTCAATTGCCTTTCTCTTTGCATCTTGAAGGGCTATCTCCTCTGTCTGTCTCTTTGTCCTATCCTCTCCCATACAAGCATAACCTTCGGAGTCAGTGATGGTAGACTGGGAGGCATGAAGAGGGGAGGCTAAAATTAAAATTAATAAGGTCATGTAAAAAATTCTTCTCATAAACATATTTAACATTTTACTTTGGATGCTACACATTTACCTTTTTTATCAGGGCAGCATCTTTCACACCAGTGCTGACCATTTTCATCACAACAACAAACCCTCTCATAGCAACCATTAGGCTGAAGATTCCAGGGTGCGCAGTTTGCTGAAGCTGCAAAAAGAAGATTATTTTCTGAACTAATGCCACAGGAGCCTAATGCTGATTTCTCAGTGGAGTTAGTTAATGATAAGCTTGAGGAAGCGAAAGCAAATATAAGCCCAATTAGAAAAATTGATTGTGTTAACTTTTTCAATTTAAACCTCCGTTATTTTGTTGCTTTTCTTTAATTTCTCGAATTTTAGCAGTGTTTTCCTCTATGTTAAATAAAACAATAGTCAATTCAAGAAAAACTCTTGACCATATTATACCTAAAAGAGAGATTAATGGCGCCAAGATTATCTGGAGAAGCCCTGTAAAAGCTGAAAATGTCATAACGCTTATGCCCCCAAATAAAATTATTAAACCAATAATTCCCCAACCAAGAATCGCAAGAATATAGAGAAGTTTGATGATTTTAACAGTGATAAAACTTTTGAATGATAAATCAAAAAGTTGTCCAAAAAAGCCTTTTTCTGTCTCCATAAAATCCTCCTTCACTTAGTTCATAATTTTCAAAAACTTGTAATTTGTTGAAAATCAACAAATTACAAACCCTACAAATTTCCAATTAACTCTCAGTCAGTAATTATTTCGTTGTCAATCTTTCCATTAAAAACTTTACCTGCCTGTCTTCAGGATTAAGCCTTAAGACTTTTTCAAAAACCCTTTTTGCCTCCTCTTCCCTTCCAGATTGATAGTAAATTAACCCCAAGGACCTCTGTAGAGTTGAATCCATTGGAAATTTTTCACTTCCTTCTATAAGATAACTCAATGCCTTTTCATCCTCCTTCATCTCCTGATAGGAAATAGCAAGATAATAATAAATTTCAGGGCTTGGTTGAGCTTTAAGTGCTTCCTCAAAAAAACTCACAGCTTTACCATAGTTTCTCTGTCTGAAGTAATTTCCTGCTTCAATCACAAGTTCTGTGGCTTTTCTCTTTCTTTCCTCTAAGGATAATTTTGAGTAAGGATTTATAACTGCCTCAATAATCTTTCCCTTAGGAAGTTTATTGTCATAAATCTTTGTTACTTCAACACCTTTTAGCCTCATTTCCTCAATGTTTGCTGAGCCAAGATAGTTTGCTCCTATTTTTAAAGGTATTTCAGAGATAATGTTCACATTATTATCATAGATGTTGTTTTCCCTTATTTCACCTGAAAAGCCAATTAGCTTAACACCTACTTCATTCTGAAAAATATTGCTTGAGTAAAGAAGGGTGTTTGTCTTATTTAACTCTAACGCTATCTTATTTCCTGAAAGAGTAAGATTTCTTAACAAAGGAGACGGAACTGCAGATATAGAAACCCCTATATGGCAATCTGTGATGATACCGCTTTCAACAAAGCCTTCAGAGGACAATACACTTATTCCTGTTTGAGCATTTCTGAGCTTAAATCCTCTCATTTTTATATGTCCGCCTTCTACAATAATTCCTCTCCATTTTTGATTACCAGTTGAGACAAACTCAACAGAAAAATCCTCTGACAAAATGATAATTGTTCCTTCCACTTTAAGTTGAGCATTTTCATTAAAAATTATTCTTGTCTCAGGTTCAACTATGAGATTCAATCCCTTAGGAACTATTAAGCTATCCTTTACGATGTAAACTCCTGATAATACAGTATCTTTTTTTATGGATCCTGTAAGAATCTGTGGTTCTTTTGAGATTAATCGGGCTTTTACTGAATCCTGAATTTCTGATTCATTCCCAGCCATATCAAAGGCTATAACACGGTAGTAATAGGTTTTTTCTTGCTCGGCTGTTTTGTCTTCAAAGGAATTAAGCTCTGTCTTTCCAATTTCTTTAAAATCACTGAGAGGCTTTTCACTCCTTAAAATTTTGTAACCTTTAAGATCTGTTACATTCCTGAGACCTTCCCAGGAAACTTCAATTCTGTCATTAAATCCTTTTGCTCTTAGACCTTTTACCATTGGCGGAGGTGTTGTATCAATTGTTACAAATCCGCTTAGATCAATCCATTGAGTATCATAGCCTCCTGGTTTTCTAAGAGAAACAATTATGGGTGCTTCTTTCACATTATCTCCAGGCATAACTACATACTCACCAATGTAGATTCCTGGCTGTGTTTCTTTCATTGGAATGCTTTTCTTAAAATTACCAATATCAAAGGTGGCAACCATTCCTCTGTCCCCTTCTACTCCCACCTGTATCACTTTACCTTTGCCAAAGGGTGAATCTTTCGCATTCGTAAGCACCTCCCTTATCACAGGTCTTTGCTCAAAAATTCCAGCTGGTGAGGGGATTTTTTCATTGAATTTATAACATAGTTCATTGAGCAACCTTATTTGCTGAATATCCCTTATGTTCATTGCAGTCGTGATTGCTGTCATCACAGCACTTAAAGGTGAAATGGGGATACCACCTTCATGATATCTTACTGAATCCTTCAGTCTGAAGACTTCTTTCCCAGTTTTTGTATTTATCATCCATACTTCAGCCTCAATGCCAAGCTGGGAGTAAGCCACAGCGTAAATCTTTTTATAATCAGTAACCCTTCCATAAACCAATCCATCGCATCCTAAGGTTTCACAGATTTGTTTTGGTGAAATTTCAAGAATGTTTTTCCCTGTAGTTCTTTCAAGCTGTACTATTTTTTCATCAACTATGCTTAATTCAATATCTCTGTAGGGTTTTGAGCTGAAGTGGTTGTAAAAGGCTTTTCTTACCTGAGTTGCAACACCTATCTCCTCTGTCTTATTTTCAAAGGGAAGGATTGCTACTGTTTTCGGAAGTTCTTCATCGGAGATTTTTGCCTCCGGTGTTTCTTTTTTAATTTCTGGCAGAGGTGCACAGCAAACTATCAATAGGAGAGTTATTGAAAGAAGTAATAACCTCTTCATTGCTTATTCCTCAGTTTTTTTAAATTATAATGTTTCCTCCTGAGGATTTCAAGGTAATTTTCACATTTTTCAGAAGGGCTGATCTGTTCAGCCCTTCTGAGATTTACATGTATTTTTAACCCATTGTCAGCTTCTCGCAATTCCTCTATAAATGGAATTATCTTGTCTCAATCCATCCTGTTACGGTTGTATACTTTATAAATGGACCGTTAAGTATTTTAACTTTTACATAATCATTGGTCATTTCAAAATTTTTATTCAACATACCTGTGCTATCATCTGCTCCACCATTTTTATAAACAAACCATTGATGTTTTGAAAAATCATATAAAGCAACCTCATATAGCCCAGCTGCAAGGGCAAAATTGTCATTGATCTGATTAACATATCCTTCAACTTTTTGACGTGTTATAGTGGTCATTTTATAAAATTGCCATTTTTTTAGTGCGTTATCATATATTGATGCTCCTTTGAATCCATATTTTAGTGTCATGGTTTTGCTTGAAATTGGCTTAAAAGCTGGTAACCCTACATCTGAAGGATCCTGTGCCATTAATGAAAAAGTTCCTGTTAAGATAAAAAATCCAATTAATGTAATAATTAAGCTTTTGTGTTTCATTTTTTTCTCCTTTTTATTTTTTTTATTTTTTATAAAAATCATTGAACGCAATGAATACTAATTGACTTGATTTTTCCATCTCTTGTTGCCCAGCCATCACCTTCTGCTCCTACAAAGTCTATATCAACAGGTTTCGGATAAAGGCTCATTAAATCAAATGTATAGGTATACCACTGTCCTTTTGGAACTTTTGTTCCGTAGGCGGTGATGCTTGGAGATACAGGGTCAGCATAATAAAACCCTTGCCAGAACATTCTTCTTGAAGTATCATTTGGATTCTCACTTAATAAATTGTGCAAAACTCCACTGGCATCTTTGTATACAATGAAAACTGCAACAGGTGCTTCTCTACCCTGCCATCCTGTTCCTGTGAGCGTCTGATAGTCTGCCTTTACAGTGGCTGTAAGAATTAGCGACTTACATGAAACAACACTAACATTTAATTTTTGCATGATTCCTATTCTGTTATTCCCTATGGTTGTTCCGAGAGTTTCTTTACATCGACTGTAATGTCTGTTGTAATCATACTCAAGCAATTGAGAAGTCATATTTAACTTTTGTCTGCAATTATTAGCAATCCATTGCTGGGTGTTTTGGGCAGCTTTTGTAGCATAGGCTCTGCAGGCATTTTCAAGTTCTCCACCGCTAAGAGGGTTAACAGCCATACTGTTTTGAGGACAAATTAGAAGTAAAAATTACATAAAGAGACAAATTTTGATGCAAATTCTACTAAAACTTCGGAGAGTTTTCATTAATTTCTCCCATTATAAATTTTTGAGGCTTCTTACAAAATAGTGAATCACTGATTATTGTAAGAAAATTAAAATTTCTTTTATTACTTTGAGTGGCACAAATAACAACCTTATTTTTGAATATTTAGGTATACCTGATAAAATCACAAGAGGTCTTGTGCCTTTTGCAAGAACACTTCTACCACCTATCCCTGAAAAGCTTGAGTCAAGAACTACACATACCTCTGCAAAGTGTAGTTTAGTAAGTTTATTATAAAGTCTTTTTAATGAATATCCTGTTACTTCAAGATAATTAGGGTCTCCATCACAAGGGACTATGTAGGCTTCTCCTGTTTTTGGAAGCCCTTGATAATTTTCTATGCCTATAACTAAAGCTAAGTCATCTGGTCTTGGGGAGGCTTTAAAATAAGGAATAAACATGGCTTTTAAATGTTTTGGGCTATGTGAAGGGGTAAATTCATATATTTTATTTGTCTCTGCATAATTATCCTTTTCATCCCAGCCTTCTTTGATAATGTCAACTTTATTGATTTTTCCCCTTACAGATGCATAAACAAGGTCTTCTGTAATTTGACTGTTTGATGCAAGAAGATGAGACTTTATAAATACACCAACTACCTCTTCAACTGCTTTTCTTTGTGTTTCTGTCTTTGCTATTACCATAACCTCTTTCGGAGTATCTATCTCACTCATATATGCCCCACCAGTTTCAACCCATACAGCTTTTTCTGAAAAATAATCAGCACAGAAAGACTAATAAAATTTATAAGGTATATTATGGCTAAAAGATTTCTTATCATTTTTAGCCCCATTTTACCACATATATAAAACTTCTGCAAGGTAATTTTCACAAGAAACCATGAAACTTGGGATTAACCGACACTCAATCGAAAAGTTTCTTCACAAAGGTCAATATCCCAGCCTTATTAACTCAAAGATGAAAAAAATTTAACAAAGACTGTTACAGAAGACTTAAACTCCTTAAACTCCTCTCTTATCTCGCCAATGATTAAGTCCCTTAACTTTTCCATCCCTTTTTCATCCTTCTTCTCCCATTAACCCTATTTCACTGCCAGTGGAAAGTCAGGGACTGTCTGGGGTTTGGTTGTAACTGGGGTCTGTTTCCCTTTTGTAAGCTCCTTTACCCTCTCAGCCACATAGGCATCAAGCATGTTTATTGTGATCTTACCTTTGCCAAGAAGGTCAGCTTTGCCCCTTAATCCTTCTACCAGTGCCTTTGTAAAAGCTCCATTCCCCCAGGCAGGGTCCTCAAGGGAATACTGCCTACCAGTAGAAGATGCAAAGACAACAACACCGTTTTCCGCACTTGTTAGTTCGTTTATTACTCCTGTTATATCTGTTGTTGCCCTCTTACCCATAACCCCACCTGCATAACAGGTTTCTACAAACATCGCCACCTTGCCTGCTATATTGGCAACTTTATTCTTTATATCCGAAAAGGGCACACCTGTCCTCTTTAGCCTTTCAAGGTCTGCATTCTGTGGCAGGAAGTAGTATATCCCTGCTTGATCATTTATCCCATGACCTGCTATAAAAAGCATTGCCACATCCTTGTGGGTGGTCTCCCTCTGAAGCCATTCAAGGCCATCAAGTATCTCTTCCTTTGTTGCCTTCTCATTAGTAAGGAGCTTTACCTTTACATCTTCATAGAGCTTCCCTTTCTGTGTGAGCATGGTATTTACAAAGTCCTGGGCATCTTTGTGGGCAAACTGTAATTTGAGAGAGGGGTCTTTATAATTACTTACACCAATGGCAAGGATGTAGAGCTTTGGTCTTATGATAAACTCCTCTTTTTTACCCTTCCAGTAAAGCCTTACTGTGTATGGAAGGCTTGAAGTAAACCTATTTTCTGCAATAATACTAAGCTCAAAGTCACTTTCTGGCACTGTTACTTTTACGGTATCTTTCCATTCTGATACTCCCTTCTTCGGCTTTATCTGAATGCCCCTTTGTGTAGAAATTGGCCTTCCATCTATCAATACCTTTATCCCTGTGATAGGCTCCTTTGAGGGGTTTCTTATGGCATATCTTATGGTAAGCTCCCTCTGTGAGATGCTTGTGCCATCATTTGGAGACAATATCGTAACAACAGGTGGAAGTATGTCCTTTATGGAGGTTTCTTTTGATTTCTTGCCTGACTTTTCATTTGCTAAGGCAATTGCCTTTTCTTCATCATAGGTAGAAAGGAGCTTTGCAATGATATCAGGTCTATAAAACCTATCCCTGAACCTTGAAGCTGGAAAGAAGTCTGCTTCTTTTTCTTTACCATTGTTTATATGCCAGCCTATAAAGTCTTCTCCACCAGGTGAGGTATTGTAGTAGCCCTTTGGCGTCCAGAGTATCCATCTCTTTTTATCCCCATGGGGAAATAAGGCAAGGAGTTCTTTACCATCGCTCATCCTATACCACCTGATTGTGCCATCATCAAAGGCAGCTATAGCAACCTTTCCATTGCCTGAGATATTTACAGCCCAGGCTGTACCAGGAGCTGGCACTCTCCATAGTTCTTTGCCAAATCTGTCATAAAGCCTTATATACCAGCCTGTGCCAAGTAAGAATTTATCTCCCCCTGGTGAAATGGCAAGGCTGCGGGATAATTCATATTGTTCGAGCTTAAGGGGTTTGCCATTTAGTTTTGGTGTGTAGCTATAAAACCAATCTGTAACCTTTATATCTATACTTTCTGTAATTGGTGAAAGCATGTTCTTTTCATAACCATCTCTGATAAGCTCCATCTTTTCTATGTCAAATAGGGCTGGGGAGACGCCAAATGTTTTATAACCAAACCTTACCTTAGAGCCGTCATAGGAGATAAGGAGTTTATCCTCTTGATTCCTATAATCTGCAGTCTCACCCTTTTTATAGAGGAGAACCCTTCCTATGGCATCCACTACCCCAAAGGATGGCTCAGCTGAGCCAAATACAACACCAGCCCCTTTTAAAGGTAATATATGCATGATTGTATTATCCGCTACAGGGATGTCTATAAAACTACCCTTACCCTCATCAGCCCACCTGAGAATGACCAGTTTCGAGCCTTCATCTGTTTTTATGGCACATCCTCCACCTGCGTAGAGATAACCTGATGAGAAGGTGGGTGTTGCAAGGTCACAACCTGAAACCCCTTTTGTATTAGCTGAGTAGAGGTGGCTAAGGTTCTTTCCTGAAAGGATATCTATATTGGGTGAGTCTACATAACCTACTGCTATCTTATTTCCATCTGAAGAAAAGTTTACACCAAAAGGTTGCTTCCCTCCAGGTGCTTTTTCTTTTGCGATTAATTTAAAGTTCTTATCATAAAGCCTTATATAGCCATCCCAAGAGCTTGTCACAAGCCTTCCATCCTTGCTAAAATCAAGACCATAGACTGAATCAATATAATCTCTATCTTCCTTAACAAGGGAGTAATCAGCTACATTAAATACCCTTATGCCACCCAATCCTAAGCCTGCAGCAAGGAATCTCCCATCCTTAGAATAGGTAAGGTGGAGTATTACCTCTGGCAGGCCAGAAATCCTTTTAATAAGCCTTCCAGAATTAAGTTCAAAGATATAGATGCAAATAGATCCATCCCATTCACCACCAGTCAAGCCTCCAGCAGCTATATACCTTCCATCGGGAGAGATGGCAACTGCGTCGATCTTCCCCTCCTTGCCACTTTCAATAGGTGGTCTTAAGGTCTTTATGAGCCTTCCATTTCTTAGGTCCCATACCCTTATGGTTTTATCATGTGAGCCTGTGACAAGGTATCTTTCGTCCTGATCAATGGCAATCCTTATAATCGCAGCAGTATGCATACCTGTTTCAATGCGAAGTATGGGATCAGTGGATGGACCTTGAGCTAATAGGAAGGATGGGTAAAGAAGGAAGATTAAGAAAATAATAATTAGCCTTTTCATAAAAGACGCCTCCTTTAAGTCTACGGGCTTATTTTATATAATATCACATAAAAAAAGTAGTTTTATCAAGCAAAATCCTCAGTTCACTCAACCTTTCTGTTCATAAAAAACTCTTGCAGATGCCTTTTTAATCTGAGTCGCCCAGTAATTGCCTGTAATATTCCAGTAAAGCTCATCATGGTAATCTTTATTTATGGTTATCTCTGAATGAAAGCCTTCTATAATGAAATCCCGGGCAAAGACAATAATCAAGCACAAGACAATAAAGGGAAGTATTAAAAATATTCCCATCATAGGAAACTCATAAACCCTTCTTTAACTACCCTTTTCCCAAGTTCAAAAACCATTCTTTAAACCCAATACTTCTACCTCATCTTAACAGTGAGCACTGTTTCATAAAACTCTGATGCCTTAACCTCTCCCTTTCCTACTATCTTTACACCCCTTGTCTTTTTACTGTAATCCTCAAGGTTGGTCTTGACCTTATAAACACCACCTAATGGCTCAAGCTCCACACTGCCAGGCTCTCCTGTGCTTGCATAGACAATGATGCCCTCCTCATCAAATGGTGGTGTAACTTCAAGCTCAAATCTGTCTGGTCCTGCGTCTATGCATGAATGTATGTGGAAACCTGCTCAATCGCCTTTCTCTTTGCATCTTGAAGGGCTATCTCCTCTGTCTGCCTCTTTGTCCTATCCTCTCCCATACAGGCATAGCCTTCAGATTCAGTTATGGTGGATTGGGAGGCAAAGAGACTGGAAACTAAAAAGAACTCCAGTGCTAAAATTAAAATTATCCTTAACACCACCTCACCTCATTCTTTATTTTACCAAGACTAAAGGAAAATCCATCCCCTTTGAGTCAACAACAGGTTTGTGTTCTGAAGTTCTTTTAGCTTAGAGACTATCATTTCCTTTGTTGCCTTTTCATTGTAAATCTCTATAGTTTCAACCTTTTTGAATAATCCCTTGCCTTTCTTTTTGAAGAACTCAGCTATAGCCTTTGCATCTGGCTCTGCATAGTTTAGGTTTAAGGCAGGATTTTTGTATCTATTGATGCCTACTGTAAACACATAAAAGGATACCTTTTTCTGAGGTGCACTAAGCTTAACTAACAGTTCATAGGGATTTGATTCTGTCCTGTCCTTGCTGAATGCCGTTGCCCTGAGGGTGTTTATGCCATCAACAAGGGTAACATTATAGGTCTTTATGACCTCACTACCTTTTGGAACTATCTTTACTGCCCTCTGGTCTTCTCCTATAACCTTGCCATTATGATATAGCCTTATCTCATCAATACCTCCACCTGTGTCCTTTGCAGATACGGTTACTGTTATTGTGTCTGTGTTGAATTCTTTATTCGGTTCAGGTGAGATAATTTTGACCTCAGGTGGTGGTAAGACACCTTTTCTTATATATGCTACTGCCTCAATCTTTTTTGCCCTGAAGAACAGATGCAACATATACGGGATTAAAGAACTTTTCAAAGAAATTATCTATGGAATATAAATTATTACCAACTCTCACATTAAGATACTTTGCACCATTGGGTGAGGCGTTGAAATAGCCTTCTGGTGTAATGACTATCCATTCGCCATCTCTAAAACCTACGAACCTGGCAATCTCTTTGCCAGTATCTATATCCCATAGAAGGGTCGTGCCATCCCTACTTCCAGACAAGGCATACCTGCCATCGGGTGAAAAGGCTACTGAGTAAACCCACAATGTATGCCCTTCAAATGTCCTTATCTCCCTACCTGTCTTTATATCCCAGAGCTTGAGGGTGTTATCCCTACTTCCAGACAGGGCATACCTGCCATCTGGGGAAAAGGCTACTGAGGTAACTAAATCTAAATGCCCTTCAAATCTCCTTATCTCTTTGCCTGTCTTTATATCCCAGAGCTTGAGGGTGTTATCCCAACTCCCAGACAAGGCATACCTGCCATCGGGTGAAATGGCTACTGATTCAACATAACTTGTATGCCCTATAAATGTCCTTATCTCCCTACCTGTCTTTATATCCCAGAGCTTGAGGGTGTTATCCCAACTCCCAGACAGGGCATACCTGCCATCGGGTGAAATGGCTACTGAGTTAACCCGATCTGTATGCCCCTTGAATGTCCTAATTTCTACGCCTGTCTTTATATCCCAGAGCTTGAGGGTCTTATCCCAACTCCCAGACAAGGCATACCTGCCATCGGGTGAAATGGCTACTGATTCAACATAACTTGTATGCCCTATAAATGTCCTTATCTCCCTACCTGTATTTATATCCCAGAGCTTGAGGGTCTTATCCCTACTTCCAGACAAGGCATACCTGCCATCTGGGGAAAAGGCTACTGAGGAAACCCAACCTGTATGCCCTATAAATGTCCTTATCTCCCTACCTGTATTTATATCCCAGAGCTTGAGGGTGTTATCCTCACTTCCAGACAGGGCATACCTGCCATCGGGTGAAATGGCTACTGAGATAACATCATCTGTATGCCCAAGTTGAACAAAGACCTCTACATCTTCAGATGCTATAGAAATAGATGGCAGAATAAAAAGGATTAAAACCACAAAATTTTTAACCAAAAAAGCTAAGCCTTTCATACCGCACACCCCTAATTACTTTTTATTATAAATTATAGCACAAGTTTTTATCCTTTCCCCTTTTGATATCACCACTTTTCATTCATAATCTCTTTTCTCTTTATCTGGTATTCTTCTTCAGTAATCAGTCCATCCTTTTTTAAGAACTCAAGTTTTCTAAGCCTCGTCTCAAAATCTCCTGCTGTCTCATCTTCAGATACGAGTTCTATAACATCTCCTGCTGTTGGTGGTATCTTATTTTTCTGTTCTTTTGAATATGTGGAGAGGTTTCTTATTGAGTATATGATGCCTCCGATACAGGCAAAAATCCAAATAATGCGAAAAATAAAAATTGCTGGTTCATCTGGGGCATCTGACATTAAAAATATGCCAAAGATTAAAAATATAAGGAGTCCCACTATTGTTACTGTTGATGCAAGAGGTGATGGCCTCATTGATGCTGTCTTTAATTTGTTTTTCATATTATCTTATCTCCTTTTAGTAGCTTATTAATTTCATCTAAAAGACTTTTATATAGTGCGTTTTTTGTTTTTAATAGTTCTCTCGGGATTTTTCTGTAAAATTCCTTTGCCTTATCTATCTGACCACACTTTGCATAAACAATGGGGTTTATAATCATGACAAGGCTGTCATCGATATTTTTATCAAACTTTTCTATTATTTTAACTGCATTATCAGGTTTATCATCTATCATGGCAAGTGACATTGTAAGCTGTGCTAACCTATCCTCTGGATTTAATTCATAAGCTTTTAATGCCTGTTTCTTAAATTCATCATAATTTCCTCTTATCCTCAAAATAAGTGCTTTAAACGCTAAAGTCTGAGACGCTTCTGGTTTCAAAATATATTCTGGCTTAAGTTCTATATCCTTTAGTTCATAAGAATTTTCAGGATGGATTGTGAGTTTTATTTTCTCATTTTTACTTATATACTCAACAATTAGCTGTAGTATATCCCCTTTTTCTCTAAAAAGTCTCAAATCCTTGTCTCCAATATTTATTCCAATATTTATAATCCTGTCCCCTTTTTTTAAACCTGCCCTTTCTGCAGGCGTATTTCTGTCAACAGACAACACCACTGGATAAATCTCACCCTTTACAATATTCGCACCTATTCCTCTGCGAGTGAGGAGAGAGAGAGTCTTATCGGACATCTCTATTGCCTTTTCAAATTGTCCTTTGCCAGCATAAATATATGAAAGATGTCCATAAAGATGAGCGATATTTTGAGCCTTAACTAAAAGATCTTTTGCCATCTTTTCTGCTTTGCTAAAATCTTCAAGCTTTATGAGACTGTATATTATTTTTAGCTGATAGGGTAGAATCTGAAGTTCGCAATCAATGGTAGGAAGTTCTTCCTTATTGAAAAAACCAGAAATGATCCTATTATCTTCACATTCTTTTTTTAGTAATCTTGATGCCTTTTCAAAAGAAACAATTGCCTCCATGTAGTCTCTCTTGGCAATATATACCTCGCCAAGGATGCCGTAGAGCTCATGTTCATTTCTTTCAAATCTTAAGTTTAAAGCTCCTTGAATGACTGCTTCTGCTTGGTAGTATTCCTTTTCATAGAGATAGAGCCTTGCCAGAGATGTATATAAAAGAGGTTCATAGGGTGAATTTTTTATCTGTTTAACCATAACATCCTTTGCCTTGTTGTACTGTCCTGTAGCAATGTAAAGCGATAAAAGTCCTTCATATTCTTTATTATCAGACAATTCCATCAATTTCATATACGCCTTCTCTGTCTTTTCATAATCTTGTCTTTTAAAATATTTTTCAGCTATGTCTTTTATTGCTACGATATTTCTATTCTTTCCATGAATATCAAGTATTTCATCAAAGCTATATTGACATTTATCCTGAAGAGGTTTTTCATCTGCATAACAGAAAAACTCAAGAGTTGCCCCACCAAAGTCATCAAAAATAACGAAGGTTCTATGAGGTGTATCCAGATTTAGCTTTTCTGCTATTTGTTTTAATGTTGGATAAAGAGGATACTCGGGTGTAATAAGTGGAGAGATTTTACCACGATAAAACTCGAGATTTATACTTTCATAATTAATCAAATCATCATTTGCAGGGAAAGGCTCAATGCATTCAATTGCAAATAGATCGTTTTTCTCAATTCTACCGTCTTCAACAAGCCTTCGTGACTGTTTATATGCCATGGCTCTATTTTTTACATGAATTTTTAACTCTATAGGAAGGCAATTTTTCAGAGCAAACTCTGCATGGTTTTCTTTCTTTATACTGTAATGGATTTTATCATCTACAAGATCTGTTTTGACTTCTACGCATTTATATCTCTCTGTTTCTCCTTGAGCGTAGGCTGAAGTTACTAAAAACAAAATTATAGTAGATATAAATATTGTTTTCATAATTATCCCTTATTTATTCCTTAACTCTGGATGTGCCTCGAAGTAATCTTTGAGTTCATCAGCAGTAAAATCATCAAGAAAATTCGGCTCATAGCTCCATCCTCTTTCTATCTTCCTTGCATAGGGTGCAATATTTGATATATCAAGATTAAGGTCATCTTTAAATTCATATTTGCCTGTGTACCGAAGCATCTGTAAATATATCTTGCTCTTATCATTAAAAATCTCATCCACCTTTTCATATATTGGCTTAAGCTCTTTCAAATAAACCTTTGATGAACTGCTTAATTCTGGTCTTCTCTGCTCTGGGAAAATCTTTAAAATTTCCAGACGTTCATTCTCTTTAATTCCCAGTGTGCCAGGCAAGATAAGGACAAGCTCAACCATGCCTCTGCCACCAATGATATTTGACGTCTTTAAGGGATAGTAGAGTTTGTCTGTCTTAAATCTGTAGATTAATGGCTCAATAAATCTTGGCGTTTTTTTCACCTCCACATAATCAAATACAAAGTATTGAATCCCTCTCTTTATATAATCCTCTGCAACTTCTGAAAAGTTTTTAAGAGCCTTAAGCTCAATCTTTTTAATCCCCTTTTTGTCAAGAAAATCAATTACCCATTTATTAAAACCATTTATATCATTTATCTTTATCACTGTTACATCATGTAGCCCTATTTTCTGGCTTAGTCTTATCTCTACAGGCTCAGTCCCAGAACCTCCTTTTGTAATAGGTCCTTCAAACTCTATCCTTTTAAGCCTTAATAGTTTATTGACTTTCTCAAATGGATCCCCTTTAGCAAGACTTACCTCTGGCTCAGAGGGAAAGGGGATGAATTCCAGAACAGCTATCTCTTTGTCTGCTTTAAGTTCTGTTCCAAGAATAAGCACTTCTTCTTTTTTGTTGTGAAATATAATTGCCTTCTGAGAGTCCTCGCTTAATTTCGCTGCGATATCCCACCAGAAATGCCCTTTGTCAGCAAGTGATAAGGTAGGGCATAAGATTAGCATGAAAAACACAAGATTAATTGCAAATGATGTTTTTTTCACGGTTTTCTCCTAAAAATTATATTTTTTGCCCCACCGGGCACAACATAGCTCGTGATATTTCATTCTCTATATTCCAGTATCCACCTATTACAACTTCACTAACACTTAAGACACTGGCAAAAAAGAAGAATATAAGACTTACGACTGGATTTAATGCCATTAGACCAATTAACAGAAGAAAAATTGCAAATCCAATGCGAACCTCTTTCTTTTCAAAGCTAAGTTTTGTTTTCATAAAATTTTAACCCTCCCCATGCAATATGAACACTGCCCAGTAAAAGGGGCTGGGGTATTTTGCCTTAATCTCATCTCTTGTAAGTTTTATTGCTGTAGCCTTATCTTTGCCAGATTTTAAGTGGCTATAAAAAGTTTTCATATATTCCACTGCTGGTTTACTTGCCACTTCCCACAGGCTTACTACTACACTCCTTGCACCTGCTTGCTGAAATGCCCTCGCAAAGTTGACAACCCCTTCTCCTTCTACCTCTTTGCCAACTCCTGTTACACAGGCTGATAGCACTACCAATTCAGAATTAAGTTTCATCCCTACCACTTCACTTAGTGTTAAAAAGCCATCATCTCCATGATTTTCAACCTGACCTAAAAGTATAAATGGCTCGTTTACTCCCTGTATCATACCCGGCAGTGATGCATGGGTTGCAAAATGGATGTATCTATATTTTTCTATCCCTGCTCTTTTTAGATTGGTCTCGTTTGCCATGACTGAAAGTAAAACCTGAGGTGGTTCGGCAGCCACTCCCATGATCTTTGTTATTTCCCTAACCTCTTCTTCGGTTTCAGGAAGTGGCGGAAATTCTATTCCTTTTTTATTATCATCCTCTGTTACTGCACCCCATTTTTCTTTAATGGCAAGGCCTCTGAAGGCATATTGTTTCAAGTTAGCTTGATAAATCTCTTTTTTCCCCTGTTTCCATGCAATATACCTTGGATCATCTTGAGTATAAACTGGATTACCAATTGCAAAGAGGGGGTTTTCTGTTTCAGGATGTTTGAGAATTCTGTTTAAAGCAAGTATAGTTGCTGACTGGTAGTAGGTTATCGTGTATCTATCAGATACATAAATGCTATCTTTGAGCCCTCTACCTTCTTTTACTACAAGTGCTTCAAAGGGAAGAAGACCGAGTATGCCATCGGGAACGATAATTATTTTTTCATTTTCTCTTATATCCTTAAGGGCATGGGATAAAAGCATTTCATAGAGCTCTTTGGCATTTTTTAGGTTAAATCCATCTGGATTTTTTAGGTTCATCGGTTCAATAAAGGATTTTACTCTTTCTTCTAAAGCCTCTCTTTTCACCGGTATCTTAATAAGCCTTTTTACTCCCCCCTTTCTTACAATAAATAGGTAAGTTTCATTATCTGTAATAGCATATTCCAAAAGCACTTCATTTTCTTTTAAAGGTAAATCTTCTGGTTTCATAGGTAGTGGATAATGAAGTGCTGCATATCTTGGATAGTTCTTTCTAAGGATTTCAATAAGTTCGTCCAGTTGTTTTTTGATACCCTGTTTTCGTGCTTCCAGCTCCTTTACAGCCTGCTCACCTTTCTTTAAAGCCTCATCCCATTTCTTATCAATGATGGACAGTTCCTGAATCAGACGGTTTTCTATGTCTCTTAATTCCTTCGGAATTTCAGCTGTTTCAAATCTTTTACTTGTACCCGCTATAGCTTCAAGAAGGGTCCTTGCCTTTGTAAGCTCTGAAAAATAAAAGGCAACTGATTCAGGACTGCTGCTGTAGGTTCTGAATTCATCAGTGAGTTGATAGCCTCTCTCTGACATTTTATAAAGAACTGAAACCAGTTCTTTATACGGTGTCAGACGGCTGTAATAAGAACCACCAGTAAAGAAGCCTATTTTTTCAATGATAGACTGTCTCATATCCTCGATTAAATTAATAGCCTTTAAAAAATTAATAGCTGAATCTTTTAAAGCATCCTTGCCTTTTAAGGCTATCGCAAGCTGTATGTAATATTCGATATGTCTATTTCTGTTGTCTCTCCATGTCGGTGGCGCTTCATTAATCAGTTCTAAAGCCTGATCATATCTTCCAGTTAAAAGATATACTTCTATAAGGCCGGGATGAAGCATTCTATTTGGTTTAATCCTATCCTCAAGTTTTTTCCTTTCAATAAATACCTGTTCGGCTTCTCTTAATTTGCCCTGCTTTAGATATACTGCACCGATGTTATTAAGCCTTGTTGCAAGTAAATGGGGATTGTTTATTTTTTTATCAATCTCAAGGGCTTCTTGAAGGTATTTAAGTGCATCACTGTATTTACCAATACTGAAATACTGCATCCCAATATTGTTTAAGACATAAGTGAGTGACATAGGTCTGTTTAATCTTCTTTCCAGCTCAAGGGCTTGCTGATAAAACATAACGGCCCTATCAGACCTGCCAAGTTTTGCATTCACATATCCAATATTGTTAAGAAGAGTGGCTATTGTGGAAGTGTCATTTTGTTCCTTTGCAATCTCTAATGCCTCCTGATAGCTACTGAGGGCTTTTTCATACTGATTTAAATCCATATACATTGTTCCAAGATTGTTAAGCGTTACTCCCATTTCTCTTTTTAAATTATTCTTTTTCTGAATCGCTATTGCTTCCTCATAGTAAGAAATTGCCTTATCATGCTTGTAAAGGTCACAGTATATATCAGCAATACTTCTTAACACAATTGATATGCCTTCAGGGTCATTGTGTTTTCTTGCAATTTTCAGAGCCTCTTCAAAATATGAAAGTGCTCTCTGAAGATCACCCATTTGAGAATATACAAATCCAATCTGGGAAAGATTTGCTCCCACTGAATGTTCATCACCTCTTTCTCTGTAGAGTTTTAAAGATTCATTGAAGTTTGCAAGCGCTTCTTTATATCTACCAGTAGCCCTTGCAGCTTTACCCAGTTCATGAAGTACTATTGGGAGTGAGTCTTTTGAATCTATTTCACTATAAAGCTTTCTTGATTCTTCAAGATATCTATAGGCCTTTTCGTAGTCAATAGATTTCCGATAATATATAGAGCCAGCAAGAAAAAGGTTATCAGCGAGCCATTCTTTATGTCCAAGTTTGCGTGACGCATCAATTGCCTTTTCATAATAAAAAAGGGCTTTGCTTTCATCACCCATGTCTTCATAGGAAGCACCAAGTCCATTGTAGTTTGCGGCAAGACATTCATAGTCATTTCCACATAAAGCAAGGGATTTTTCATAATAGTAAATAGCCTCTTTGTATCTTTTCTCCCTATATGCTTTATCACCGAGTTCCCACAGCTTTTCTGCCTCACTTTTAGGCTGGGCAAAGGTAAAAACTGGGAGAATAAAAATTAAAAATATGAGTAAAAATCTTCTCATTTTTACTACTTTTTAACCTTTACTAATAACTCTTAAGGAGAGTATTATTTATCTGCATACCAATCCTACTGAAGCTTTTACACTAACTGCTTTATCTTCCCTTTTAGGCTCGGGAGCTTCAATCATGGCTTTTTCCATCATAGAAGTAGATTTATAAAAAACAGGTGGCTCCCAAATAGGTCTTCTCACATCATAGTTGATACTGGAAATTGAGCATTTTTTGCCAAGCTTTTCTCCTGCCCTTTTTGCAAAATCCATTGCTGTCTCAATCATCTCAAGTTTAAGCTCTTTTTCTTTGTCCCTTACTTTTTTTTCTGATATAAGCCACTGAGGATGTGATACTGTATAATTTATTTTTTCTCCATATTTCTCTTTAGATTCTTCAATTACTTCAAGGATTTTGTTCTTCTCTCTTGCTTCTTTTAGCTCAAAGGAATAATTAAGCTCTCCTTTGTATCCAGAACATCTTCTCCTATCCTTTTCCCACCAGCAGTTTTTATAAACAGAATAACTTCCTCCCTTGTAATTTAGATTAAGACTTCTTAAGGCTTTGTCAATGCTACCAAGTATATTTATAACCTCTGCCTCCTTTGCTGAATTAGCATTGACTTCAACAGTCATACTCAGAATATCAGGCGCAAGTTCTTCTCTTTCCTCAAGGTTTATAGAGATACGAGTGAGTTCATAATCCTTTTCTTCAGCATAAAGTGAGGTAAAAGCTCCAGATAGAATAAAAAAACCCATCAATAATATTATTGCTCTCATTTTTTCACCTCCTACTTTAATACAAAGGCTACTTTTGCAGAGGCAAAGAAGTTTGCTTTCTGATTGGCAGAATATATTTTTACAGCATCCTCATCAGATACCTGAATATCGCTGGGACTTAGGGTTGCAGATGCTTTGACAATTAAAGGATTTTTTACCCCTCTTTTTTCCAATGCAGCTTTTGCCTTTTCAATGCTGTTTGTATACTCACCACATCCCTGTTCCACAAGAACTTTCTGGCTAATTTTTGATGGATCATAAAGAATTTCTCCCTTTGCAGTGAAAATTCTGTTTATTAAGGCTGGTCTAAAATTAACTTCTGTAGCATCAATTATGAGCCCATCATATCTCTCTTCAATAGCTACTGGTTTTGGTTTGAACTGTGGCTGAGGCTCAATAATTTCCTCTTTAACCTTTGGATCTCGCAGTATCTTTTCATACATAAGCGAGGCAAATCCTTTTGGACCAGACATACCAACCTTTACAATGACAAGAGCAACCTCCTGCTGAGGATTCCATTCCTTATATACAATCTGAGCACCTTTCACAAAACCTGTAACTGCTGTCCTTACAATATCATACTGAAGCTCAGCATCCTTTACAAGGGTATCTCCTACTACAGCAACTCCTTCAAGAATCTCTGCAAGCTGACGATAGGCATTCACTGTTGCAGCTCTTTCAGCTGTTAGTCTTCTCTGTGCAGGTGTTTTTGCTGTGGCTGAAGGAAGTCCTTCTGCTGCAACAAGGATATAGTCATTTAAAAAAGCCTGTTCAGGTGAAGTAGTGATACTTAAATTGTTTTTCTGAAGCCATTCATTTGCCTTTTCAAAGGTGGATGATACTCTGTCATCCTGAGCAAAGACTATCCCAGTTATAAAAAATACTGATAACACTAAAAAAATCAAATTTTTCATTTAACTCCCTCCTCATTTACTTTATTATGATTTTTTGTTTTAATACTTTTATTGCTAAAATTGCATCTACTCCTGTGACTGGGCTTTCGGGCTTAAACTCTCCTGATATCTCCTCTGCTTCCATGATTCCTCTTGTTGTCATGTTCATAACAGCATTATAAATAGGTGATGTTACTCTTACATCAGGAAAAGGTGATTTTTCATGTCCGAAAAAAGCAGTAGCAATCCTTTCATCTCCTGTAATTTTTATCAGCAACTCCTCAAGTATTAAAGCCATCTCTCCTCTTTTAACAACTTCGTGAGGTTTAAAAAGATATGCCTTGACTGATTCATCATATTTTGGTTCGAGACCTCTTATTTTCCATTTAAGAACTTTTAGAATCTCCTGCTTAAAGAAATGGTTCATTATATCTGCTGGTATAAACTCTGGCTTTGTTTTTTCCATCTGAGCTTGAAGAGGGATTCTTCCGGCAAAGATACTGTCAATATTTAATTCATTCACAAGAAGAGCTGCCAGATCAGCCCTTGTAATACTTTCCTGCACCGCAATCTTTTTACCCACATCTCCCACTGTAACTGCTGCCATTGCGCGGGTGATTTTATCAGCTTTTTTCCAAGCTCTATCAGCTTTTTCATGCCATTTTCCTGTTTGTTTTGAGCTTATAACAGCCCTGAATTTATCCTTTGCTTTTTCAAAATCAAAAGCATCCATATAAGCAAGTCCCATAAAGTAGTGTGCTGCCTCTTTCCCCTCATAGTAAGTAAGTTTTGTTTCATCAATCTTTAAATCCACTGCCTTGTAGTAGGCTTTTTCAACCTCCTCAAGCCAGTCCTTTGTTTTAAGAGTTTTGTAAATTCTTATTTTTGCTGTGTAATAATCAAATTCATCAGAAGTGTTTTCTGCATATTTTTTTGACATTTTTAAATCATTTTCAATCCTTTCAATTTCTATTTTTCTTATATCCCGGTCTTTTATTTTATTTGCCTTTTCAGCTTTTGCTATGGCTAAGCCTGAATAAGCTCTGGAAAATTTCTTATCACAATAAAGGGCTCTTTCAAACTTTTCAATAGCCATTTCTAAATCTCCCTTTTCAATTGCTCTCATTCCCCCGAGATAGTGATACTCTGGATTGTCTTCAGGAAATGTGCATTTAAAAACTTCTTTCGAGGCGCAACCAAAAAATAAGGCTACAATTAAACACAGGATAAAAAACTTTAAATGTTTCATCTTAACCCCCCTTGAATTTTTGAAACTCTTCAAAAATTGCATTTTCTTAAAAACCAATTAATTAATTTTCTTTTACATCCTAAGAGATTGAGAGATGTCCTTTCTTTCTTTTCATGTCTTAGGCAGGAAATCTTCTCTATTTTAGATGCTTCGAAACAACTCGGTGATTCTTCACTGCCACTCACGGTGCTCGGAATAATATTTAGCAATTGAAAATACTTCATTCTTAATTCAACAATATCAAAATAAAAAACATATGTAAAGGTAATTTTCACATCTTTACAGTAAAATCATGCAATAATTTATAGTCTCAAATCTCTATCTGGCGATATAAAAAAATAACCATCCCTTTCAAAAATAATGCCCTTGAACTTTAATATTTTTATAGCCTTTGTAACTGCTTCACGAGAAGCTCCTGTGCAGGAAGCTAATTCTCTATGAGTTATTTTATTTATTTTTATGTAACCCTCTTTTGTTTTCTCTCCTTCTTTTTTAGCTATATTTAAAATATGTTTTAAAATTCTTTTACTTACATCTAAGAATGCCATGGCGCCAACCATTTCGTTTGTAATTCTCATCCTTTCCACCAGTGCCGACAGAAGCGATATGGCTATCATTGGATTATTTTTAAGCAATGTAAGAAACTGCTCTCTCTTGAGGATGCCAACTATGGAATTTTTTATAGCAATAATTGTGGCAGAACGAGGTTTGCCATCAATAAGACTTAATTCACCAAAAAAATCACCTTTTTTAAATATGCTGAGAACAAGCTCCTTGCCTTCAGGATCTAAAAGACAGGCTTTAACAGCACCATCAAGAATTATATAAAGGTCTGTACTTTCATCTGATTGATAAAAAATAAACTCTCCTTCTTTTACTTTATTTATCATGAAACCTCTTGCTATGAGCAAAAGATGTTCATCTGAAAGGTTTTGAAAAATTGGTATTTCTTTCAAAATTTTAATAACCTCACTCTTTGACATACTAAACTTTATCAAAAAATTTTAACGCAGTCAATGTTGAGAGAATGAAAGAGTTTTTCCCTTGACTATTGAATTTTGCCTTCAAAATAATATTTTCATTTTTCCTTTATCAATTCTTGCAGTAGACATGGGTTATAATGAGATTGCTTCAGGTACCTTTCAGTGCCGTCGCAATGACGAGGGGGGAGTTTGCTTCGCACCCTTCGGGTGCTCGCAGTGACAAAAAAAGGCAATGACGAGGGGGGAGTTTGCCACGGCTAACTTCGTGAGCCTCGCAATGACAATGAAAAATGGAATTCTCACTTTGATATTAAAAGGAATAGAAAGCTTCCATTGAAAAGGAGATGGAAAGAATTAATTTTTGACAACTGTTAATTAAATTTAATAAAATTTTCTGTGCAAGAAAACATCATTATAATTGTAGGTCTTGCTATACTATCTTTTGTCTCCGGAATGCTTGGTCTTGGTGTGGCTTTCTCCGCTATACCATTTTTGGGTCTTTTTATGAAAGACCTTGTCCATGAAGTTCAACCTCTAAGTCTTCTTCTTAACGGAGTGACTGCTTTACTTTCCACCTTAGGATTCGCTAAAAGTGGTTTTGTGGATTGGAAAAAAGCAATTATCCTTTCAATCATTACCACAGTTTCCGCGCCAGTTGGTGCTTATATTGTCCAGTATGTGCCCCAGAATTATGTATGGATTATTTACTTTTTAGCAGTATTTTATCTGGCATACAGGTTATTTAAACCCTTGAAAGCTACGGAAGGCAAGGAGAATTTTAAATTAGCAGCAGTCTTAGCTATACCTATATCAGTTCTTTCTGGTTTCCTCGGAGTAGGACCGGGATTCTTACTAATGCCAACTTTGATTTTAGTAGGTTTTAACCCTAAAAGAGCCGCTGGTATAAATGCTTTTGCTGTTTGTCCTCCTTCTTTTTCTGCCCTTTTACCGCATCTTCAGACAGCCCATTGGAATATTAAATTAACTGTTTGGCTTGTCTTAGTGGGAGCTTTATTTTCTTTTTTTGGTGCGAGGACAACGAGTCTTTTTGTTCCCAGTGTAAGAGTAAAACAGATATTTGCTATATTGATTCTTATAGTAACAGCCTATAAAATACTAACTCTTCTTCAGTAAAGTAGCTAATTATCTAAATATCACCCTTGTATTTTTCAGAAAAATTTTCCATTAGCTCTATGGCTTTTTTCCTAACAATTCCCTCTTCATTTTCAATGCAATTTATAATAAAAGCTTTAGCGGGCTCTGAATCTATTTCATAGAGAGCTTCCAATATATGCCTTTTTAAAAAGGGGTTATCTATGGAATTAAACAAATCTATTAGCGCATCCACGGCTATATGAGACTTTAATTTGCCAAGAATCCATACTGCCCTCTCAATAGTATCTCTTACTGGATGTCGCAAGGCATTTATTAATTTTTCCTCAAAGTCTTTTTTGTCATGTTCCACAAGAAACATAGCACAGTGAGGACATTTTCTTTCATTTTCACCAATTTCTCTCCAACAATAAGGACAGAAAAATATCATTTTAAATCATTTGACAATTGTAACTGTGCAATGGGAATAGGTGGAGACTCTTTTTGATACAGAGCCAACAAGCCAGCTTTCAATTTTTGATTTTCCTTTCGGACCAAGGATAATCATGTCAATATTGTTTTCCTTTGCATATTTCACTATTTGATCTGCCGGATGTCCTACTGCAATTTCTGTTTTTATCTCTATGTTTTTCTCCTTTGCCTTTTCTTTTAATTCTTTGAAGCGTTCTTCATAATACTGTTTGGCATTGTCAATAACAGCCCGCATCTCAACAATATCGGCTTGTTCAGGTGGCTGAGCAACAGAAAGAACTGTTATCTCCATTTCTGTGTTTGGACAAAGAGTTGCAAGCTCTAAGCTAAACTCAAAAGCCTTATAGGATGGTTGTGAACCATCGAAACCTACAAGTATCCTCTTTAACATAACCTATCCCTCCTTCTTTTTTGTTAATAAATAGCGAGGTATAAAAAACGCATTTGCTATCAAGGTTGGCACAACAGCACTTCCTATAATTGCTGTAATTAGTAAAGAATATTGTTGCTGGTCAATTATACCATGGGTGAATCCAAAAAGAGCAGATATAGAACCAAAAGTAAGTCCAGTGGACATAAGAAGCGTAGTATAGATACCTTCTTTCTGAGCATATTTAAAAGCTTTTGTAATAGGTAATACTCCTAAAAACTTAGTAATCATCTTACCCATGAATAACACTAAAAGAGCAAAGGGTGCTGAGAGAAGTGAAGGTATAGAGACAAAATAACCTGCTCTAATAAAATAAAAAGGAGTAAGAAGTCCGAAAGTCAAGGTTCTTAATCTTCTTATAAGGTTATGATCTTTACCTACAGAGCCTGCTAAAACCATGCCAATTATATAGGCAGGTAAGACAGGTTCACTTTCAGACCATGCTGCCAAGGCTCCAAGACCAAAAAGGAAAAGCAATAGATATTTTGCTTCTATCTCTGAAGGTTTGCCTCCATATTTTTTAAAGAATTTTGGAGTAATGTACAAAAGAAGAATCATCACTGCCACCGTAACAAATGCAAATATCACTGTTTTAATTGTAAAGGGTGAAAAGATAAATCCAAGTGCTAAAACTGTTCCAAGATCATTAATAAAGCAGGCAGCAAGTATAATCTTGCCAAAGTCGGTCTTATTAAGACCAAATTCAAGCATCACAGCATAAACAACTGCCACAGATGTTGTTGAGAGAGCAACACCAGCAAGCCAACTCGCTTTTATTGTCCAACCAAGCAGATAATAAACAATAGCAGTGCAACCAAGAAAAGGAGCTAAGAAAGCCACCAACCCAATAATTGTTGCTTCTTTCCATTTAAGCTTAAATACTTCAGGGTCAATTTCAGCACCAGCAAGGAAAGTAAGGACTATAGCGCCTGCACCAGCAAGAAACTTTATCCATGGCTCGTTTGCATTTAGGCTTAATCCCAAAGCACCGGTAATCAGAAGTTGAGCCAGTGTTCCTACCATAATCTCAGAAAGAGCTGTAGCTAATTTAAGCCATTTGCTAATAAGAGCTGCCAGGAGGGCAAGTCCAATCCAAACAGAAGCAACCATCCATACTTCATGCATAGGTAATAACCTCCTAAAAAATAAAAAAACTCCTACACCCTTTTTGAGAGTAGGAGTCATTAGCCTCTAAAACTTAGAAGCACTTAAAAGGCGAACTCCATCGCCATTAAGAATAAAATTATAACATAACTAAAGTTGCTTAAAATAGAAGTTCCCTCGTAAAAAAATTTTTAAACCTTGCCACGCAGTCCTTACAGACTGCTCGCAATGACGGAGTGGGTAGTCATTGCGAAATAACATTTATGTGCAAGAATCAATTCGCCCACTTGAGATTTTGCTTATTCAGAAATATAATATATGGGAAATTTAAAAAATTGACGAAAAAATTTCCATGAAAATCATTTTAGGCATTTGATAGAATAACATAAATTCCAAAAAAGGGAGACAGAGGGAGAAGATTTTTATTAATTTATTAGTTAAAATGGATACCTCTGGAAGAGGTTAAACTATGAATCAAGAAAAAATAACACTAAGACAGCTTGAAACACATCTATTTAAGGCTGCTGATATTCTGAGGGGTAAGATGGATGCCTCTGAATACAAGGAGTATATCTTTGGTATGCTCTTTTTAAAGCGTGTATCAGGGGGTATTCAATATGATTAAAGAGGGAGATATAATTGAGGGACCCTTCTGGCAAGAGCCTGTAGAAATAAAGAAGGTTGAAGAACGCGCTAATCATATCTATATCTTAGGTGCAACCAATTACTCCAAAGAGCATATAGACGAGTTAATAAGAAAAGAAGATCTTGATAAGATTAAGGTATTAAATTCTATTTTGGATTTTTCAACCAAAGCCTCCGAAGCTTTTTTAGCCCTTGAGGCAAAACGCTTTAAACTTGCTTCACTCTTTGACCCTCTCTTGGCAATGAATATTTCCAAAATAGACCCTTTACCTTTTCAGCTGGAGGCGGTCTATGGCTATGTTTTAAAGCTTCCTCGCATAAGATTTCTCATAGCGGACGATCCCGGAGCTGGAAAAACTATCATGGCAGGGTTAATTATCAAAGAATTAAAGCTAAGAGGTATGGCGAAACGAATTCTAATAGTGGTACCTGGTCATCTAAAAGATCAGTGGAGAAGAGAGTTAAAGGAAAAATTTCAGGAAACCTTTGTGGTAATTGATAGAAATATATTAGATGCCCATTATGGAGAAAATATATGGCAGAAGGAAAATCAAGTTATCACTTCAATAGACTTTGCAAAGCAGAAAGATATCCTATCATCTTTAAGTGGTGTTGATTGGGAATTGGTTATAGTGGATGAGGCGCATAAAATGGCTGCTTACAGATATGGAGATAAGACCAAAAAGACCGATAGGTATGAGTTAGGGGAAGTCCTTTCAAAAACTTCAGAAAATCTCCTATTTTTGACTGCAACGCCTCACAAAGGAGACCCAGAAAACTATAGACTTTTCCTTGACCTTTTGGAACCGGGATTTTTTGCTACCCCTGAACTAATAAAAGAATCTATTAGAGATAAGGATAATCCCCTTTTTATTAGAAGGTTAAAAGAAGTCTTAAGAGATTTTGATGGTAAGCCCATTTTTACAAACCGTTATCCAAAAACTATCAAATTTAGACTGTCAGACGAGGGAAAAAGGCTATATAATGAACTTTCCGCCTATGTTATAAGCCAGTACAACAAAGCAAAAGATTATGATAAAAGAAGGAATGTTGCTTTTGCTTTGTTTATTTTACAAAGAAGGATGGCTTCAAGCTGTTATGCACTTCTTAAATCTCTTGAGAGGAGAAAAGATAGACTTGAGGAACTCCTTAAATCATCCCAACTACCCAAAATAGAGAGAGACATAGACTTTGAAGAGATAGAAGATTACTAGGAAGAGGAAAGGATAAATGAAGAGAAACAATGGGAGACCCTTAGCTTTGCGAGAAATAGGGAAGAACTAAAAGAAGAGATAAACATACTTCGCCAGCTGATAGAAAAGGCAAAAAAGATCGTAGAGGAAAATAAGGAAATCAAGCTACAACAATTGAATCTTGCAATAACAGAAGGCATTAGGAAGATCAGAGAGATTGGAGGCAATGAGAAGATATTAATCTTTACTGAGTCCAGGGATACGCTTGAATATTTGGTGGACAAGATTAGGACTTGGGGTTACAAGGTAAATTTTATACACGGTGGGATGAAGTTGGACGAGAGAATAGAAGCGGAAAAGATTTTTAAAAATGAAACTCAAATTATGGTGGCAACGGAGGCTGCTGGTGAAGGTATAAATCTACAGTTTTGCCACCTTATGATTAACTATGATATACCCTGGAATCCTAACAGGCTTGAACAAAGGATGGGAAGAATCCATCGATATGGACAACAAAAGGATGTTTATATCTTCAACTTAATAGCAGAGGATACAAGAGAAGGAAAAGTTTTAGTTAAAATCCTTGATAAACTTGAAGAAATTAGAAACGCCATAGGAAGCGACAAGGTCTTTGATGTTATTGGAGAAGTCTTTCAAGGTGTAAATCTTTATCAGCTTATTTTAGAGGCAGTATCTAATGCAAAGAGTACGGATGAGATAATAAAGGAATTGGATATTAAAATAGACGAAGAATACCTAAAAAGAATCAAGGATGCGTTGGGAGAAAGCTTGGCAACGAGAAATATTGATTTTACAAGAATCAAGGAAATGGCAGAAAGGGCAAAAGAGTATAGATTAGTTCCGGAGTATGTGGAGGAATTTTTCAAAAAAGCCTTGTGCCTTGCAGGAGGAAAGTATAGGATTAGAAAAGATGGCTTCATTTCAATAGATTCTATCCCTTACGAAATTAAGAAAATTGCGGGAGATAATAATTTTAAGAACTCATCCAGTTTTATTTTAAAGTCTTATCAAAAGGTAACCTTTGACAAGTATATTGCCTCTAAAAATCCCGATGCAGATTTTATCTCTTTTGGGCATCCCCTCCTTGAGGCATTGATTGAGTGGGTAATTAAAAATCATTTTGTTAAATTACAAAAGGGTGCACTATTTGAAGACCCATCGGGAAGGTATGGGGGAACAATATGGTTTTTTGAGGGAGAGGTGAAGGATGGTAAGGGAGATACTGCTGGCAAACGCCTTTTGGCAATATATGATGATGGAAAAGAGCTAATGGAGGTAAATCCCGCAATCCTGTGGGATTTTGTGCCGGTGGATACAAAAGATAATGTTAGTCTGGACATAACAGAAAAGAGGGCACAGAATTATGCCATAGATTTAGTTGAAAGATACAAGGAGGAGATACTAAAAGAGAGGAAAAGACAGACAGAGATAAAAATAAAATACGGAGTTAAATCTCTTGAATATATAATAGGGAAGCTTGATGAGGAACTCACCGAATTTTATGAAAGAGAAGAATCAGGAGAACAGGTAGAGATTGTTATTAGAAATAAGGAAGATAAAAAGAGGAAATATGAGGAAGCTTTGGAAAAGCTAAAAAGAGAGATAGAACAACAGACAAGTCTTAGAATATCTATGCCCCAGTTTTTAGGTGCTATACATGTAATTCCCAACACCTCTAAGGAAATGGAAAGCGATGAAGAAATAGAAAGAATAGGCATGAAAATTGTTATGGAGCACGAGAGAAAGCAAGGAAGAAAGCCTGAAGATGTTTCAAAGGAAAACTTAGGATACGATATAAGGTCAAAGGGAGAAAAAGAAACCAGGTATATAGAAGTAAAGGCAAGGAATCAAGAAGGTGATATTGCCCTAACTACCAACGAATGGCTAAAGGCTAAAAGGTTTAAAGAAGAATACTGGCTTTATGTGGTTGCCAACGCAAGCACAACTCCCACCCTTTATATAATAAATAACCCCGCAGAGAATTTAAAGGCTGTGGAAAAGGTGGAGGTTGTAAGGTTTATAGTGCCAACGGAAGAATGGAAGCAAAAGGGAAAAAAGATTGGAGGGCAAGATGAAAAGCTATATAGAAGATAGCTTCCCTGTTAAAGAGGTAAGCCAAGAGTCTGCAAGGGAAAAAAACATAAGGCATGGGCACATTTCCACACTGCATATATGGTGGGCAAGGAGGCCCTTGGCATCGTCAAGGACTACCATTTATTCTGCCTTGATACCAGCAAAAGAGGATATCGTAGAAAAGGACAAAACGAGAAACTTTATCATAAACCTTGCAAAGTGGGAAAACTCCTTAAACAAAGCCTTAATTGATAAGGCAAGGAGGGATATTTTAGAGGCAAAGGGCGGAAAGCCCCTTAGAGTATTGGATCCCTTTTCGGGCGGTGGTTCCATTCCCCTTGAGTGTTTAAGGCTTGGATTGGAAACCTATGCCAACGACTATAACCCAGTGGCGGTTTTGATCCTAAAATGCGCCCTTGAATACCCTATGAAGTACGGAAAGCCAGGGGTGGTGGAAATAAAATTTGAAGAATTTGGTCAAGAGGTAAAAGGGGAAAAAAAGTAAACAACAAAATTTTGGAAGATGTAAAAAAATGGGGAAATAGGGTTTTAGAGGAAGCAAAAAGAGAGATTGGAAAGATTTACCCACCAGATCCAGATGGCTCTATTCCTGTGGGCTATATATGGGCAAGGACCATACCATGCCAAAATCCAGCATGTAATGCAGAAATTCCCCTTATGCGACAATTCTGGCTTGCCAAAAAGGACAATAGAAAAATAGCCCTAAAGCCCTATGTAAAGGATAAAAGGGTGGAGTTTGAAATAGTGGGACAGGACTCTCCCTTTCCAAAGGACTTTGACCCAGAGAAGGGAACAGTAAGCAGGGCTATTGCTAAATGCTTGGTTTGTGGCTCTGTGGCGGATGATAAAAGCGTAAGAAGCCTCTTTCAAGAGGGAAAGGCTGGGCAAAGAATGGTTGCGGTGGTTTTGAGTAATCCCAATGGTAGTGGGAAAAGATACAGGCTGGCAACGGAGAAGGATCTGGAAGCTTTCAAAAGAGCAGAAGAATACCTACAAGTTAAAAGGCAAAAGCTTATGGAAGAGTGGGGAATAGACCCTGTGCCAGATGAGGAGATAGATCCGAACTCTGTAAAGCCGCGAGTTATGTGGCTTTATGGAATGTCAAAGTGGGGCAACCTTTTCAACTCTCGCCAAAAATTGGCGTTGATCACCTTTACAGAAAAGGTAAGGGAAGCATACAAAAAAATGGTGGAAAAAGGATACGACAAAGAATATGCAAAGGCTGTGGTGAGTTATTTGGCTTTGGGAGTGGATAGGTTGATAACATACTTGACTGTATTAGTTAGATGGAGGTCTGATGTTATATCTTTTGAACGAGCATTTGATAGGCAAGCCTTGCCTATGTTATGGGATTATGGAGAAGTTAATCCTTTTAGTGATTCACGAGGCTGTTGGGATTTGGATCCCATTTTAGAAGCCATCTCTCATTGTTCCCAAATACACAATCTCAACTCAACCCCCACCATCACCCAATCATCTGCCACATTTTCAAAAGAAGAAAATGAAGAAGATGAGGAAAGTTAAGGAGTATGAGAAGAAAGGCGTCTTTTAGCAAAAATAAAGGGGTTGCTCAAATTGTAGAGGAGATTAGAGGCTTAAAAGAAGAGATTAGAGAAAAATATAAAGCGGAAGTGATTGGAATTTTTGGTTCTTATGTTCGTGGTGAGCAGAAAAGGAAAAGCGATCTTGATGTTCTTGTAAAATTCTACGAAGGGGCAACTCTTTTTGATTTTGTGGGCATTGCCATCTTTTTGGAGGAAAAACTCGGGATAAAAAGCGTTGATGTGGTTCCTTATGACAGTATAAGACCAGAGCTTAAAGAAAGGATTTTTAAAGAGGTGGTAAATATATGAAAAGAGATGTAGCCCTATACATCAAAGATATCTTAGAAGCTATGGATGCTATAGAAAGGTTCGTGTCAGGTATGACTTTTGAAGAATTTAAAAATGACGATAAAACTTCAAGCGCAGTTATTAGAAAGTTTGAGATTATTGGCGAGGCAACTAAAAATATTCCAAAAGCTATCAAGCAAAAACATCAACTCAAACCCAAACTGTGTGAAATTCTTTTAGAACTTGAAAAGGAGGAAAAGAAAAAATGAAGACCATCAAAATCCCCACCATCACCCAATCATCTGCCACAGAACTTCCCTATCCCGATAACTTTTTTGATGCCGTTTTTACAGACCCGCCTTATTACGACAATGTAAATTATGCGGAGCTTTCCGACTTCTTTTATGTTTGGCTAAAAAGAAGCATAGGGGACCTATACCCAGAGCTTTTTGCCACACCCCTTACTCCAAAGTCAAAGGAAATAGTAGCCAATCCTACAAGGCACGGCAATAGAGAAAAGGCAAAGGAATTTTTTGAAAAAAACCTAAAAAAAGCCTATGAGGAGATCCACAGGGTTTTAAAGCCCAATGGGATTGCGGTAATTGTTTATGCTCACAAATCCACAGAGGGATGGGAAACTTTGATAAACTCCCTTTTGGATTCTGGCTTGGTCATTACTGCCACCTGGCCCATTCATACGGAGATGGAATCAAGGCTTAACGCTAAGGAAACCGCTTCCTTGGCATCATCCCTATACATAGTTTGTAGGAAGATGGAAAGGGAAAAAACCGGCTTTTTAAGGAATGTAAAGGAGGAGATAAAAAAACATATTTATGGAAAGCTTGAGAGTTTTTGGAAGGAGGGGATCTCGGGAGCAGACTTTTTTGTTGCGGCAATTGGCTCTGCCATTGAAGTCTTTGGTAAATACGAAAAGGTTATGGATTTTGAAGGAAATATCGTAAGGGCTGATAGGTTGCTTGAGTTTGTTAGAGAAATTGTAACAGACTATGCAGTAAGGCAGATTTTACACAATGGAGTATCTGGAAAGCTCTCTCCCTTAACAAGATTTTACCTACTCTACCGATGGACTTATGGATCATCAAAGGTTTCCTTTGACGAGGCAAGGAAGCTTGCCCAAAGCGTGGGCATTGACATAACAAGGGAATGGAACAGGCAATTTATAATAAAAGATAAGGAGTTTATTAAGGTCTTGGGACCCGAAGATAGGGATTTGAAAGACCTTGAGGAACCAGAGGAGTTGATAGATGTACTACACAAAGTCCTACTCCTATGGAAGGAAGGCAAAAGGGAGGAGATGAAAAAGATTTTGAAAGAGAGCAGATACGGACAAAAGGAAGTTTTCTACAAGGTAGCCCAAGCAATATCCGAGACCTTAGGGATAGAGAGCAAAGAGAAAAAACTTCTTGACGGGTTTCTATCTGGGAAAGAAAGGTTAATTAATGAAGTAATAAATAGCAAAGGAGGATTATTCGGATGAAAAGCTTCTGGTCAATAGCCCCACCACATAGGGACATACTGGATGGTAGGCTTAATATAGATACCTTTGCCGCAGACCTTTGGGAAGTATTCAAAGGAAGAGCAACCGAGGAGTATACCGATAAGGACATATTCTTTAGAAAAACCTTTATTACCGCAGGATTAGAAAACTTGTTAAATATAGCAGAAAAAAGGCTAAAAGGAGAAGGTGGAGAGGCAGTTATTCAACTTCAAACTCCTTTTGGTGGAGGAAAAACTCACTCCTTGATTGCCCTTTATCACAAGGCAAAGGATTGGGGAGCCAATGTAATTGTTATATCTGGAGATAAGCTTTCGGTTGGAGGAGATGAACCAACACTATGGGAGATTTTGGAAAAGCAACTGGATGGTAAAATAGAAAAGCTTAAGGGAAAGATATCTCCCGGCGGTGAAAGGTTAAGAGAACTCTTACAGAAAGGGGAGCCTCTTTTACTATTATTTGATGAAATCCATGCTTATGTAGTCAAGGCCTCAGGAATAAAGGTAGAGAATTCAAACCTCGCATCTCAAACTCTTCTATTCTTACAAGAACTAACCAGTACAGTTAAAAACTTAAAAAAAACCATCCTCTTTATCTCGCTTCCATCAAGTGATCCCTACAGAGATGAAAAATCCGAAGAACTCTTGCAATCTCTACAAAATATTTTAGGAAGAGTTGAAAAGATTCATACTCCGGTGCAGGATGAGGAGATATCAGAAATAATCAAAAGAAGGCTTTTTAATGAGATTAATCTCAAAGAAGCAAAGAAAATTATAGAAGAATTTTTGGACTATGCTGACAAAGAAAAGATACTTCCCGAAGGAGTGGAAAAAGCGGAATATCGTGAAAAGTTTTTAAAAACCTATCCTTTTCAGCCAGAGGTTATTGATGTTTTGTATAAACGTTGGGGAAGCTTTCCCACTTTTCAAAGAACAAGAGGGATACTTAGATTCCTTTCACTTGTTGTGTACTCTTTGAGAAATTCCAATATTACCTTTATAAGATTGTCAGATATTGATTTAAGTACCAGTGAGATAAGAGAAGAGCTCATAAAATATATTGGTCATGAGTACGAAAGCGTCATCTCTTCAGACATTACAGCACCGGATTCGGGTGCCAAAAAGGTTGATAAAAGCCTTGGTGATGCCTACATTTCTTATTCTTTTGGAACAAAGGTTACAACAACGATTTTTATGTATTCCTTTTCTGGAGGACCAGAAAAGGGAGCAACCCTCAATGAAATAAAGCTTTCCTGTGCTATAATTGGCGAACCCAGCAGCATAATTACAGACGCGGTAGAAAAGTTAAAAGAACATCTCTTTTATCTCTCCGATATGGGGATTTTCTTTACAAACCAACCAAACTTAAACCGCATACTTTTAATAAAAATGGAGAACATAACCCAAGATAGTATTGAAGGAGAGGAGCATGATCTTTTAAGAAACAGTATTGAAAAAAAATATTTTGATGTTTATATATGGCCTAACAATTCCAGAGACATTCCTGATACAACAAGGCTAAAGTTGATTGTGCTAAAAGATTCTGAAAAGCTTAAAGATTTCTTAGATAACTACGGAGACAGGCCAAGAATTTATCGCAACACACTAATATTCCTCTGCCCATTGGACAGCGAAAGGGTAAGTTTTAACAACTTTATGAAGAAAAAACTTGCTTATAGTCTCATTGAGAAGGACAAAACTCTCCTTATCTCAGATGACAAAGGGAGGGAAGTAAAAGATAGATTGAGGAAGATGGAAAGCCAAGTAAAAGATCAAATAAAAAGCCTTTATCGCCTTGTTTTTATCCCCATAAAAGATGAGTTTAAAGAAATTGATTTGGGAATTCCCACACATGGAGAAAAGATTTCCATAGATAAAGAAATATACGAAAGGCTTAGGAGTGAGGGTGAAATCCTTGAAAGTCTTAGCCATCTAATTTTGGAGAGTAAATACCTGAATGATAAGGACTATGTAGAGACAAAGAATATTTTTGAAGCCTTTTATAAAACACCAGGCGAGATAAGAATTACAAGGGATGAAGTGCTTAAGGAATCTATCAAAAAAGGAGTTAAAGAAGGACTATTTGGAGTAGGAAGGATAGAAGATGGAAAACCTCTCTGCCGTTACTTTAAGGAGGACTTTGAACCCAAGATAGAAGAAGGTGAAATTATAATCCGAAGGGAATTGTGTAAGCCTGAAACTAAACAAATCATCCTATCAGAAGAGGAAGCGTCATATAAATACAAATCTCGAGAGCCCGAAAGGTATGAATCTAATGAAAAAAGAGAGAAAGGACTTGTTCAAGCTCACTCCTCCTCTGATCAAGAAAAAAGTATTGAAGAGAAGCATGAGAGAATCAGGCTTAAACTAAATGTCCCAGCAGGTAAAATATCCACTATTGCAGGAATGATAAACATTATCAGACAAAGGTTTAACACTCTAAATATAATAGTTGAGATTTACGCTGAGGACGGGACTATGACAATAACTGAGTATGAAGATAAGATTAAAGAGACAATATACCAATCTGGAATTATCGTTGAGGAGGAACAATTTTAGATAACTTTCTAATTAGTACCTATAAACTGAAAATTATGATGCCTGATTATGAGAGGCATAAAGATTGGCTTAGGAAAAATAGCCACCTTTTGAGATTATAGATTTAAAGTTTGCGATACTTCTTTTTAAGCAAGAAGATAGTTAATCTGGAAAAGAGATTTCATGAGGGTTGCTTTTCAAGTCTTTTAAGCCACTTGTCAAAGATAAGAAAGAAGATTTATCGGCTATTTAAAATTGACTTTAACCATATGAACTGAGCAGGAAATACATGGGTCATAGGCGCGGACAAGCATTTCAAGGGCAAGGGTGATTTCTTCTTGAGACTGATTTATAATTTCAGGTACAAGCTTTAACATGTCAAGTTCTATGTTGTGGGTGTTTTGATTTGTTGGAATAATACAGTTTGCATTTTTGAATATACCCCTTTCATCGCATTCGTAATGATGAATTAACAAACCCCTTGGAACTTCAACAGCACCTATCCCTTCTCCTGAACGCTGAGGTAAAATCCCTCTTTCATTTATATCAGGTATGACAACTTCGTCATAGTTGATTCCTTTTTGCCATAAAGTTTCAATAATTCTTAAGGCATCTTCAACACAATGAACGCATTCCACTATCTGAGCAACTGTATTTAAATAGGGGTTTATGCATTTTGGTTTTAAATTTAAAGCTAATGCTGCTTCCTTTGCTTTTGGATGGAGCTTTTCATGGTTAAGATTAAATCTTGCTAAAGCACCAACTGCATAGGATTCTCTATGCCATTTTGTTCTCTTGGCAGTGGCATAGGGAACTATAAATTCATTTGTAACGCTTTTGTATTCATATTTGCTAACTCTGTATCCATCAGTGGAGCCAATGTCTCCGTAAAGAAGAGGATATTCATCTTCATCATTTACAAGTGCCACATATTCTGTGTCTCTTTCAAAAATTGGGAAAGTGATTTTTCTGAAAAGCTCAACAGTAGTTTCAATATCTGCTCTTAATTCTGTAAGTCTTTTATGCATTTCTTCAAGATCATTGTAAGAAGGAAGTTTTGTAAATCCACCTACAACAGCAGATATAGGATGAACATGCCTGCCCACCAGTATGTCACACAGTTCATTGCAAAGTCTTTTCATTTTTAGGGATCTTCTTACAAGCTCAGGGTTAGATTTTATAAGGGGAACAAAGCTCGGAACACCCAATAAATCCGGAGCAACAAGGAGATATATGTGAAGAATATGGCTATCAAGCTCTTCATAATGAAGGAGTAACTTTCTTAGGAGTGTGGTTTGCTCTGTGGGTTTAATTCCTAAGGCATCCTCTGCTGCTTGAATTGAGGCAAGAGTATGTCCGCAGGCGCAGATTCCGCAAATTCTTGATGTTATATGAGGAGCTTCATAAATAGACCTGCCTCTCAGGAATGCTTCAAAAAATCTGGGTGATTCAACAATTTCAAGCCTACATATCTGAAGTTTTCCATCGTTAACTTCCACAACAATGTTTCCATGACCTTCCACACGTGTTAAATAGTTAACATTGATGGTTAGATTCCCGTTCACGATTTATCAAACTCCTTACATTTATTATACATTTCAATTTTTCTTATTAAGAAATCTTCAGGAATTTTATAATTTTTCAAAACTTCTTTGAATCCTTCAGTATTGGGGTTTATTGTAAGTCCTCTACAACCATAACAGATGTTTCCATTGTTTATGCACCAAGAGTTACATCCCGCCTTTGTAACAGGTCCCATACAAGTAACTCCTCTATCATACATGCATACATTTTCATTAAGTTTGCATTCCACACATACAGGATACTCAGGCACATAATAGGGAATGCCTTGAAGTATGCATTTTAGCACTGTTAAAAATTCAGGTTGATATATGGGGCATCCATTTATAAAATAATCAACAGGTACCACCTGATGAACAGCTTTTGTATGAAGAGTAGGGAAAAATTTATAGGATTCACCGTAAACATATTTTCCTACTTCTTCAAGGTCAAAAGAATTTTTCATCCCATTAACACCACCAATTGTGGCACAAGAACCCAAAGCAACTAAGATTTTACTTCTCTCTCTAATTTTCTTAATTCTCTCTACTGCATGCTCGTCAGTTATGCTTCCCTCAACAAAAGCTACATCAAAATCTCCATTCCATTTTTCAGACATAACTTCTCTGAATTCAACAACTTGAACAATATCAAGAACATCAAGTAAAGGTTCCCCAATATTGGCCACTTGAAGTTGACATCCTTCACAGCAAGCAAAATCAAAAAAAGCAACCTTTGGTTTACTCATTATAGCGCCTCTGCCATATCCATTATTTCTTTAAATGTAAAAACTGGACCGTCTTTACAGCAATAGAGATTCTGAATCTGACATCTTCCACATTTTCCCATACCGCACTTCATATGTCTTTCAAAACTTAGAAGAATTTGGTCTACTGGTAATCCTTTAGCAAGAAGCTCTTTTATGACAAATTTATACATAACAGGTGGTCCAACTACTGCAGCATAGGTGTTTGCAGGATCTAAGTCAACACCTGGAATTAAGGAGGTAATTAACCCTACATTACCTTTCCAATCTGGATCTGCTCTGTCTACTGTGCAAGCAAAGTGAATATCAAGTCTTTTACTCCATTCTTCAATTTCCTCTTCAAATAGAAGTTCACCTGGTGTTTTGCATCCAAAGAGTATGTGTATCTCTCCAAAATCTCTACGGTTATCAATTGCATAAAGGATTAATGATCTTAAAGGTGCGAGTCCCAATCCTCCTGCAATTATCAATAGATCATGTCCTTCTATTATTTTTATGGGGAAACCATTTCCATAAGGACCTCTTACTCCAATTATATCGCCCACATTTAATTTATGTAATGAGTTTGTAACTTTACCAACTGCTCTTACACAGATTTCAAAGTAATGTCTGTTAAGTGGTGAGGAACAAACAGAAACAGGGATTTCGCCAATACCCATTAAAGAGACCATTATAAACTGTCCTGGTTCAAAATCAAGCCATGTTTTATCTTCAAAAACTAACTTGAATAATTTTTCTTTTTCTGTTAAGGGTTTTATGTCTAATATTTTTGCTTTTTTGAGATTGTAAGGAGAGTCTTTTATAACCACTTTCGCCATATCTTTGCCTCTGATTCTCTAATTAGGGATGTAAGAACTTCTTTTAGTTTTATTCCTGCCATACAAGTGCGAGAACATCTACCACAACCTGTGCAAAATACCATTCCATAACGGTCAATGTGATATCTAAATTTTCTATAAAATCTATGCCTCTGTCTTGCAGATCTCTCTCTGCGGAAGTCAATACCACCTGCCACTTTAGCAAAGGGGTCAAGTTGACAGGAAAACCATACTCTGTATCTCTCACCTGCTTGTAAACTTAAATCTACATTTTCCTTGATATCAAAACAATAACAAGTAGGGCATACAGCAGTACAATTACCGCAACTTAGGCATTTTTGCTCCAGTTCTTTCCATATGGATGCATTGAAAGAGCGATCAAAAAGATCTGGTAGATATCTTCTTTCTGTGGGAATTTCGTTGTTAAATATAGCTGATTTTTTCTCTCTTAAAACTTTAAGCTCCTCCATATGAATTGTTTGAGCAGGTTTAAATAATCCAGTTTTTTCAATAATATCAGAACCTTTCGTAGAATGGATATGAACTATGAAATAATCTTCAAGTTCTGTAAACATTAAGTCATATCCTGTTGTTGGTAAATGAGCTCCTACAAAAGCACAACTGGCAAATTCATCACAGTAGTCATTGCATTCAAGACCTATTATTGTTATATGTTTTTTTCTAATGAGATAAGCTGTATCTTTTGGTTTATCTGATAGAACCATATTGAGGCATCTTATTCCAGCTATATCACAGGTATGAACACCAAAAAGAATAAGATTTTCATACTCTACTGTAGGTTCCACCTTTAATTCATTTCCTACGGTGAACTCTAATAAACTGTCTTTTGTTGGTAAGAAATATTTTTTTGGTGGAATTACTGTAGGAATGTATTTTAAACTCACCTCTTCTGCAGATTTTATGGTCTGAAAAGCATAGTTGTTAAATCCTTTGTAGACAGGGGCAGCAATTTTAGAAATAGTGTTTAGTTTGTCTAAGAAATCTGTAATTTTTGATTTTTCTAATATTCTATAATGTTCTGTTTTCATATAATTTTTAGTAGATTTTAAATTATACTTTTTTAATAAAATTTTGTCAACATACGGCAAAAAGTAACCATATGTTAAGCTAATAAAACAAACAAAAATAGGGAAAGAGGAGAGGCAAATGCCTCTCCTTAGCATAGATTAATCTAAGAGAATTTTTTGAGCTTCTTCCATATCAGCTTCCATAACATAAGGAATTCCTGTTACTTCTGCTGCTTCTTTTGTTAATGCCACAATGTCATTTCTGTCGATGTATTCAATGGAGAATTTTCTTGCTCCAGCCATGAGCTGTTTTAAGCCAAGAGTGAGTCTATCCACAAAGGTATACATAGCAATGGCACCCCAGGGAAGTTTCTTAAAGGCTTTTCCATATTTATTTTTTAGAATTTCTGAAGTGATGAATATTTCTTCCACAGAGTTACCATATTTTGCTATTTCTGCAGGGAGTTTTCCATCATTATACCATTTTTGAATGTTTTTGCCAACAAAAGCTGGAATCATAAGGGCTCTTCCCATGCATACTGCTTTAAAGTAAGGTGCGCCTAAGGCAAGAGCTTTGAATATATGATCTTCCAGAGAAAATCCACCTGCAATTGAAAGATCTGGGACATATTTTTTCTTTTCAGCAAGTTGTCTTGCAAAATTGTAGGCAATGGACTGTAAATAAATTGTAGGAATACCCCATTCGTTCATCATTCTCCAGGGGCTCATACCTGTCCCACCACCAGCACCATCAATAGTAACAAGGTCAATGCCAGCATCAGAGGCGTATCTCAGAGCTCTTGCTAAATCAGTAATTCTATAAGCACCTGTTTTTAATGAAACAAACTTTGCACCAGCTTTTCTGTAATGTTTAACTGCTTTTTCAAAACTTTCATAATCTACCATACCAAGTCTTGAATGTCTCTCGAATTCTTTAAATTCACCGAGTTTATAACCTTTTTGGACAACCGGATCTTCAGGATCTGGAAGAACTATGTATCCTCTCTTTTTAAGCTCGAGGGCTCTTTCTAAGCTCTTAAGTTTTACCTCACCACCAATGTCTTTTGCTCCTTGCCCCCATTTTAGTTCAATACAAGTAACACCCAGTTTTTCAATGGCGTATTCAGCAGAAGCAAGCCTTGTATCTTCCACATTCTGTTGAAGAATAATCTCTCCATATCCGTCATACCATTCTTTGAAGCATTTTACTCTTCTTTCAAGTTCAGGAGAATGTGTAACCTTTCCTTTTTTATCAAATTCTGCTTTTGGATCCATTCCAACAACATTTTCACCAATAACTACCATAATTCCTGAAATTGCTGCGCCTATAGCAAGTCCCTCCCAGTTATCTTTGGCTATATCTGTTGAGCCCAGAGCTCCAGTGAATATGGGAATACGAAGTTTAATTTTGTAGTCTTTTCCTATTTCTCTTTCTATTTTGACTGCTGGAAAAGTAGCTTTATCAGGATCGGGCTCTACACCAACTGCACCAACACAGGTTCCCTGAATATTAAGATGAGAGTAATCAACAGGATATTTTTTTGTTGCACCTGCAGTTATTTTTCCAAAAGGAACTGGATAAACTACTTCTCTTCCTCTGAAAGAAGATTTTCCAACTTCGCAAAATCCGGGACAGCCATCAAGACATACTGAACAAATTCCTGAATAAGGTGCAGGATCTGAAACCCTATTTCGAGTTTGTGTTGCTGAACTTGCATTTGGTTGACCTGGTACTACATTCATAATAAATCCTCCTGTAAAGTATTAATAAATTTTTAGCGAGTTAGTATAGTATTACTAACTCGTTCAGGCAAAAAAATATCAAAGATAATTTTTTGCCTTTTTAAAACTTTTTGAAAATTAATAATTATCTGCTTATAACTAATAGTTCTGCTTTCTCACCCCCTTTATTTTGCCATTTTTCTGGCATGGATTTTTTAAGATAAAGAAAGTCTCCTTCCTGAAGATTGTATGTAGAGCCGTTAACAATTACATTTATTTCTCCTTTTATTAAAAATATAATCTCTGGTTCTTTCTTTGTTATGAAATGTCCCTTCAATGAGGAATTAGGTGCTATAAAAACAAGATAAGCTTGAAAATTTTCATCAGCTAAAATTTCATAAATATCTGTATTAGAAAATTTCTTTATAAGATTTGTTAATATACTTTGCTTTTTTATTAAAGTTTTATCTTCACTTTTGTTGTCACTTAATATTTCACTGGCCTTTACTCCAAGAGCTTCACAAATTTGTATGAAAGATGTAATAGATGGCACAATCTGATTATTTTCCATCTGAGAGATAAATCCCGGTGTAAGATTAACTTTCTCTGATAATTCCTTCTGACTCATATTCCTTGAAATTCTTATTTCTCTTAATTTACTTCCTATATCAAGAAAGAGCGGTTGTTCCGTTAATTTAATTCTTATCTCATCATTTTCAGTAATTTCATAAATATGAGGCTTAAAAGCATCACGATTTTTCCTCCTGGCAAGCTTCAATGCCTTAAGGAAAAAACTATCCTTACGTCTGTATAGTTCCAGAACAACCTGAGTTATATGCCTAATATTTGCCTTAAATTTCTGACTGTGAGCATCTCTCTCTAAAATCCAATAAGCTACGCTATCAAGATCAAAAAGTCTTGGACACATATAGGTAAAGAAGCTGTATGTTAGATTCTCGTCTTTAATTAAGTTTTGTATCCCTGTAAGACTATCAAATATGTATGATATTGGATGGGAGATTTTCCTCTCAACAGAGGCAATGGCACTTGTTAATTCATCAAGATCATAAGGATTAGAAAGTTTAATAATATCTGCCTTTTTGCTAATGTTATCATAACTTCTTAAAAAGGTAGGGTCATTCTTTCCTTTGCCTGAAGTAAATCCATCAATTATGTGGAATTTTTCATTGGCAATGTTACCAAATTCATTCAGAAGAGTGGCAACTGATTTATTAAAGCTTATATATAATATATCTTTCGATTCCTTGGATGAATTTTCTATGAATTTTCTAATAAATATCTCATAGGAGGTGCCTGAGTCAACCTCCCACACTACATTGTCTCCCAGATAGATATGATCAATTAGATTATCTAATCCACTTATGCCTGAAGATACTTTTTGCACGGTAAACGGTTACCTCTTAGAGATAGATTTTAGTAATACTAAAAATTATTTGTCAAGTTTTATATCTGATAAAAACCACCAAAAATGTAATTTGTTACAAAAAAAAGAATTTGAAATCTACAAAAATGTAATATATTGATAATCTATTTCTTAAAAAAAGCCAAAATTTTCAAAAGGTTATGTGATGGCATAAAATTTGATTATATATTTTCAAATTTTTTAAGGAGGTTTTTTATGAGACAGATAGCAATCTATGGAAAGGGTGGAATTGGTAAGTCAACGACAACTCAAAATACCGTATCTGCTCTTGCAGAGGCTGGATATAAGTGCATGATTGTAGGGTGTGATCCTAAGGCTGATGCAACAAGGCTTATACTGAACCGAAAAAGCCAGGCAACAGTTATGGATCTTGCAAGGCAAAAGGGTGCAGTAGAGGACTTAGAAATTGAAGAGGTTTTACTTGAGGGATTTAAAGGAGTGAAATGTGTTGAGTCTGGAGGACCTGAGCCAGGAGTTGGCTGTGCTGGTAGAGGAGTTATAACAGCTATTAATTTTCTTGAAGAAAACAGAGCATACACTCCTGATCTTGATTTTGTTTTCTATGATGTCCTCGGTGACGTTGTTTGCGGTGGTTTTGCCATGCCAATAAGAGAAGGTAAGGCAAAGGAGATATACATTGTTACCTCTGGAGAGATGATGGCAATTTATGCGGCAAACAACATTTCAAGAGGAATTCTCAAGTATGCCCAAAGCGGTGGAGTAAGGCTCGGTGGTATTATATGTAACTCAAGAAAGGTAGACAAGGAGTATGAATTAGTATCCGAGTTTGCTGAAAGACTGGGGACTCAACTTCTTCACTTTATCCCAAGAGACAATATTGTTCAAAAAGCAGAGCTTAACCGTATGACTGTTATTGAGTATGCACCAAAGCATCCTCAGGCAGACGAATACAGATCAATGGCAAAGAAAATGAAGGAGTTCTTGAAAAAGAAACCCCATATGATGTTCTCATTCTTGGTGACTACAACATTGGTGGTGAATGCTGGTCTTCGAGGAAGATTCTTGAGGAGATGGGATTAAGAGTAATTTCACAAATTCCTGGTGACTGCACTCTTAATGAGCTTACAAACATAATAAGACCAAAGCTCATTCTTGTCCATTGCTACAGGTCAACAAACTACATTGCTAAATATCTTGAGGAAAATTTTGGAATCCCCTGGATGGAATATAACTTTTTTGGTCCTACAAAGATTTATGAAAGTATGAGAAAGATAGCTAAAAGGTTTGACGAAAAAATCATGGAGCAGACCGAAAAAGTCATCGAAAAATATAAACCAAAAATGGACTCAATTATTGAATACTATAGACCAAGACTTGAAGGTAAAAAAGTCATGCTGTATGTGGGAGGACTAAGACCAAGACACATAGTAGGCGCTTATGAAGACTTGGGTATGGTTGTAGTTGCCACAGGTTATGAATTTGCCCACAGAGATGACTATGAAAGAACTTATCCTGAGCTATCCAAGAATGCTTTAATATATGACGATCCTCCTCATTATGAGCTTGAAAAATTTGCTGATGCCCTGAAACCTGACTTGATAGGTTCGGGAATAAAGGAAAAATATGTGTATCATAAGATGGGAATTCCCTTCAGACAGATGCATTCTTGGGACTATTCTGGCCCCTATCATGGCATTGATGGTTTTCCTGTTTTTGCTCGAGACATGGACATGGCAATAAATAATCCTTCATGGAAACTTATAAGGAGGAAAGAAAGATGAAAATTCAAGACCATATAAAACTATACAGAAGAGAGGACTATGAAAAACTTTTCAGAGACAAAAAAGAGTTTGAATGTCCTAATACTGAAGAGGATATAAAGAAGGTTGAAGAATATACAAAGACAGATGAGTATAAAGAGAAAAATTTTAACCGTAAGGCTCTCATGATTAATCCAGCTAAAGCATGCCAGCCTCTTGGTGCAGTCTTTTGTGCCTTAGGATTTAGAGATACACTTCCCTTTGTACACGGTTCGCAGGGATGTGTTGCCTACTTCAGAAGTCACCTAAGCAGACATTTTAAGGAGCCAGTACCTGCTGTGTCTACTTCAATGACAGAGGATGCTGCTGTTTTTGGAGGTTTAAGCAATATGATTTAAGGGTTTGAGAATGCCTATGCTCTATATAAACCTAAAATGTTTGCAATATCGACTACTTGTATGGCTGAGGTAATAGGTGATGACCTCAATGCTTTCATAAAAAAGGCAAAACAGCAGGGTGTTATTCCAGAACAACTCCCTACTCCTTATTCAAATACATCGAGTTTTACTGGTTCTCATATAAACGGATATGACGCTATGCTTAGAGGTATATTGAGTTATGGAACGCAGGGATTAAAAGCTAAAAGAGGAGAAAAAATTAATATAATTCTTGGTTTTGATACCTATTCAGGGAATTATAGAGAAATAAAAAGAATTTTAAACATGATGGAAGTTCCATATATAATTCTCTCTGATATTAGCGCTACTTTGGACTCTCCAAATTTTGGTGAATACCAAATGTATCCTGGAGGAACATCTCTTGATGAGATAAAAGACTCAATAAACTCTAAGGCAACATTGGCGCTTCAGAAATATTCGACCCTCAAAACCGGAGAATTTATTAGAGAAGTATGGGGGCAAACCTTTATTAATCTTCCCTACCCGATAGGAATTAGAAATACTGATTTACTACTTGATACATTAAGGGATCTAACCGGAAAGGAGATACCTCAAGAATTAATTGAGGAAAGAGGTAGAGTAGTTGATGCAATAATTGATTCTTATTTCTACATTCATGGAAAAAGATTCGCCCTAATAGGAGATCCTGATTTGTTACTGGGACTACTTAGCTTTATTCTTGAGCTTGGTGGGATTCCTGTTCACATTGTTTGCACCAATGGAGATGAAGATTTTGAAAAGGAAGCTAAGGAAATTCTTCAAAGAGAACCCCTTTTTGGGTCAGAGGGAAAAATCTACCTAAGAAAGGATATGTGGCACCTTAGGTCTCTTCTTTTCACTGAACCCGTTGACCTACTAATTGGTAATTCTTACTGCAAAGCCCTTTGGAAAGATACTGGAATACCATTAATAAGGATAGGCTTTCCAATCTTTGATAGACATCACATGCATAGATATCCAATTATTGGCTATAGTGGAGCTCTTAATCTACTTACATTAATGGTAAACACTGTTCTTGATGAGTTGGATAGAGAGACAAAGGATTCATCAAGCTTTGACTTAATTAGATAGGAGTTTTCTATGAACACCTATACAATAAATAAGAAAAATGAAGAAGAAATTAGGCATCATAGAGTGTGTCGTTCAAGGGGTGGAGAGTCCTGTGCTTTTGATGGAGCAATGATTGTGCTTCAACCCATAGCTGACGCGGTGCATTTGGTTCACGGTCCCATATCATGCTGTGCCAATTCATGGGAAGGAAGAGGAACTATTTCAAATAGAGGATTTTTTCATAAAAGAGGATTTACTTCAGACCTCAGGGAGCTTGATCTTATAGTGGGGAGTGAGCAGAGGCTTATGGAAGTTATAGAGGAAATTGCTATTAAGACTAATCCTGAGGCAATATTCGTGTACTCAACCTGTGTAACAGGTTTACTTGGTGAGGATTTAGAGAGATTCTGTATCAATGCTCAGAGAAAAATCGGATTGGATATTATTCCTGTTAATGCACCTGGATTTATTGGACCCAAGAATTTAGGAAACCGCATTGCTGGTGAGGTTTTAATTAATTATGTGATAGGCAGAGAAGAACCACCCTTTACAAATGAAAATGATATCAATATAATCGGCGATTACAACATTGCTGGAGAACAGTATTTTATTGAGACTTTACTTGAGGAAGCTGGATTTAGGATTCTTTCAAGAATAACTGGTAACTCAAAATACAGAGAGATAAAGTGGGCACATAGAGCAAAACTCAATGTTATTATATGTAGCCGCGCTCTTGTAAATATTGGAATTGAGATGGAGAAAAAATATGGTATTCCATACATTGAAGCCTCCTTTTATGGAAGTACAGAAACTGCTAACGCATTGAGAAATATTGCAAGATATATCGACAAAAATGGGAGCTTAACTGAAAGAGTAGAGAGAATAATTTTGAGAGAGGAAAACGAGCTCAGTGATCAAATGATGAGATTTAGAGATCTAATTGGTAAAAGGGCAGTTCTGTATACTGGTGGTGTAAAGTCCTGGTCAATGGTTTCAGCTTTAAAGGATTTAGGCATTCAGGTAGTTGGGGTGGGCACCAAAAAAAGTACATATGAAGATGAAGAAAAGATAAAGGAACTTGTAAGTAAGGACTGTTCTGTCTTTGATGACACATCTCCAGCAAATATTTTGAAAATCATTAAAGAGAAAGAGGCGGATATTCTCATTGCTGGCGGAAGAAACTTATATCTTGGTATAAAAAAAGGAATTCCTTTTGTTGATGTAAATCAGGAACGTCATCGAGCATACTCAGGCTACAGAGGACTCCTTAATCTTGCAGAGGACATAAGTAGAGCCTTAAAATTTTATTCAAAAGATAAGGGTAAAATCGTACCAAGATCTATAAAACTAAAGAGGGCTCCTGTTGATCCTCTTAAAAATTCTCCCTTTGTGGGTGCCGTTATGGCTTTGCAAGGAGTAGATAGAACTCTACCTCTTCTTCATACTGCTCAAGGATGTAATTTTCTTGGTAAGGTACTTCTTATAAAGCATTTTAGAGAACCAATAGTAATGGCTACAACAAAGCTATTTAGTGAAGAAGTTATCATGGGCGGAGAAGAAAAGCTTAAGAGTAGTATTTTAAATTTTAAGAAAAAAGGTGCACAATTAGTGGCTGTAATTACAGGAGCATTATCCCATATGAGAGGTGAAAACCTTGAGCCATTATTAGCTACATTAAGTGACGAGTCCTTTAAAGTAATTCACATACCTGTTCCTGACTATGAGGGGTCCTTAGAATTTGGATATGCAGAGGCAGTTAATAGAATCTTAAGTCTTATTCCAGATAGAGATTATAAGAAAAAAAAAAGGGACAGATAAACATCATAGCAGGAGGACATCTCACACCAGCTGACTTTTCTGAGTTAAGGGAACTCTTTGAACTTTTTGGTTTAAGACCGCTAATTTTACCAGATCTATCTCAGCTTGACGGAAACAGAGAATTCTCAGGGATTACAAAGGGAGGTATTTCTCTTTCGGATATATATGAGATGGCATCCTCAGAATTCACCTTAGTAATTGGAAGAAGTTTAAAAGAGGCAGGAGTAATTCTTAAAGAAAAATTTGGTATTGAATACAGAATTTTTGATAGCCTTATGGGAATTGCTTCTAATGATGAATTTTTCAATTTTCTTTCTCTTTTAAGCGGAAGAGAAATACCTGAGAAGATTAAAAGACAGAGAAGAATACTTATTGACAGTATGAGAGACGCTCAATTTTTTCTAACAGGAAGAAAAGCTGCATTAGCTACAGAACCTGATTTAGCATTTGGTCTTTCTATTCTCCTAAATGAAGCGGGATTAGATTTAGATCTTGTAGTTATTCCCACTGGATGTAAGCTTTTAGATAAAATTCAGGCTAAAGAGATTTTAGTAGGAGGTCTTGCAGACCTTCAAGGTGATATTGAAATCCTTCTTTCAAATAGTCATGCTGAGTATAAAGCAAGACACTTAGGAGTCTCTCTCCTTGAGATAGGGTTTCCTGTCTACAAGAGCATAGGATATCCTAATAAGGTTACAATTGGCTATAAGGGAGGTATGAATATTATTCATGATATGTCAAACTTGTTAATAAGAAAGGAGGTGCAAAAATGAAGATAGCCTTCGCCTCTACAGACGGAGTAACGGTAAATGAACATTTTGGAAGATGTAATCAATTTGTGGTCTATGAATTTAAAGAAGATGGCTATAGATTTATAGAATTAAGAAATTTCTCAGAGGGTGAATATAAAGCGATTGAGGAGACAAGAGCCTTCCCAGAAATTCATAATGACCTTGTTTGGGATAAAGTTAAAGCTCTTTCAGACTGCAAAATCATTTACATGACAGAGATAGGACCACCCTCTGCTGCAAGGCTTTCTCAAAAGGGAATTATGCCACTTAAAGTTAAGGATGGGATTTTAATTGAAGAATGCCTTGAAGAACTATATGAGAAAATAAAAACTGCTCCACCGCCATGGTTAAAAAAATTAATAAATAAAAAGGAGGAATAGATATGAAATTAATTAGAGCCTTTATAAGACCAGAGAAAGAACAAGAAGTAGTTCTTGCCCTTGAAGGTGCAGGATATCCGTCTCTAACAAAGATGCCAGTCTTTGGAAGAGGAAAGCAAAAAGGTCTTCAAGTAGGACCGGTCCACTATGATGAACTTCCAAAAACCCTCATAATGATAGTTGTTGAGGATGAGGATGTAGATAAGGTTGTAAATATTATTGAAGAAAAAGCTCGTACCGGATTTATTGGTGATGGAAAGATTTTTATTAACCCTGTTGAACGAGCCTTTACAATAAGAACAGGAAAGGAGGGACTATGAAAGAGATAATTGCTATAATAAGAAGAGATAAAACACCCGTAACTAAAAAAGCATTGGATATGCTTGGCTTTTCATCTCTTAGTCTACAGGCAGTTGAGGGGAGAGGAAGACAGAAAGGTGAGGCCTGCATAGAAGAGCTTGATTCAGACTTGCCTGAAAGCTACTGCGAATCTGTGAAACTAATACCCACTCCTTCTAAATATGCTCTTGAGCACACGCTTCCAAAGGTAGCCCTTTTTGTACCTAAGAGAATGCTTACTATAGTTGCTCCAGACCATATGGTTGACTCGATTATCGAAAAAATAATGGAAGTAAATAGAACTGGAAAACATGGTGATGGGAAAATATTTGTTTGCCCAGTAGAGAAAGCAATAAGAATAAGGACAGGTGAAGAGGATGAAAGAGCAATTTGATAGAGATAAAATAATTAGACATCCTTGCTTTTCTGAGGAAGCCCATGGAGTATACGGAAGACTTCACCTTCCTGTGGCTCCTAAGTGTAACATTAGTTGCAATTACTGTGACAGAAAATTTGACTGTGTTAATGAGGCAAGGCCAGGAGTTTCAAGTAGAGTTCTTAGTCCTAATGAAGCCTTTGAGAGAGTATTGGTGGCGTTGGATAGACAGAAAATATCTGTAGTAGGTGTAGCAGGCCCGGGGGAGCCCCTTGCAAACAGTTCTACATTTGAATTTTTCAATCTAATTAGGAAGGAGACTTCAGATACTATTCTGTGTCTATCCACAAACGGACTTGAACTTACAAATAAAGTGGAGATTCTAAAGGAGTTTCAAGTCTTCTCTGTTACAGTTACAATTAATGCTTTAAGAGTCTCTACAGCTGAGAAAATCTATTCATGGGCATTTTATAATGATAAATTAATGAAAGGTGAAGAAGCTGCTAAAGCTATTATTGAAAATCAGTGGAAAGGCTTGGAAATCCTTAAAAAAGAAAATTTTTATGTAAAGATCAACTCTGTTTTAATTCCAGGCATAAACTGTGAAGAAATAGAATTGATTGCAAAGAAGGCAAAAAATATAGGTATTGATGCAATGAATATAATTCCTTTAATTCCACAGGGAAGATTCAGAGATATGAAAAGACCAACTTGTGAAGAATTGGAAAATTTGAGACTTAGATGTATGGAATATCTACCTCAAATTAAGCACTACAGACAATGCAGGGCTGATGCATTTGGAAACCTTGATGATGACAGAGACATGGAGATTGAAATGATATACAATGCTCTTTCTTATGATTACTGCGAAACCGTCTAAGAGATAACCAGGCACTGAAGGATTTTATAAAAAATACCCCTCCTCTCTCAATCCTTCTTGCCTGGTTTTTTTATATCTTAAATTTATGGCATTTAGATAAATTCTTAACTCTCTAAAAAGGAATAATCGTATTTTTTAAAATGTTACAAAAATGTTCTACCTTACAAAAATGTCATTAATTTAAAAAGGATAAAAATATAAAATTTATTGAAAAAAAAACCTTTTTTATGAATTTTAAGTTTGGCATGAATTTAGCTTTTAAAATAAAAAATCAAATGGAGGTGCAGTTATGAGAAGTTTTAGGTATTTAGTGGTGGTCTTTGCTCTTCTTCTTTCCTTTTCTGTGGTCAAAGCAGAGGAAGTGAAAAAAGAAGACTCTAAGCCAGAAGAGGACAAGGTTACAGGAAGTGTTTCCCTCGGTGCTTACAGCAGGTACATCTTCAGAGGTTATGAGCTTAGTTCAGGTAGTGTTGTTCTTCAACCTTCTGTTACAGTTTCTTATAAGGGTTTTTCCGTTAATTACTGGGGCAATATTGACTCAAGGGAAAGGCAAACGCAGAGTTTTGTTCCTGATAGGCCAGGCCAAAAAAGTTTTAACGAGTCTGATCTTACTCTTAGCTATACCTATGCCATTGATAAGCTTTCTCTTACTGCTGGGTACATCTACTATGGCACTAAGTATGCTGATGAAACAGAAGAAGTTTTCTTAAGTGCAAGCTATGATATTATCTCAAAACCTACACTTACAATTTACCGTGACATATCTACCTATCCTGGTACATATATTAATTTATCTTTCTCCCATTCTTTTGAGGTTTATAAAGATATTACCCTTGACCTGGCAGCATCTTTTGGATACTTCAAAGGTGATGATTCTTACTGGAGAACCTATGATAGTGCTTCAGGTGATTATACAGGGAAAAAGTACAGTGCCTTTCACGATGGAAAACTTCAGGCAGGTCTTACTATTCCAGTTACGAAGAATTTAACTATTCAGCCTGTTGTCCAATACTGGTTTCCACTTTCAAATAAGGCAAAGAGAATTGTTGATGGAAACCCTTACAACCCCAATGGACATCTTGATGATACTTGGGTAGCAGGTTTAGGTATTACATTTAGCTTTTAAAGGAGGTAAAAAATGAAAAGATTGATTTCAATATTTTTGCTTATTTTGATGGTTTTAATGTTATCAACAAATTTAATATTCGCTGAGGGGGAAACTCCTCAGCCTCAAACTCAGCCAAAGCTTGACACCGGTGATACGGCATGGATGATTGTAGCAACAGCTCTTGTTATGCTTATGACAGTACCAGGACTTGCGCTTTTTTATGGTGGACTTGCAAAGAAAAAGGATGTGCTTAACACTATTGCTATGAGCTTTGTAACCTATTGCTTAGCAAGTTTCTTATGGGTAGTTTATGGTTACAGCTTGGCTTTCTCAGGAGATATAGCTGGAATAATTGGACAACTTGATAAAGCATTTTTAGCTGGTGTAAAGGTTGACTCATTACAGGGAACAATACCAGAGGTTTTATTTTCAGTTTTTCAGCTTACTTTTGCTGCGATTACAGTGGCTCTTATAAGTGGTGCATATATTGAAAGAATGAAGTTTTCAGCATGGGTCCTCTTTATAATTCTATGGATGAGTCTTGTATACGTGCCTGTTGCTCACTGGGTCTGGGGCGGAGGATTTCTTGCACAAATGGGTGCCCTTGACTTCGCAGGAGGAACAGTTGTTCATATTAATGCTGGTATAGCAGCTCTTATGGGAGTTTTCATACTTGGTAAAAGAAAGAATACCTTGCTTGTCCCAAATAATCTTACATTGGTTGCAATAGGTGCAGCTCTTCTTTGGTTTGGATGGTTTGGATTCAATGCAGGAAGTGCAGCTGCATCAAATGGATTGGCTGCACAGGCTTTCATGAATACAAATACCGCTACAGCCGTGGCAGCTCTTGCATGGATGTTTACAGAGTGGATGATTACCAAGAAACCAACAGTCCTTGGAATTGCATCAGGTATGATCGCAGGACTTGTGGCTATTACACCAGCAGCAGGTTTTGTTAATATAGTTGGCTCTGTTATAATTGGTGCAGTAGTAGGTTTCCTATGCTATTTTAGTGTAACAGCAATGAAGCCAAAGCTCGGATATGATGATGCTCTTGATGTATTTGGAATTCACGGAGTTGCTGGAATAATAGGTGCAATTCTTACAGGAGTATTTGCAGACCCAGCAATTAATGAGGCAGGTAAAGGACTTCTTTACGGAAATCCTGGGCAGCTGTGGACACAAACAATCGCAGTTTTAGTAACCATAGTTTACACAGCGATAATGACTGCCTTAATATTCCTGATTATTAGAATATTCATGAAGATAAGAGTAAATGAAGAAGAGGAAATAATAGGACTTGATTCTTCTCAACACGGTGAAAGAGCCTATAACCTTTAGTAGCTATCATTACAAAAGGGAAAAAAGACAAGGAGGATTAAAATGAAAAAAATTGAGGCAATCATTCAACCCTTTAAACTTGAAGATGTAAAAGAAGCACTTGTTTTATCTGGTATTCAGGGAATGACAATTACAGATGTAAAAGGTTTCGGTAGACAAAAGGGACATAAGGAGATTTATAGAGGTTCAGAGCTGGAGGTATTATTTATACCTAAAATAAAAATTGAGATTGTTGTTCCAGATGAGTTAGTTGAAAAGGTTATAAAAATTATACAGGAACATGCTTATACCGGTAATGTGGGAGATGGCAAAATATTCATAATCCCAGTTGAAGATGCTATAAGAATCAGAACAAAAGAAAAAGGACAACAGGCAGTATGATACAGAAAATCTTAGCTAATTAGAGTTTGCTATTTTAGGCAGGATTCCACATCCTGCCTTTTATTTTCTTGACTCAATCAGCATTTAGAATATATAATTAATGAACGGCAATTGATTACCGTAATTTATGCATAAATACGAAAATATAGAATTAAAGGCTCTCTTTGAAGTAAGTAGGGTTTTAACTTCTTCTTTTAACCTTGAACGAAATCTCAATTTAGTTTTAGAAATTCTCTCAAAAGAGCTTAATTTGACAAGAGGCAGTATTTTTATTTTTGACAAAAAAAGGGAAGAGATTAACATTGTTGCTGCTTATGGATTAACAAATGAAGAGATGATGAGAGGAAGATATAGAATTGGTGAGGGAATTGTCGGTAAAGTTATGGAAACAGGATTGCCGATGTTCATTCCAGACATTGAGAAAGAACCAAAGTTTCTTAATAAGACTGGAAGTAGAATAGATAAAAAGGGGATTTCCTTTTTGTGTGTTCCCATAAAAATCGAAGATGAGATTTTGGGTGTTATCTCTGCTGACAGAATTTATGCTGAGGAGCAGGGAGATGTGGATGATGATATTCGGGTACTATCCATAGTTGCCTCTTTGATTGGTCAGTTTCTTAAGTTGTGGGAGAGTTATAAAATCATGGAAGATGAAAATCTTAGATTAAGATCTCAACTTGAGGATAGATATAGTTTACCAAATCTTATTGGACAGTCTCCCTCTTTTCAGGGAGTTATTAAAACAGTAATGAAAGTGGCTGCAACTGATGCAACAGTTTTACTTTTTGGTGAGTCTGGTACTGGTAAAGAACTTATTGCCCAGATAATTCATTTCCAGAGTAAAAGAGCAAAGGGACCTTTTGTAGCTATAAACTGTGCAGCAATTCCTGAAAATCTTCTTGAGGCAGAACTTTTTGGTTGTGAAAAAGGGGCTTTCACAGGAGCAGTAAAAAGAATAGGAAGGTTTGAGCAAGCAAAGGGAGGAACTATTTTCCTTGATGAAATAGGAGAACTACCTCTACAGCTTCAGCCAAAATTACTTAGAGTACTTCAGGAAAGAAAATTTGAACCTCTTGGGTCATCAAAAACTATTGATGTGGATGTAAGGATAATTTCAGCAACTAACGTAGACCTTTCAGAGGAGATAAGAAAAGGAAATTTTAGAGAAGATCTCTTCTGGAGGCTAAATGTCATACCCATTTATATTCCGCCTCTCCGGGAGAGAAAAGAAGATATCCCTTTACTGTTGGAATATTATTTAAAAAAATTTAATCATCTCTATAAGAAATCTATAACTATTGATGAAGATGCCTTAAAAATTCTCATATCTTATGACTGGCCAGGGAATGTGAGAGAACTTGCAAACACTATGGAAAGGCTTGTTGTAATGACAGAGAATAAAAAAATAGGAATAAAAGACCTTCCTGATACAGTAAAGGGAACTCTTAAAATAAAGGCCTTTCTCTCCGATGAATTGCAGCTTCCCACTGAAATTGAAGAGCTTGAGAGGATAAGAATAATAGAAACATTGCCTAAGCATAATTTTAATATAAGAAGAACTGCTCTTGCTTTGGGGCTTACAGCAAGGCAGCTAAGTTACAGAATAAAAAAATACGGTATAAACATTGAGAAAGGATTAAATAAATTATGAAAGCTATAATAAAAAATTCCAAATATGAGGGACCTGGAAGTATAGAGCATTTTTTTGCTGAAAATTCAATTCCTTATAAAGTTTTTGAAGCTGAAGAAGGAGAGCTGCCTTCAAATCTTGATGGCTTCAATGGCTTGATAGTTTTAGGTGGTCCTATGGGTGTCTATGAAATGAACAGATACCCTCATCTAAAGGTTGTCTCAAGGCTTATAAGAGAAGGAATAAACAGAAACATAAAAATTTTAGGTATATGTTTAGGTGCTCAATTAATAGCTCATACTCTTGGAGCAAGGGTATTTAAAGGACATGGTGAGGAAATAGGTTGGTTTGATATTGAGCTTACAGGTGAGGGATTAAGAGACTCGGCTATGATATCTCTTGCTAAACATCCTTCTGTTGGAGATATATGGAAAAAATTTAAAGTATTTCATTGGCATGGCGATACTTTTGAGATGCCTCTTGGAGCAGTACATCTTGCAAGATCAAAACTTTATGAAAATCAGGCATTCAAATACAAAAACTATGTCTATGCCTTTCAATTTCATGTTGAAGTAACGAATGATTTATTGGTTGAATGGTTTTCAGACCATCCTCTTAAAGATATCCTTCTGAAGGAAGCAGAAAAAAATCTTCCTGAATATTCACAGAGAGCTAAGAATTTTTACAGGTTTTTCTGGGAAGAAGATTTAAAGTAAGTCTTGTTAAGGAAATCCTTAGGCAGAATAAATCCTCTAAAGGACTCATTCTGCCTAAGGATTAAATATTTTCAACCATTTCCCATACACCACAAGGACAAATTCCAGCACAGAAACCACAGGCAATGCATTTATTATCATCTACCACATACTCATATCTACCATCGGGTTTTTCTACTCTGCTTATAGCACCCCAGTAACAAGTCATCTCACACATGTGGCAATCTCTGCATGAACCACAGGATAGGCATCTTTCTGCTTCCTGTTCAAGGGAGGAGACAGTACGACATCTCTCGTAGTAGTCAATTTTTACTTTTTCATAGGGTATTCTTGGCCTTAAATCTCTTGTTATTGGTGCATGCATCAATTCAGCATGTAGATATTCTGCAAGAAGTCTTCCATGTCCTATGGCATGAGTAACAAGTCCTAAACCTGTTACATCACCTATTGCAAAAACTTTTGGGTTTGAAGTCTGGAAATAGTCATTTATTACAACCCATCCACCCTCTGTATGGATATGGGGTGGAATAAAGTCTAAATCAGGCATGTCTCCGATTGCCATTATTACAAAATCAGCATCAAGGCTTGTTCCATCTTTAAAGTAAATTTTCTTTTCTTCTGGTACATATTTTTCAGTAAATTTAGGCCATATAATCTCTACACCTTTTTGTTTTGCATATTGAAGTTCTGCTCCAAAAGCTGCTGGTTTCTGTATGTCAACAGCTTTTACAGAGGCTGCTCCGCAAAGGAATGCTTCAACTCCTGCATCCATTCCCACATTTCCTGCACCAATTATTACGACTCGTTTGTCTTTGAGATCAAAAATTTTGCCTCTGTTTATTTCTCTCATAAATTCATAGGCAGAGATTGTGTATTCTGAACCTGGAAATGGAATCTTTCTTGGTTTGTGAGCTCCCACTGCTATTATGACAAATTCATTTTCCTTATAAATTTTTTCAAAAAGCTCTTTAGTCACTTTAGTATTAAGATTTATGTCAGGAACAATTTCTCTAAATCTCTCTATTTCTTTACGAAGAATTTCTTTATTAAGCCTGTGTTCAGGTATACATAGTTCTATTTTTCCACCAATTTTATCTGTTGCTTCATAAATTGTTACACTATGCCCTTTTAGACTTAACTGCCAAGCCACAGACATTCCAGCAGGTCCGGCTCCTATTACTGCAACTTTGTGACCTGTAGGCTTTGATTTTTTGGGTGGAGGAAGCTCAAGAGTAGCTTTACCTAAGTCTTTTACAGAGATGGGCATATCAATTATTCCACGTGTACAAGCTTGCATACAAAGATTTGGACATATCATTCCACAGACAGTAGCTGGAAGTGGGCTATATTCAAGGACGAGCTCAAGAGCTTCTTTTACTTTACCAAGCCTTATAAGAGCTGTTCTTTTATGAGTAGGAATATGCGTTGGGCAGCTATAGGCACAGGGTGGTGCATATTTTTCGTTCGCCCAAACTGGTTTAAATCTACGATACTCGCCTGTTACAATATAGGGAATAACAGTCGGCTCATGGTCAATATATTCGGCAAAAATTCCACCTTTGCCGACTTCTTTCTCCCAGTAGTCTTTTCTGAAGTCTTCCATTGATACTTTAAACCAGCGTCTCTGCCTTCTTTCTTGAGGAGTATATGGAACAAGCTTATGCCATTCAGCAGGACTTTTTGTTAATTCATCATAATAATCCATTCTATCTATTGCAGTTAAATAGGGTTTTAAATTTTCACAAAGCCATTGCCAGTCTTGTTCACTAAGTTCCAAAAGCTTTACATCTCTTTCAGAGTATCCGTCAATTTTGCCACGAAAATAAATTAATCCACCTACCATTCCTACACAAGGTCTGTATCCAAGAACACTACGAGGATTGCGAGGATTTACTCCGCAAATTACGGCAATTCCTCCAGCCTTGAACTCTGCGAAAGAGTCTCCTACATCCCTAAAATACCAGGATTGAGGTGGTTCAAATCTGGGATTATGTTTTGTCATTGTATCGCATCTGGCTCCTCCGCTTCCCTGAACATAGAGAATTCCTTGGGCAGCAGCATTCCATGCACCGTTTGTAGCATCTCCAAGCACTGTTATCTTAGCACCACAATTAAGCCAACCTACATCATCGGATACACTACCTCTAACTACAATCTCAGTTCCAAACATTCCCATAGATCCACATCTCTGTCCAACTGGTCCTTCTATGGTTACTTTTACAGGTTCTCCCTGGGGATAAATTCTTCCACCTATTCCATGTTGACCATCTGCATAGATGTGAAGATTTCTGGCTCCTTGTTTGACTGATTCCTGAATAAATTCTTCCAAAATCCTTGAGGGAATTCTTTTACCTTTAACATTTCCATAAATGGTTACAGTCTTTTCATCTTTCCACTTAACTGCTTCTTCATAAGATATAATAGACTCATGTAAGCCGATTTTTGGAGTGGTTTTCCTTTCTTTTTTCTTAGCAGGCATAGCTAATCTCCAATCTTTCTGCCATTGCTTTATCATCTATACTTAAACCATCAGACATTCCTATTGGTAATTCCGTGCTTCTTCCCATAGGAGCAAATATCTTACGAAGTTCTACATCAGCTGCCTTAAATACCTCTACCAATCTTTCTGCAACTTTTTCTGGATCAAGACGTCTATAAAGCTTAGGGTCTTGTGTTGTTATTCCTCTTGGGCATTTACCTGTATTGCATAGGTTACAACGGTTATACTCATCTCCAAGACAATCAGCTGTTGCCTGCATTATGTATTTCCCCACAGCAACAGCCGATGCTCCAAGCATTATTAAAGCTGCAGCATTTGCAGCAAGATTACCTTTTTTGCCGATACCACCTGCTGCAATAAGGGGCAATTCATTCTGTTTACCTTGCTTTACAAGATCAAGATAACATTCTCTAATATTGGAGGCTATAGGATGTCCCATTTTATCAAGCGATACATTGTAAGCTGCTCCAGTGCCACCATCTTCTCCATCTATACATAAAGCAGAAGCATAGGGATTTCTTGCAAGATTGTTAAGCACAGCCTTTGCAGTTTTCGTTCCTGAAATTTTTGGATAAACAGGAATTCTAAATCCGAAAGCCATTGACATAGATTGAATCATCTTCATTACAGCTTCTTCAATGGAATATTTTGTTTGATGAGTAGGTGGTGAAGGAAGATCCACATATTTTGGAACTCCTCTTATTTCTGCTATAAGTTTTATTACTTTGGGAGCCATAAGTAATCCACCATCTCCTGGTTTTGCTCCTTGACCATATTTTATCTCTATTGCTGCAGGATCTTCTGTCATGTATGGTAGAGTGTGAATTATACTGTCCCATCCAAAATAACCTGATGCAATTTGAAGAATAAAATATTTTACATATCTTGATTTTAGAAGTCTGGGAGGAAATCCTCCTTCTCCTGAACACATAACAACTGGTAAACCTTCTACTTCATTTAAATATGCCACACCCATAGCCAAACCTTCCCACATGTGAGGTGAAAGAGCTCCAATTGACATGCTTCCAATCATTATGGGAAAAATTTCTCTTACAGGAGGTATAAATTTGCCTGAAGATTTATCTAAGACGAGTCTGCCATTCTCAACCTTTAAAGGTAGTTCTTCTGGTGGAAGTATTCTTCCTATGTATGAACGAACTCTGAATTCATGCCTTCCAGCATCTAAGGCAGGATCTGTTAGCATTGAAATCCTTGTAAATTTAAGCCTATCGAGAGTAGAAACTGCAGGGTCATTTCTTCTTCCGCCTCTTTTGTATCCTTCTCCACCACGATTTTTATAGAAAAGAAATTTATTCTGAGGATTATACTCAGGCTCGATAGCATTATTTGGACATACAAGAGAGCACATTGCGCAGCCTGTGCAGTAGTTTTCCATATTGTTAACTTGTTCAACAACATGTATAATTCTTCTTACAGGCTTTGGCTTTGGAGTATCGCCTCCTGATTCAATAACTCTCATGTATTTGACTGTTGGTTTTATTGCTCCATTTGGACACACTGCAGTGCACTGACCGCACCTTTTACAACGGTCTTCTCTCCACCTTACAATATATGGAAACTCTTTTATTGTTAATTTATGGTTAAAATCAAGCTTTAAGCCTGTAGCTGGTTCCATACTTTTACCTCCTTTGCTTCTGGTGATACTATCACCATTTCATACTTCATGGGATAAATATCTTTTGACTTATCCCGGTCGGGGATAACCTTATCTAATCCGCAAACTTCAGACATAAGTGCATATTTACCCTTAACTCCTCCTACAACTCCAGGTCTAAGTTTTTTGGAATCTTGCACCATAAAGCATGTTCCGTCAGGAATAAAGCCAATTACCATGTTTGGACCGTCAATGCACAAAGGTCTGAGAGATTGTTTTATAAGGGCTAAGGCTTCTCTGTCAGGTCTTTGCTCTATCTCTTCCCACTTAAGGGGAGTGATAATGTCTTTGTAATAGGTAAGAGGAAAACCGAGTTTTTTATGGCAATAATGCAAAATATGGCAAAAAACCTCACTATCTGAGTTGTATCCAATGTAACCAGGAAATCCTCTACTCATTAGATACTCTCTTATGGGAACAAAAGCTGTATTTTCACCATTTGTCATAGTACAATATCCTTGAATAAAGAAAGGATGACAGGCATAAAGGCAAATTTGATAGTTTGTATTTTGCCTTCCTTGAGCGAAGATTATTTTAGCTTTTAGGATATCTTTGTCAATTCCGAAGAATTCAGCAACTTCAAGAGGATCACCTACTTCCTTAAGGGTTATAACATCAGGATAAAAGGAAAAAACTATTATCGATTCATCACATTCACCCATTTTCCTTAAAGCTAATCTTGTATTCATTAGGAGCATTTCTTTTTCTTCAAAGGATTTATCCTTCCATTCTTCAGGATAATCATAGAAAGCAGCAAAATAAAAATCACGAGGTACAATACCTTTTACAGGTTTTATTTTAGGTCTCCATCTATAGAGAAGCTTAAAACCCATTTCCTCCATATAAGCATCAAGCATTTCCAATCCTTTCTTAGAGCAAATACCAGAAAGAATTGGGAATTCTTTTAGATCTTCAAAACCCGCTAAATATTTAAGTGTTATTCCAAGACCTGAGCCATCATGCCCTTCTTTCATTGTCTCAAGAGCAAGAATGTTTTCCATGGGTGAAAAAAAATCACCTGAAGTTATTGCTGCTAATCTACACATCCTAAATCTCCATAAATTTAAAATTATCGGCAAAAGGTTGCCTTTTGAATAATTATTTATATTGTTACATTATTGTTACATTTTTGTCAATATTTAAATATAAAAATTATATTGACAAATTGCAATATTTAATGATAATATTAACACTGTTGGATGGTAATCATTTGCCGTCCAAAAATAAGACGATAAATTTTATAAGGAAAAAATATATTTAGTCTTTTAAAAACAAAAAAAGGAGGATTTTATGAATTATTCAAAAGCAAGAGACGAAAAGGATGTATTGAAGTTAGTAAAGGAAATGAATATTAAGTTTGTAAGGCTTTGGTTTACAGATATTCTTGGTCAGCTGAAGAGTTTTGCAGTGCCCGTTGAAGAGCTGGAAGTAGCATTTACAGAAGGGATGGGTTTTGACGGTTCATCAATTCATGGCTTTGCAAGGATTGATGAATCAGATATGATAGCAAGACCTGATCCAACAACTTTTGCAGTTTTACCTTGGAGACCAAAAGAAAGTGCTGTTGCAAGAATGTTTTGTGATATCTATGAACCAGATGGTACTCCTTACAAAGGAGATCCCCGCTATATTTTGAAGCTTAACTTAGAAAAAGCCGCAAAGAAGGGATATACCTTTTATCTTGGTCCTGAACTTGAATTTTTCTACTTTAAATCAGACAAAGGAACAGAAATTTTAGATGAAGGTGGATATTTTGATTATCCTCTTGATGCTGCTGAAGACCTTCGTAGAGATACTATATTAGCATTAGAGCAGATGGGAATTAAAGTAGAGTATTCCCATCATGAGGTTGCTCCAAGTCAACATGAGATTGATCTCAGATATGCTGAAGCATTGCAAATGGCAGACATTGTCATGACCTATAGAGTTGTGGTAAAGGAGATAGCTAAACAACACGGGGTTTATGCTACTTTTATGCCTAAACCTTTATTCGGAGAAAATGGAAGTGGTATGCATACTCATCAGTCTCTATTTAAGGGAGATAAAAATGCCTTTTTCAATCCAAAAGATCCTTATTATCTCTCAGATGTAGCAAAAAGTTACATAGCCGGGCTTCTCAAACATATAAAGGAGATTACACTTGTACTAAATCAATGGGTTAACTCCTATAAAAGACTCGTTCCAGGTTATGAAGCTCCGGTTTATATTTGCTGGGCAAGAAGAAATAGGTCTGCATTAATAAGAGTTCCTCTATACAAACCCGGTAAAGAAAAGGCCACCAGGATTGAATTAAGAAGCCCTGACCCAGCCTGTAATCCTTATCTTGCCTTTGCATGTATGCTTAATGCAGGACTCACAGGAATTGATAAGAAATACAAACTTCCTGAACCTGTGGAGAAAGATGTATATCATCTTGCCGCTGAAGAGAGAAAAGCTCTTGGAATTGATAATCTCCCTGGAAGCCTTATTGAAGCTATTGAATATGCAGAAAAAAGCGAGCTACTTAGAGAAACCCTTGGTGATCACATTTTTACGAATTTGATTGAAAGCAAAAAGAAAGAGTGGGATGACTACAGAATAAGAATCTTTCCTTATGAAATTGAGAGGTATCTACCAATTCTATAGAGTTTTTTGGCTTCCGTCGTGCAGTGCGAGAATGTTTGTCAGTGCATGATAGTAAGGGTGCTTTTTTGTGTCATTGCGAAACCATAAGGAAGGACCATCATCGCTACAGTGCAATCCCTACGTAATGCCCCTCACAGCGTCATTGCGAGCGAAGCGAAGCAATCTCGTCTTTCACTCTCATTCAAAAAGCGAGATTGCTTCGGGTGCTTACGCACCCTCGCAATGATACAATAAAAAAGGAGACTCGCAATGACAAAAATAGGGACACTTAGGATTCATCTAAGAAGAAGACCATCATAAATAGAACACACATGTGACATTTTAAACTTCTTGACCAATTTCTATACACCCTTGTAACCCTTAATGAAATAAATTATAATATAGCAAGCACTACAGAGAGGTGCCATGTGAGAATCAAAATAATCTTTGAAACCTCAAAACTTCCAATCCTTTACAGACACCGCATCATTGCCCTAATTAAAGAAGCCCTCAATAAATCAGACCCCAATTATAAAAAGTCTCTTTACCCTGATGAAGGAGAAAACTCCTTAATAGTTAAATCCCTCACCCGCTGGCAGCTAACCTCTCCTGAAAGGCTGAAATAAGATTTATGGATGATACAAGTAAAGGAGCTGATTTCATGAAGGATATAATGCATTTCTACAAATGTAACTTTAACATTGATTCTCCCTATGAGCATCAGATTATGATGTGGATGAAGGTACAGGCAATGAAATTCCCCCTTTTGCTAAGAGCTCCTACTGGTTCAGGAAAGACAGAGGCAGTACTTGCGCCATTTTTAGCTCAGTTTACTGAAAAAATTTTCTCCATTGCACCATTACCAAAATGGAAAGACTCCATTGGCGGCAAATTTACCAATGCCCTTGGAAGGCAGTATGCCTACACAAGGCTTATGCAGATTGCTGCAATCTTTCAGGATGATACCTTAATAAATGACATAGTCCAACCAGTTAAAACTTCGCCCCTTACCTGCGGTGACAGCGAGTCTCTCCTTTTCTTAGAGAGTGAGCCTTTGATAAAAAATGTAACTGAAAAAGCTAAAAGTGGCTCAATTATAACAGAATTTCCTGTGCCTTTTGATAAGGAAACAAAGATAGAAGAAGGCAATGGTAAGGTTTACCTTATGCATGAAAGATGTAAAAAACAAAATGGCAGCTTGCCCTTACAAAGTTACATGATCCCGCTAAGAGAGGAAAGCAAGATCTTAGAGCCATCATATCTTAAAGTGACAGTCTCAGGACAAACAATTTTAGAGATAGAAGGAATTGGGTATGTTATAAAGAGAAATTTCTTAGCAGAAGAAAAGAAAGAAAAAGCCAGCAAGAAAAGCAGGAGAAAGAAGCAAAAATGATAAAGGTAAAAACTATTTATTTTCAATTTGCCTGTGATGAGCTTACAAAGATAACGACTGACAAACTTCGCGGATTTTTTGCAGATCAATTTAGGGAATACAGCCTTCTACATCATCATCTTGATGGCAACAAATACCTCTACAAAGCACCTTTAATTCAATACAAAATCATTGACAGTAAACCACTTGTAATTGGAATAAACGAAGGAGCAGATGTATTGCAGGAAATTTACAGAGAAATTGATTACCTAAAAATAGGGACATCAACATACGCTATAACAGAAAAAGTTATTACCCTGAGAACCGATTATTTTGGCATCACTGACAAAAACATCTCTTATTCTTTCATTACTCCCTGGCTTGCCCTAAACGAAGAAAATTACGATAGATACATAAGGGCTGGCACTTGGGTAAAGAGGCAAGAGCTTCTTCAGAGGATTCTTATTGGCAATATTATTTCTCTTTCCAAAGCTTTGGGCTATACCGTCTCTGAATCAATTAAGGCAAATATAATCAAACTAAAAGAAGTCAACACCAAACTTAAAGACACTCCCATGCTTGGTTTTTATGGCACTTTTAAGGTAAACTTTGAAATACCAGACTACTGGGGCATAGGTAAGTCTGTATCACGCGGTTTTGGGACTATAAAGACATGCAACTTGTCGTAAACACCTACGGTGCCTATTTGCATAGGGAAGGAGACTGTTTCAAGGTACGGACAGAGGATAAAGTATTTGAGATATCTTGCAAAAAAGTCTCCTCAATCTTAATCTCAACAGCAGCCTCCATCACTACAGATGCCATAAAAATGGCGCTGGAGAATAACATTGACATTGTCTTTGTAAACGAGTTTGGTGAACCTTATGGAAGGATTTGGCATCCAAAGTTAGGAAGCACAAATCTCATCAGGCGAAGACAGCTTGAGATAGCAGAGACTCCTGAGGGGCTAAAACTTGCCCTTGAATGGGTAAAGACAAAATTCAACAATCAGATAGAATTTCTTAAAAGACTCAGACAAACAAGGCCTCACAGGTCAGCAGAAATAACATCTTACATTGAGAAACTTCAAAACATAATGAGCAGCCTTGAAAATCTCTCAGACACTGTAGCTGAATGTAGAGGCACTATCATGGGAATTGAGGGAAGTGGAGGACGAGTCTATTTTGAGGCTTTAAGTGCCCTAATGCCTGAAAGGTTTAAATTTGATGGACGAAGCAGAAATCCTGCAAAAGACGAATTCAATTCCATGTTAAACTACTGCTATGGGATTCTTTATTCACTAATTGAGAAAGCCTGCATAATTGCAGGACTTGACCCCTACATAGGTTTCCTTCACACAGACCACTACAATAAGCCATCCCTTGTCTTTGACCTTATTGAAAACTATCGCATATGGGCAGATGAAGTAGTAGTAAACCTAATTGCTGGACGCAAAGTAAAGGTGGAGTTCTTTGACAGAATTGCTGAAGGCTTTATTCTTAATAAAGATGGCAAGGTTCCCCTGCTTACGGAATTTAACTCCTTCATGGATGAGGCAATTAGATACAGGGGAAGGAACATAAAGAGAATCAACATTATTCAATTTGATTGCCATCGGCTGGCAAATAAACTCATAGGAAAGGAAAATGAAGCAGGGTGACAAGCTTGTCTGGGTAATCTACGACATAGCAGATGACAAGACAAGAAACAGGGTTGCAAAGGCTTGTAAAGATAAAGGGCTTTACAGGGTCCAGAAGTCTGCCTTCCTTGGCACTCTAAACAAAAACCAAATTGATGAGCTAAAGCTTATTTGTGAAGACTTAATAGACCCTGATGTGGACTCAGTTTACATATTTACCATGTGTGAGGATGATTTCAAAAAAGTAAAACTTCTTGGGCAGGCTTTTGACAAAAAGCTTGTCACTGACGAGGTAAAGGCATTATTTCTATAACCATAGATAAAGAGGTTTAGGGAGCAAAAAATCCTATGGACTGGACTGAATGGGAATTAGAGATAGACACTGAGACAACAGCCATGATTACTCCTTCTGAAGTCATAGAGTATGTTTTCTGTCCAAGATACATTTACTTCATGAACTGTCTTAACATTCCGCAACATGAAGAACTAAGATACAAAGTACTAAAGGGAAGGGAGTTACATGAAAGAAGAGAAAAGACAAATGTGGACTATTTGAGAAAAAAGCTTGGAGTCATAAAGAAAGATGTAGCAGTGTATCTTGCCTCTAAGACCTTAAGAGTAAGAGGAGAGATAGATGAAGTTTTACATCTATCAGATGGCACTCTTGCACCTCTTGATTACAAATTTACTGAATTTACAGAATACATATTTCAAACTCATAAAGTGCAGTCAACTCTTTATGCTATGCTAATAATGGAGAGTTACAAAAAGCCAGTCACAAGAGGGTACATTTGCTATGCGAAGGAAGGCTCAAAAGTGAAAGAAGTTCTTTACACAGAGCGAGATTTTAACCAGGCAAAGCGAGTAATTAGTGAGATTTTTGATATAATAATAAAAGGCTTTTTCCCAAAGAAGACACGATGGCAAAACAGATGCATAGATTGTTGTTATAGAAACATTTGCGTGCAGTGATCTTTGACAAGGCGACTTAACTAATTTGAAAAAAATATTGAATGGAAAAAGCCCATACTGCATAAGTTATTGATAATTAAGGGTAAAAATTCATGGAGACGATGCAAAGAGAGAAAAAAATATGCCCAAAAGAGGTGAATTTTAGAGAAAATTTTGAGAAAAAAAGGGTTAGTAAAAAAAAGAAAATTAGTAGTAAAATCAACACGTTATGTTAAATTTGCTGTCTGCGAGCCACTTCCAGAAAAACAAGGATTGAAACAAATAAAACTTCCATCGCTTTGCCCTTGTCCTGTAATTTCGTAGTAATCGTTTAAGTTATAAAGATAATAAATCATCTGCCAACCTTCAGTGGAAGGATATTCCTCTACTGTTTTTACCCACTC
>CALDSV010000035.1 GCA_937924475.1 uncultured bacterium
CTAAAATATATCCATCCTTCTTTTGATGTTATCCAGCCAAGCAACGAGGGATTAGGAAGTGTTCCTCTAAGTAAGAGATCAGCTTTTAAAAACATGTCAGCAAGGTTATTGTTTATAGAGAAAGAATCAGCCTGCAATCTCAAGTGTAAAGCTAAATTGTTTAACCAGTTGTCTTTTTCAAAAGAGCTCTTAATTCCATTTGATTTAAGAGCTAGTTTTACAAAATCTATATCTTCTGTATATACTCCCCTACTAATGTTGATATTACCTAAGAGTTGAGGATTCTGCGGGGAACCTGTTAAGTATACTTCTCCTGCTAAAAATGCCCAAGATTTGGGTGAAAAAATCCATCTTACATTATTTAATGTTCCTGTTAAAGCATATCGATGGATTGAAAAATTTTTTAAATAAAGACCTCCTCCTATTTCTACTTTACCTTCTGCGATTTTACCTGTTGCTTTTTCAATTAAAATCCTGTCCTCATTAAATGATACAGTCCCATTAATGTTACTTAAAGTAGGAATGTTCTTTTTTAATGTTATTGAGCTATCTAAAACATTAACTTCACCTACTATTTCAGGATTTTTTACCTGTTCATAAATGTAAACTAAAACAGAAGCCCTTCCTCTTATATCGTCAACTTTCAAAAGAGGCTTTAAGAGTTTTAAATCTGTAGAACCCTCAATAAGAATATCAAAATAATCAACAATTTTACCTTTGATTGTTAACTCTGTTGATTGACCAATTAAGGTTATAGGCTCAAAATAGACATTGTTATTTTTTATGTTAATTTTAATTGTAGATTTATTGCTAATACCTACTCCATAAATTCTTGTAAATAAACGATTTAGAAGGATTTGACCGTTTATTTTTTCATTAAAGTTAATAGTTCCATTTATTCTTCCATCAACTAAACTGACCAAATCCTCCGGTAACTTATTGATAAAAAGACCAAAAAGGGAATCTACCCTTGTAGAGGAAAGATTTCCATTAAATTTCCATTCTCCTTCCTCTAAAAATCCAGTTATATCAAATTTAGCTGATCTAAGAAAAGATAGGTTTATTTCGAGAATATCTCTTGAATATTTAGATTTTATAGCTCCATCTATTGCCTTACTTGATTTTGTTAAAATTAAAAATTCACTTTGGCCATTTATATCAAGGTCTTTATAAGTATTTTTAATGTATAACTTTAATTTTTGAAGAAATACACTTTGAATATTCTTAGCACCAATTTTTTCAGTAACATCTCTTATTAAAGACATAATGTCAAATTTATCAGAATAGAGAAAAATATCAACATTTCCATCGAAATTTATATTCCCATTAAGCGATAGTCGGTTATTACCAGAATCGAAATAAGAGTGTTTTATAATTATAGAATTACAAGTATATGTCACATTTAACAAAGATTTATCAAAAACTTTATCCTTGCCCAGTAAGATATTTGAGGTAATAATATTACCGCTTATTTCTCCTTTGCCTTTTATAGAGCCTTTTATATCTAATTTAGTATTTATATATTTTTTGACAGGTGAAAAGTATAAATTATCAATCATTAGATTTTTCAAACTAAAATCAATATCATAAAGAGGATCATGTAAATCAAACAAATTTTTAGCTTGGAAGAAATTGATTTTTCCCTTTATGTAAAGCCTTTCAGTACTGGAAATATTATTTATACTAAGAAGATTTTTGCTGTATCGAATATCACCTCTTATGTCTCTTATAATTGTGGGAGATTCTCCAAAATTAGAAATTAGTTCATTAATAAAAACTTTTATCTCCTTAGAAGAAAATTCTAAATTAATTTGTGGATCATTAATTTGCCCATCCAATTTCCCTCTAAAATTTAAATCTCCATATATGGCTCTCTGATAGGGATAAATAAGTTCTGAGATATTGTTAGAATTTCCAATAAAATTAAAATTAAGATATTCTTTTTTCAAATCTATATTACCATGGGCTAAAACTCTTGTCTCATCTAAGATTAATTCTAAGTGCTTAAAATTATAAACCTCACCATCTGATTGAAATTCACCTTTTATTGATTTTACTTTTCCCCTCACATCATTTGGAATATTTGAGTTCCTTCTATAAGTAAAGGCACCTTTAGGAGAAAATATTTTTCCATCAGATAAAAGCCATCCATCTACTAATCCCTTTGCTATTTGGGGATTCCAATTTATAAGATCGAAAATCCCTGAGCTTGAAATTCCCTTTGCTTCTACAAATACATAGTGTTTCCATACCACTGGAATTGGTATCTTCACATAAGCTTTAGCTTTACCTCCATATAAATGAATGTCATTGCTTTTAAATTCTAAATTGCCATCTCTATATAAAATCTCTGTTGTTAATTTATCTGTTTTTATTCCTAATATATTTCCCTCTCGTTGTTTTACTTGAGCTGAACCTTCCAAATTAGAAAGAGAGCCTTTAATTTTCCCTTTAATTATTTCTGTATAACCCTCTATTCTTTCAGATACTTTTAGGAATCTCATTAAATCCTCTATTAAAAAGAATCCTTTAAAATTAATATCTATAAAAATTTTGTCAACTAAATTCTTAGCTTCTCTAAAAAAAATTTTCCCCTCAAAAGATAGCTGACCTTTTGATTGATTTCTAATACCTAAAAAATTCATCAATGAATTCAAAAAAATTTTCCCACTTACAAAAAACTCTCCTAAAAATTTAGGATAATTTAATTTTCCATTTAAATTTAAAAGAGAATTTGCATCAAAGATTTTTAAGTCTTCAAGAATTATCTGGTCATCTTTAAGATGAAAAGAAATTTTTATTTCGCTGTTAATATTTGGATAATCAGGAATAGAAACTCTTAAGTTTGAAAAAAACTTAAAGCTTTGTTTCCCATTGAGTTTTCCTCTGCCGTAAAAATTACTTAATTGTAAAAAATTTTTCCCCTTATTTATCAATCCATTGAGACCTTCTACCTCTAAGAGACTAACTTTAACTTTAAAAGGCAATGGCGACGGACTTTTTAGGTAATTTTTTATATTTTCTATACAATTATTCAAAATTTCATCATCCAGGGAAAAACTAAAATCAGAAATCAAAACTCTTTTTATCTCAATTTGTTTATTTAAAATTTCTTGAAAGGAGAAGTAAATTTTTGTATTCTTTAGATAAATATAGTTTTCATTAGCTTGGAATGCTAAATCTTTAATTTCTAAAGAAAAAGGAATAATCTTTAAATAAATTTTACTTATTGAAACATTTAATCCCGAAATGTTTTTTATTTCTTTTTCTATGTGACTTCCCATTAAAGAGGAGACGTCTATTTTTATAAAGAAAACAAGGAAAAAAAAAGAAATCATTAAAACTATAAGAGCCGATTTTTTGGGAAAATTAAAATTCATATTTTACAATTCTAAATGCATTTTTTATGAATGGTCAATAAAATAATTTTTAGAATATTTAAACCTTTTGTTTTCTAATCCATCTTTGCAATTTTTCCATGTAAAGGTAAAAAACTGGAGTTACAAAAAGCGTAAGCAACTGTGAAAAAAGAAGTCCTCCCACAACAGCAAGACCAAGAGGCTTACGAACTTCTCCTCCTGCTCCAATACCAAGAGCAATAGGTAACGCTCCGAAAAGAGCTGCAGCTGTAGTCATCATAATTGGACGAAATCTGATTAAACATGCATTGTAAATCGCTTGCTGTGGTTTTATTCCCTCCTTTCTCTGAGCATGAAGGGCAAAATCTATCATCATAATTCCGTTTTTCTTCACAAGACCAATTAACATTATAATTCCCACAAAAGAATAAATATTTAACTCAACCCCAAAAACAAACAATGTAATCAAAGCTCCAAATCCAGCAAATGGTAAAGCTGAAAGAATGGTCAAAGGGTGAATAAAACTTTCATAAAGTACACCAAGTACGATATAAACAACAAACAATGCAATAATTAATAAAAACCATAAACCTTGAAAAGATTCTTTAAATGCCTGAGCAGCTCCTTGAAAGTTTGTAATGATAGTCTCAGGTAATGTTGATTTAGCAACTTTTTGAATTTCATTTACAGCTTCTCCAAGGGATACTCCTGGCTTTAGATTGAATGATATTGTTACAGAAGGAAGTTGCCCTGTATGATTTACAGTTAGAGGCCCCATACCCTGAGATACATTAGCCACAGAATTTAAAGGTATAGTCTCTCCCCTTGAAGATTTAATATATAGCATTCCTAAGGTAGAGGGATCTTTCTGATATTCTGGTTTTAACTCAAGTATAACTTGATACTGATTGTTAGACGCATAAATAGAAGAGATCCATTTACTTCCGAAGGCACTCCATAGAGCATTCTCAATTTGTTCAGCTGTAATTCCGAGAGATTCTGCTTTTGATCTATTAATTTCTATGAATAATTTGGGTGTTTTAATCTGCAGATTAGATGACACATCTTGAATAATATTTATTTGTCTCATCTTTTCCTCAAAAATCTGAGCATAGTAATAGAGTTCCTGAAGATCACTACCTGAGAGAGTAAACTGATATAAAGCTTTTGTTAGAGTTCCTCCTATTCTAATTGTAGGAGGATTTTGAGGATAAACCTTTAATCCTGCTATGGAGTTTAGCTTTGGTCTTAGTTGAGCAATTAATTCATCTACATGAGTCCTTTCTGAGGAAGGAATAAGGTTTATGAACATTCTTCCACTATTTATAGAGGGAGACCCCGGGCCTGGCCCCACTGATGTCATAAAAGCACGAACCCATGGTTCTTTAAGAACAAGCTCAGCAAGTTTTAGTTGATGCCTTACCATTTCATCAAAAGAAATATCCTCTGATCCTTCAGTAATAATGAAGATTTGATTCTTATCTTCACTGGGAATAAAACCTGTGGGAATTTTTAGAAATATAAAAACAGTTAATACAAAAACTAAACCTGAGCCTATCATAATCAAGTTAGAATTCTTAAGTGACCAACTTAAGCCCACTTTATATAAATCAAGCATTTTTTGAAAACCTTTTTCTAAGGTGTTATAAAATTTTCCATTTTTTCTATTTTCTACTTTAAGAAATCTGCTACACATCATGGGAGTAAGGGTAAGAGATACAAAGCCAGATATCAATATAGCAACAGATATTGTTACAGCAAACTCTTTAAAAAGCCTTCCTACAATCCCACCCATAAAAAGGATCGGAATAAAAACAGCAACAAGAGAAAGTGTCATGGATAGAATGGTAAACCATATTTCTTTTGAACCTCTTAATGCAGCTTCTAAAGGTTTTTCTCCTTTTTCTATGTGTCTTACAATATTTTCCAACATAACAATAGCATCATCCACTAAAAAACCAATTGACAGGGTAAGTGCCATTAATGACAAATTATCAAGACTATATCCAAGAAGATACATAATGGCAAATGTTCCTATTATGGATATGGGCAGAGTAACAGATGGAATTACAGTAGCAGAAAGCCTTCTTAAGAAAAGGAAAATTACAAGAATTACTAAAAATATCGTAAACATTAAAGTAAACTGAACATCTCTTACAGAATCTTTTATTGATTGAGAGCGATCATAAAGTAGATTTAAAGAAACACTTGATGGGATTTGATTTTTCAATTCCTCTACTTTATTTTTCACATCATAAGCCACTTGCACTGTATTTGTACCTGGCTGTCTATAAATTGCAAGGACCATGGCTCTCTGAAGAGTACCTCTTGAACCATACCAAGCAGCAAGCTTATCATTTTCTACGCTATCAACTGCTTCTCCAATATCTTTTATTTTTACTATTGAATTATCTTTGCTTCTTATAATTAATTCATTGTATTGAGAAGCATTAAGTAGCTTACCTGTTGCTTCAATAGTAAATGCCTGATAATTACCATAAAGTGTACCTGTTGGAAGTTCTACATTACCCTTTTTTATAGCATTTTCTACTTCATCAATCCCAAGACCCTTGCTGGCTATTGCTTGAGGATCAATTCTAACTCTTACAGCATATTTCTGAGCTCCAAATATCTGAACCTGCGCAACTCCATTTACCATTGAAATATTCTGAGCTAAAAGAGTATCGGCATATTCATGAAGTCTATATAAAGGCATGGTGGGAGAGGTTATTGCAAAATAAAGAATTGGCATGTCCGCTGGATTAACTTTGTTGTAAGTAGGAGGAGTTGGCATATTAGCAGGAAGGTGACGCGATGCTCTTACAATAGCTGTTTGAACATCTTGAGCTGCTACATCTATGTTCTTATTTAGATCAAACTCAAGGGTAATTTGTGTAATTCCTTTAGCATTAACAGAATTCATAGATTTTAATCCAGTAATGGTAGAAAATTCTCTCTCCAAAGGTGTGGCAACAGCAGAAGCCATTGTCTCCGGAGAAGCTCCGGGTAGATTTGCAGTGACAAGAATAGTTGGAAAATCTACATTTGGAAGTTCAGCTATTGGAAGATAACGATAACCTACTAACCCAAATACAACAATAGATACCATAAGAAGTATTGTCATTACTGGACGCCGGATAAAAATTTCGGAGAAGTTCATTATTTTTTAATCTCCACTTTTGATCCTGGCATAAGCCTTAATTGACCATCAATGACAATTGTATCTCCTTTGTTTAAACCTTTCTCTATAATTACCTCGTCTTTAAATCTGGCTCCCACTTTAACTTCTCTCATTTCTGCCATTTTGTCTTCTTTTACAACCCATACATATTCACCTTTTTGCCCAATCTGAAGAGCTCTACTGGGAATGACTAAGGCATTTTTCTTTATTCCTATAGTTAAAGCAACATTGACAAATTGTCCAGGCCAAAGCATCTTATCTTTATTGGGAAATTCAGCCTTCATTTTTATAGTTCCTGTTGACATCTCAACAGCATTGTCTATGAATACGACCTTACCAGTAGCAGAATAAATTGCATCCGCACCTCTAACAGTAACTTCAGTTTTTAAGTCTCCCTTCTTCATAGCTTCCTTTATTCTCAAAAGCTCTCCTTCTGGCACTGAAAATTTTACATAAATTGGGACTATTTGATTTATAGTGACAATTTGAGTTTCATTGGCTTTTATCATCCCTCCCCGATGAACAGAAAGAGAACCTATAACACCATCAATTGGAGAGTGGATATAACAGTAATTCAGATTTAGTCTGGCATTTTTTAATATTGCTTCATCAGCTTTCAAAACTGCTTTAAATGTCTCATAATTTGTCTTAATCTTGTCAAACTGCTGCTGAGAAATAAGCTGCTCTTTGTAAAGCTCTTCATATCTTTCTAAATCAGCTTTAGCAAAGTCCAGTTGCGCTTTATCTCTTAATAAGTTTGCCTCTGCCTGCCTTACAGCTTCCTCAAATGGTCTTGGATCGATTATAAACAGTAATTGTCCCCTTTTTACCTCACTTCCTTCCTTAACATTTGTTACTACAAGTTGTCCTTCAATTCGAGACTTAATAGTCACCGAAGAGTAAGCTTCCACATTGCCTATTGCTAAAATCTTAATAGGAACATCTTTCACTTGAACCTTTTCCACTTCAACAGGAACTGGGGGTGGTTGCTTTTTTTGTTCTGATTTGGAGCAAGAAAAAAGTATCAAAACTGATAAAATAAGTATCAAACAAGATTTATAACCATTCATATTTTTCCCCTCTTAGTATGTAAGTAGTTACTAAGATATAAAAATCCATACATATTTGTCAATTAAATTTCTAATTCTCTTGATTTTGTAACATAAAGTATTTTAAGCTACTTTATTCATGAAAGTAGCAAAGCTTTATAAATTTAATGAAATAAAAATAGAAGAAATTCCTATTCCTGAAATTAAAAGTAATGAAGCTTTAGTAAAAGTTAAAGTCTGCGGCATTTGTTCTGGAGATGTAATGCCTTGGTACATAGAGAGAAAGGCTCCCTTAGTCCTTGGACATGAAATCTCTGGTGAGATCGTAAAAATTGGCAGTTCTATTAGAGATGAAATAAAGCTAAAAGAAGGTGACAGAGTTTTCGTTCATCATCACGCTCCTTGCATGCATTGTTCTTACTGTAAAAGAGGTGACCATGTGCAATGTGAAACTTGGAGAACTTCTAAAATTTATCCTGGCGGCATATCAGAATACATTATACTGCCTGAAGTCATTTTAAAAAATGATACTTTAAAAATTCCTGATCATGTCTCCTTTGAAGAAGCTGCATTAATAGAACCTGTTGCATGTGTCGTTAAATCTCTTAGCAGAGCTAATATAAAAAGAGGCGATACAATTTTAATTGTTGGACTTGGAGTAATGGGACAAATTCATATCATGCTCTCAAAAGAATTTGGAGCATTTAAGGTAATTGGAGTTGATATGGTAGATTTTAGACTTCAAAAAGCCTTAGAGTCTGGTGCTGACGAGGTAATAAATTTCAAAAATGAAAACGTCTTTAAAAAACTTCAAGATATTACAAAGGGAATAATGGCGCACTCCGTCATAGTAGGTCCTGGTGATATAAAAGTTATAGAATTTTATCTAAAAGCCTTAGCTAAAGGTGGAACACTACTAATATTTACTCCTACTCCACCAGAACAAAAAATTTCACTCCTTTTAAACGATTTATATTTCAATGATATTACAATTACTACAAGTTATTCTTGCGGACCTTATGATACAAAGAAAGCTCTTGAATTAATATCTAGTAAAAAAATCAACCATAACCTCCTTATTACTCATGAATTTCGAATTGAAGATACTCAAAAAGCCTATGAAATAACTGCAAAAGCAAAAGATTCTTTGAAATGTATCATTAAATTTTAATTGTTCTTAAACTCATACAGAAAAAATGTTTAATCATTTTAAAAATAGCTAAAGTAGCTTAAAAAACTACAATATCATTCTTTAAATGAGACGAAGACATTTTTAGTTTTTTGTTGAATTTGATAAAAAAGCTAAAGTAATGTTAAATTAGAAAAAATTGCGAAAGGAGTTCTAAATGAAAAAACTTAAATTTTTCATTATCTTATTTCTTATTCTATCCCTTTGTGCTTGTAGTCAAAGTAAAGAAGAAGTAATTGTAAAATCAGGTTCATCAAAAATTACAAAGAAAGATTTACAGGAAGATCTTATAAACTTACCTCCTCAGACCAAGGCATTCCTTGCATCTCCTGAAGGTATTAATAAACTTAAAGATGAATTAATCAAAAGAGAAGTTCTCTATGAAGAAGCTAAACAAAAAAATCTTGCAAAATCAGAAGATTTTAAAAGAAGATTAGAAGAATTTAAGAAAATCACTCTCATTAACATGTTATTAGAGCAAGAAATTAAAAAAATTCAGGATGTTACAGAAAATGAAGCAAAAGACTACTATGAAAAAAACAAAGACCAATTTATAAAACCAACAGAAGTAAGACTTAGCCAAATTATTGTTAGTAATCAAGAAGAAGCCCGAAAAGTATATGAAAGAATTGATAAAGGAGAAGATTTTGCTAAAATAGCAAAAGAATTATCTATGGATACTAAAACAAAGGGAAATGGTGGTGATTTAGGATTTTTCAAAAAAGGTCAACTGGAGCCCCAATTGGAAAACTTAATTTTTACTCTTAAAAAAGGACAAGTCAGTATGCCCTTTAACCGTAAAGATGGTCTTTACATTTTTAAAGTTACCGATGTAAAAGGTACAGCCATAGAATTTGAACAAATTAAGGGGCAATTAATAGAACAGTTAAAAGCAAAGAAACAACAGGAATGGTTTGAAAAATATGTAGAAGAATTGAAAAAGAAACATAAAATAGAAGTAAATGATAAAGCTTTAGAAGAGCTTTTGACTCAGACTTTAGGAATAAGTCAACACCAATAGACTAAAAAGATTTTCATTTACCAATACAAAATTCACTGAAGATAAGATTTAATATATCTTCAGTAGTTACAATACCTATTATTTGACCTAAAAAACTGAGCCCTTCTCTGAGAAACATAGCAGTAATCTCTAAGGGCTCACCTTTTTTAAAACTATTCAAGGCATTATTAAGGGCTTCATAGGCATTTTCTAAAGCAACTTTATGCCTAAGCTTTGTTACAATAACTCCCTCCTTTGAATATCTTCCAGAAATAAAAGTATTAAAAATTAATTCTCTTAAATCATCAATGCCTTCCCCTTTTAGTGCTGAAATTTCAACAGATGGTATACCTTGAATTTTTCCAGGAATTTTAAAGTCCTTTCTTTTTATATCTTTCTTATTAAGAACTAAAATAATCCTCTTTTCCCCTAATTTTTCCATTATTTCCTCATCTAAACTGTCAATTTCTCTACTCATATCAAGCAAAAATAACACTAATTCTGCTTCCTCTATAGCTTTCAGAGATCTCTTTATACCTTCTGCTTCTACTATATCATGGGAATGCCTTATTCCTGCTGTATCAATAATTTTTAGAGGTAATCCCTTAATGTTAATGTATTCTTCAATAATATCTCTTGTAGTTCCGGGGATTTCAGTTACTATTGCTCTGTCTTTCATGGAAAGAGCATTTAGAAGGGAAGACTTCCCCACATTTGGTTTCCCCACTATGGATACCTTAAGTCCTTCTCTATAAATCTTACCCTCTTCATATCCTTCAATAAGCTCTTTTATTTCTGAATTAATCTTCATTATTTCCCTTTCAATCTCACTTTCCGTTAAGCCATCAATTTCTTCTTCTGGAAAATCAATATAAGCCTCTACATGAGCACAAACTCTTGTTAATAAATCTCGCAGAGAGTTTATCTTTTCAGAAAGTTTACCACTTAGATGTTCCATGGCAATTCTTTGTGCTTCTTCTGTCTTGGCTTTAATTAAATCAATTACAGATTCTGCCTGACTTAGGTCTATTCTGCCATTAAGAAAAGCTCTCTTTGTAAATTCTCCAGGCTCTGCAAGCCTTGCACCATATTTAATTACCAGATTTAGGATTCTATTTAAAATTACATAACCGCCGTGACAATTTATCTCTATAACATCCTCTTTTGTGTAAGTATGAGGTGCTCGCATTATAGTGAGAAGAACTTCATCAATTTTCTCAGATTTTTCAGGATCTATGATAAAACCATATTTAATCGTGTGAGATTTCACACTATAGAGGTCTATTCCTTTTGGAGATTTAAATATTTTAGAGGCTATAGATATGGAATGAGGTCCACTTATGCGGATTATACCAATCCCTCCCTCTCCAAGGGGAGTGCTTATAGCAGCAATTGTATCAAAATCTGTTGAGATCACACAGACTTTTTAGTTTTCTGATTAATATAAAATTGCTGGATGATTCCAAAAATATTATTAACCAACCAGTAGAGAACCAATCCCGAAGGAAAAGAAAGAAAAATGAAAGTAAATACTACTGGCATCAGTAGCATAATCTTTTGCTGAGTGGAATCCATAGTAGAAGGAGTCATTTTTTGCTGTATTAGCATAGTAGCACCCATTAGAATTGGTAAAACATAATAGGGATCCTTTGTTGAGAGATCCTGTATCCATAACATGAAAGGTGCCTGTCTAAGTTCAATTGCTATTGTTAATATTTGATATAGAGCAAAGAATACAGGGATTTGCAATAAAATAGGTAGACATCCTCCCATTGGATTAATTTTATATTTTCTGTAAAGCTCCATCATTTCCTTTTGAAGTCTCTGAGGATCATTTTTGTATTGTTCTTTCAATTTCATAAGTTTGGGTTGAATCTCACTAAGTTTTTGCATAGACTTTTGTCCCCGATTAACAATTGGAATAAAGGGAATTCTCACAAGAATTGTAAGAATTATTATGGCAATACCATAATTATGGGTTAGGCTATACAGAAATTTTAAAAACCAAAAGAGGGGGCGAGCTATAATTGAGAAAAATCCAAAATCAATAATATGTTCAAGTCCCACATTAAACTTTTTAAGGTAATCATACTCCTTTGGACTAACGAATAATTTATATTTATTTTGTCCTTCATTAAAGTCTACGAAAATAATAGCATTACCATTCGCAGGTGATACCACGTATTGATTTGCTTTAGTTACTGGAACTATTGC
>CALDSV010000036.1 GCA_937924475.1 uncultured bacterium
TAATACCCAAAGGATAGACGAAACAAACAGAAGGATAGATGAAACTAACCAGAGGATAGATGACACCAATAAGAGAATAGATGACCTAATGATAGAAATCTCTCACATAAGGGGAGATCTTAAAAAGGCACTTTCCCAAAAAGAGGTTGTAAACGATATATTGACAAGGCTTCAGAGGGTTGAAATAAAGGTTTTTGAGACTGCTTAAACCTGACACTATACTCTAAAAAATTGTAAATAGAAACTCCCTTCAAAAAATTTACTGAAAAGGTAATGTTTTATTTTCCATTTGTGAATTCCTTCCATAGGTTAATCCCATTTAAGTTATAATAATTAATGCAATTTGAACCAAAGTGGATAGCTTGGGAAATTACCAGAAGATGCAATCTCCATTGCATACATTGTAGATCCTCTTCAGAGAAGATTGTATTAAAACATCCAGATCCATCTAAAGAGGAGTGTTTTAGAATTATCGATGATATTACATCCTACGCTAAACCTGTGCTGGTTCTCACAGGAGGAGAACCTTTATTGAGAGATGATTTTTTTGAAATTGCGGAGTATGGAGGCAAAAAAGGTTTAAGAGTTTGTGTTGCTACCAATGGTACTCTCGTAGATGAAGAAATATGTAGAAAATTAAAAAAAGTAGATATAAAAATGGTCTCCCTTAGCCTTGACGGACCCAATGAAAATGTTCACGACGACTTCAGGCAACAACCAGGGGCTTTCCAAGGAACTATAAAGGCAGCTAAATTGTTTAAAAAATATGACATACCTTTTTTAATAAACTCTTCATTTACAAAAAGAAATAAGGACACAATACCTGAAGTCTATAAATTAGCTAAGGATTTAGGAGCTACTGCTTGGTATATGTTCATGATTGTACCTACGGGGAGAGCAGAGGAAATTTTAGATGAGCTTATAAATAAGGATGATTACGAAAAAATTTTAAATTGGCATTATGAAATGGAGTTGGAAGAAAGGGATATTCTTGTAAGGCCTACCTGTGCACCCCAATACTATAGAGTAATTTTGGAGAGATCAAAACAGGATGGTAATAAGTTTGAAAGACGTTCTCTTAAATTCTCAACAGGTGGTGCAAAAGGATGTGTGGCTGGACAGCTTATCTGCCTTATAAACGTAGACGGAGATGTAATGCCCTGTAGTTATTTTCCTTTACCTGCCGGAAATATAAAAAAACACTCCTTTAGAGAAATTTGGGAAAATTCAGAATTATTTAAAAATCTAAGGAATTTCTCCTCTTACAAAAATCGTTGTGGTTTATGTGAATATGTTAATGTATGTGGTGGATGTAGGGCAAGGGCTTATTGCCTGCGAGACGATTATTTGGAAGAGGACCCTTACTGTAACTATATCCCGAGGAGACTACGTTGAATGATACTTTTTTAAAAGCCTGCAGAGGAATAAAAACTGAATATGTACCCGTTTGGTTCATGAGACAAGCAGGAAGATATATGCCAGAGTATCAGAAAATTAGGCAAAAATATGATTTTCTCACCATGTGTAAGACTCCTGAAATTTCAGCAGAGATAACATTGCAACCAGTAAGCATTTTAGGAGTTGATGCAGCAATTCTATTCTCTGATATTTTAATACCCCTTGAAGGTATGGGAATTAAAATTCAATTTATAGAAGAAAAAGGACCTCAAGTTATACCTACCATAAGAAAAGCCTCTGATATAAATTTAATTAAGGAAATAGAACTTAGTGAAGTAGACTATGTTTTTCAGACAATAAAAATTCTAAAGAAAACACTTAAGGTACCTTTGATAGGATTTGCTGCATCTCCTTTTACTTTAGCTACTTACTTAATTGAAGGTGGTTCAACTAAGGAATTTGTAAATACAAAAAAATTTATGTTTTTAGAAGGAAAATCTTTTCATGATTTAATGCAACTTCTCACAAAAGCTATGAGAAAATATCTTTCTGAGCAGATAAAAGCAGGTGTACATGTTGTTCAAATCTTTGATACCTGGGCTGGAATCTTATCACCTTTTGATTATGATCTATTCGTGAAACCTTACATTAATGAACTAATCAATCATTTAAAAGAGGTTCCTGTTATATACTATTGCTCCAATACAGCAGGGCTTTCCAGTAACTTAAGGGAGATAAATGCTGATGTTTTGAGCATTGATTGGAGAATCGATATGAGACAGGCCGCTCAAATCTTTAAAAATCAACCTCTACAGGGCAACTTAGATCCTTTGACTCTCCTTGGCAGCGAGGAAGAAGTTCTTCTAAGGACAAAGAAAATTTTAATAGATGGTCAATTGGCAAAATCTCATATTTTTAATCTTGGACATGGAGTAAATATAAACACCTCTGTTGATATGCTAAGAAGGCTTGTTGATTTTATACATGAATTTAGGATCAAGGAGGTGCCTAATGCTTAAGATAGGTGTTTTAGCCTCTGGAAGGGGATCTAATTTTCAAGCAATTATAGATGAAATTGAAAAGGGAACTCTTCCAGCAAAAATAGAAATTCTTATTGTAGATAATCCAAAAGCTTATGCAATTGAGAGAGCAAAAAAACATGGTATTCCCTATGTATTCATAAATCCTAAGGAATTTAGCACTAAAGAGGAATTTTATGAGAAAATCAGAGACGAATTGCTTGAAAGAGGAGTAGAACTTGTAATATTAGCAGGATTTATGAGAATTGTAAAAAAACCCCTGCTTGAGGCTTTTCCAAATAGAATTATGAATATTCATCCAGCCCTTCTTCCTTCTTTCCCGGGACTGCATGGTCAAAAACAAGCTGTAGACTATGGAGTAAGAATAAGTGGCTGTACAGTTCACTTTGTAGATGAAGGAATAGATTCAGGTCCAATAATAATTCAAGCTGCTGTGCCAGTTCATCCTGATGACACAGAGGAAACTTTATCTGAAAGGATACTTAAGTTAGAGCATAAAATTTTCCCGGAGGCAATTAGACTTTTCGCTGAAGGTAGGCTGGAAGTTATTGGCAGGAAGGTAAAGATTAAAAATTATGAATTACCTGATGTTTTTTTCACAAATCCTAAGATTCGATAATGGAAAAGACAAGTTTAGAGAGAAGCATAGTAAGGCCCACCCCTGCTGTTGTTAGAAAAGCCATATTTGATATTCTTAAAGATGTGGAAGGTAAAGTATTTGTAGATATGTATGCTGGTAAGGGATTAGTAGGATTTGAAGCTCTAAAAAGAGGAGCTTCAGAGGTTATTTTTGTTGAGAGAGATCCAGTGCTATGTACTTTTATAAGGAACAATTTGCAGAAACACAAGCTAATGGATAGAGCAAGAGTATATAAATTAGATGCAATTATTTTTATAAGAGACACAAATCTTCAGTATGACATTATTTTCGCTGATCCACCTTATAATTCAGGGGAAGTTGAAAGAATGTTTAATATATTGGAGAAAAAGAATATTCTAAAAAATGACGGAGTTTTAATAATTCAACACTCCAAGAAGGAATCATTACGAGAAAAATTAAAGGAATTAAGAATTAGTAAGTGTTACAGATATGGAGATACCCTATTAACTGTCTACAGGAGTGAAAGATGAAAATCGGTGTATATCCTGGTACTTTTGATCCTATAACTAATGGGCATATTGATGTGATTAAAAGAGCATTAAAAATATTCGATGAATTAATTGTTGCAGTGGCAATTTCAAGTTACAAAAAGGTACCTATCTTTTCAATTGAAGAAAGATTAAATTTCATAAGAGAATCCGTTGGAGACTTAGAAAACCTGAGCATAGAACCTTTTGATGGATTGCTTGTTAAATTTGCTAAACAAAAAGGCGCGGTAGCCATCATAAGAGGCTTAAGAGCTGTTTCAGACTATGAATTTGAGATACAACTTGCCCATGCTAACAGAAGGCTTTACAGGGAAATTGAAACAGTTTTTTTAATGCCCAGTGAAGAGTTTTCTTTTCTCTCTTCAAGCCTTGTTAAGGAGATAGCATATTTTGGAGGTTCAGTAAAAAATCTTGTTCCTCCTGTGGTGGAAAAAGCTCTGAAACAGAAATTTCAGAAATAATTCTCAGAAGAAAATCTTTAACAGCACAGAGACCGCCATCAAGATAAATGGCTCCTATTAATGCCTCCAGAGCATCGGCAAGAATAGAATCTTTATTCTCTCCACCACTGTTTCTCTCTCCTTTACCAAGAAGGATAAACTTGCCTATGAAAAGTTTACGTGAAAGGAAAGCAAGAAATCTTTTACTTACAAGAAAAGCTCTTATCTTAGACATCTCTGCCTCGTTTAATTCTGGTTGAAGATTGTAAAGATAGTCAGAAATTATAAAACCCAATACTATATCACCTAAAAACTCGAGTCTTTCATTGGAGATTGAAAATTTTTCATTAGCGTAAGATCTGTGAGTAAGTGCTTGGATGAGAAGATAGGGTTTTTTAAACTTATAGCCTATTGTGTTTTCAAATTCCAGAAAATTTTCTAAAGACAAGAGAGGCATTCGTTCCGCCAAATCCAAAGGAATTTGTCATGGCATAGTTTACTTCTTTTTTTCTCATTTTATAGGGAACATAATCAAGGTCGCACTCAGGGTCAGGACTGTCAAGGTTTATGGTGGGAGGTATGAGATTTTCATAAAGGCTTAAAATTGTAAATATGGCCTCTACTCCACCAGCAGC
>CALDSV010000037.1 GCA_937924475.1 uncultured bacterium
CGAAAAAATATTCGATTCTCTTGGTAAAAAAATTGCGCTCGGAGATGAAAAATCATCCTTTAGCTATCTTATTCCGCTCTCCATGTTAAGAGATGTTGATATATCATTAAAAGATTTCAAATCAGTAGGAATTTTAGGAAAAGAACAAAAGATAGCGCTATCTATAATGATAGGCGACTATGACATAGGTGCCATGAGTGAAATAGTGGCTAATAAATATTTAAACTATGGGCTGAAAATAATAAGATATTCTGAGCCTACTCCCAGATTTTTAATATCTTATGTTAAGGGGCTATCAAATGAAGAAATTGATAAAGTAAAGGATGTGATAATCCGAGCATCAGCAGAGGACACAGTACGAAAAGCCTTAGGAATAGAAAAATTTTTAATTGCTGAAGACAGAGATTTTGACTATATTAGAATCATAATAAAAAACATTAAAGGAGTTGATTACATCCAATATGGACCAAAAACACTTAAGGTTGCCATACTCCCTCTTTATAGCCCTCTCACCATATACAAAAGATACGATCCTCTTATGAGATATCTCTCAGAAAAAACTGGATATGAATTCAAATTGGTAATTCCAAAAAATTTTGAAGAGTTTATAAAGTTAGTAAGTGAAGGAAAAGTTGATTTTTCTTATCAAAATCCTTATGTTTTCTCAATAATATCCAAAAAATATCCTATAATACCCCTTGCCATCACAATAGGGGAAGACTGCACTACTGAGGAGGGAATTTGTGGAGGAGAAAAATTTAGAGGCCTTATAATCGCAAGAAAAGATAGCAATATCAATAAGATTGAAGATTTGAAAGGAAAAAAAATAATGATAGTCTCGCCCACCTCAGCAGGTGGCTATTTATCTCAAAAAATGTACCTTGAAAAGAAAGGTTTTAATCTAAATAAAGATTTCAAACTAATTGATGCAAAGAGGCAGGAAAAAGTAATCATAGGAGTATATAAAGGAGAAGCTGAGGCAGGATTTGTAAGAGAAGCTGCCTTAAGTGTTTGGGCAAATGAAGTAGACATATCAAAAATAAAAATTCTCGATTATGGTGAATACCTACCAAATTGGCCCTTTGCCGTTGTCAACAACAGAAATAATGCTCTAATAGAGAGAGTTAAAAAATTAATAATAGAGATTAATGATGAAAAAATATTAAAGAAAGCAAAAATAAAAGGTTTTAAAGAAGCAAAAGATGAAGATTTGTCAATACTTCAAAAACTCGGTTATTAAAAAATCTGTGAAAAATATTGTCAGACTAAGCATAAGCTGGAAAATATTCTTTTCCTTTTTGATTATTTTTTTGATAATAGTTTTACTGATTAATTTCTTAATAATTAACTATCAAAGAAAATCCTTAAAGGAACAAATAAATACAAACGTGCTTTTACAATTAGAAAATCTATCAAAAGATGTAATAGATAATTTAGTTTTTTTTGATCCTATGGCAATAGATGAAAAATTAGCTTTCACAATGAGTAATCCGGGGATAGAATATGTCATGATAGCTGATCAAAGGGGAAGAATTGTAGGACATAGTGATAAAAAATATCTTGGCAAAAAAATTTATATAGATTTTACAAAATGGCAAAAGACAGATAGAGAAGGAATCCTACATATTAATTTACCAATAAGAGCTGGTGATACCTATTTTGGAATTTTAAGAGCAGGAGTTTCAGAGAATAAAATAAATCATCACATAGATGATGTAACGAAGGCACTTAAAAACTATATCTATATTATTAGTTCTTTTTCATTCATTTTGACAATTTTTTTGTCTTTCATGTTATCTAAAACACTCCTAAAACCCTTGCAAAAATTGAAAAATAAAATGGCAAACATAGGTACAGACAAACTTGAAATATGTGAAAATCCAAACACTGTACTTTGTAAAGATATTCTAAAATGTGAAAAAACAGACTGCCCAGCCTTTGGCAAAGAACGATGCTGGATTATCAAAGAAGCTAAGGAAAAATGCAAAAAATGTCACAACATAGACTGTCATGACTGTTATGTATATAAAATCTCCTGTGGAGATGAGATAGGGTATCTAATTGAAACCTTCAATGAAATGATTCTTAAACTTAAATATTCTCTTGAAGAACTTGACAAAGCCACTAAGGAGAAATTAAAACTGGAAAAATCCTCTGCTATGGCAGAAATGGCCATGACTGTTGCCCATGAAATAAAAAATCCTCTAAATGCTATCAAAGCATCAACAGCTTATATAAAATCAAATTTTCAGGGAGAAGTACTGAGAGAATTTTTATCAATTATTGATAAAGAGACAGAAAGACTAAATGAACTTATAACAAGCTTTCTATCCTATGCAAGACCTGTGCCCATTAAATATGAAAAAGGTAACATTAATGAGGCAATAAAAGAGGTAATAAAACTTGTAGAGATGGAGATAGTAGAAGACCATAAAATACTGAAAACAGAATTTGAAAACTCTATACCTGAATTTTATTTTGATCACCATCAAATTAAACAAGCAATACTCAACCTATTAGTAAATGCAATTGATGCAACTAAAAGCGGAGACCTTATTGAGATAAAGACCGAAAAACTTAATAACAAAATAAGAATAATTATAAAAGACACAGGCATTGGTATACCAGAAGAACTTTTAGGTAAAATATTTGAACCTTTTTTTACAACTAAAACAACTGGTTCAGGACTTGGACTTGCTTGTGTTGAAAGAATAATCAAGGATCATGAAGGTTCCATAAAAGTAATCAGTAAACAAAAAGAAGGTACAGAGTTTATAATAGAATTACCGCTTAAGTAGAGAAAACAGTGTCAAATATCTTATACATAGATGATGAAATAAGTGCTTTAAAAGCAATTTCAGCAATTCTTAAGAAAGAAGGCTATAAAATTTTCACTGCCACCAATGCAGAAGAAGGCATTGAAATCCTTAAAACTAATAAAATAGACTGCCTTATCCTTGATTACAAATTGCCAGGAATGGATGGAATAGATTTATTAAGATGGCTAAAATTCAATGAAATTATAATTCCTACCATAATGGTAACTGCCTTTGGGACCATTGAAAAAGCAGTAGAGTCAATGAAACTTGGAGCTTATCATTTTTTAGTAAAACCTGTAGACACTGATATTCTTCTAAATGTAACAAAAGAAGCAATTGAAAAATCCAAAGGAATTAAAGAGACAGAGAGCATAGAAAATCCTTTCCCTGAAATAATTGGCAAAAGTAAGATCATGCAAGAAATTTTTTATATCATGCAAATGGTTGCAGAAAGTAATGCCAATGTTCTTATAACTGGAGAGTCAGGAACAGGCAAAGAACTTGTAGCAAGGGCAATTCACAAAAATTCTTTAAGAAAATCAGCTACCTTTGTAATAGTTGATTGCACAACCATTCCTGAAAATCTTCTTGAAAGTGAGCTTTTTGGATATGAAAAAGGAGCTTTCACAGGAGCTGCAGACAAAAAAACTGGACTTCTTGAAATGGCAAATGGAGGCACTGTATTTTTAGATGAAATTGGAGAATTACCCATGGCACTTCAGAAAAAACTTCTAAGATTCCTTCAAGAAAAGGAACTCCAAAGAATTGGCAGCCTTCAAAGAATAAAAATAGATGTAAGAGTAATATCAGCTACAAATAGAAATCTTGAGAAAGCAATTCAAGAGGGTTCCTTTAGGGAAGATCTTTACTGGAGGCTTAATGTGGTAAGAATAAACCTTCCACCTTTAAGAGAAAGAAGAGAAGATATACCTCTTTTAGTTAATCATTTTTTAAGTAAATTCTCAAAAGAAAATAACAAAACCATTCCCCAATTGGAGCCAGAAGTAATGGAAGCCCTCATAAATTACGATTGGCCTGGTAATATAAGAGAGTTGGCAAATGTAATAGAGAGAGCTATAGTGTTGTCACCCTCAGGCTTAATTTCCATGAAACATCTTCCAAGAAGAATTCAAGAGAAAAGTGGTTGGAATATAATCAAAGAAAATACATTAAATCTTCACGAAGTAGAAAAGTCATTAATTTTGAGAGCATTAAATAAAACCGGATGGAATCAAACAAAGGCAGCAGAAATATTAGGCATTTCCCGTAAACAACTTCGTACAAAGATGAAACATCATGGATTGCTCCCTCAGTCAGAAGAGGAATAACAAAAATAAGGGCCTGGATAGTAATAGCCAAGCCCTTACCAAAGGAGGGTGGGGTGTGGGATGAGAGCTCATTAAACTTTAAAGTACTCAACACTCTCATCAAGAGTTTTTGTCTCGACAGATAGCTTATTAGTAACTTCCCTGACAGTCTCTATCTTTTTGACTGTATTGTTAATGTTGTCTCTTATAGAATCCATATTCTGGGCTATTTCCTCGCTTGTGGCAGAAAGCTCCTCTGTGGCTACAGCAATTCTCTGAATCATATCCATTGCCTTTTCTGTAGCATCTACAATCTCATCTAAGGCTTTCATGGCATTATTGGCAAGAGATACTCCTTCATTAGTTTGAGAACTGCTCCTGTTCATGGCATTTACAGAAGCATTTGATTGGTCTTGAATTTTTCTTATCTTGTCTGCAATTTCCTCCGTAGCTTTAGCGGTTCTCTCTGCAAGCTTCCTTACTTCATCAGCCACTACAGCAAATCCCCTACCTTGCTCTCCTGCTCGAGCTGCTTCAATAGCAGCATTAAGGGCAAGTAAATTTGTTTGATCGGCTATATCCTTTATTGTTAAAACTATTTCACCAATTTCTTGAGAGCTTCTTCCAAGCTCTTCAATTGTCCCTGCAGCAGATTTTATAGAATTTGCAATGTCTATCATAGCCTTTACTGCCTTATCCACTGCAGTTTTACCCTTTTCAGCAGTTTCATTTGCCTGTTTTGCAGAATCCGATGCCTCAGCAGCGTTTTTTGCAACATCAATTATTGTCTGCGATATCTCTGTTGAGGCAGATGCCATATGATCAATACGGGAGAGTTGTTCCCGGGAAATTTTTTCTAAACTATCTGTCTCCCTTGAAAGAGAGGTCGCTATTGAATTGGTATTTTTTACAACTTCTCTGATTTTACCTATTGTTGCCCTTAAACTTTTTGTAATGCGCTCATATATATCTCCAATTACATGATAAGTTTGAGTTTTCTCCTCCCTAAGGTCTCCTTGCTCAAGCTTGGTAAAACATGCCAATGCAGAAGACATATTTTTTTCATAGGATCTATATGAATAATAGAGCATTCCACTAAAAAGAGCAAGAGAAATAAAAAGAACAACTGAATAAACTATGGCATTTCTTTTTCTTATCTCTGAGATCTCCTTGTTAGTCTTATCAAACTCTTTCTGGTGAACTTCTGTTAATTTAAAAATCATATCCTTTATTTCTCTCCATAACTTTGTCTCTTCTAAGATTTTTTTTCACTGCCTCGTCCTTTTTACCCTCTTCTGCCAGGTAATGAACCTCAACTTTCATTGCATGATCTTTCTGCCATAACTGGGCTATCTTTTTTAGCTGTTCCTGCATTTCACCTTTAGCATACTTAATAGCCTCTTCATTTGATTTCATAAATTCTTGATGAGCCTTCTGATAATTTTTCTTTGCCTGTTCATCTTTTGGATTAATAAATATGTTTCGTGTTGCCTGACCTGTCTGAAGTCCCTGAGCATACATATCATTCAGAGCAACAAGAAGCATTATGTCCCTTTTCGTTAATTTCTCAACTTTTTCCTGAAATCCTTTCTCATTAAAATAAGAGAGTATAAAAAGACCTGAAAGAACAAGCAAAATCATGATGTTGATAAATTGAAGTAATCTTTTTATGTTCATTATTACCTCCTACGAATAATTTTTGTTATAAACTTTATATGTATGGGTTTTACCACATAAATTACTGGCAGAGAAGGACAACTCCATTTCATCTAAAAAAGAAAAATTGCAGCCCAAATTGCATCTATTAAAAAAGATATTACCAAGGCTCTGGCTGTGTTTTTCCCTGAACTTGAAAGAAGGGTTAACATCAGCAGACTTTCTAAAAGAGGTAATAGGCATTTGAGAAGAGTAATATTGCTTATGGCTGTTGCTGTTGTGATGCATAATGAATACTTCAGGGAATACTTTAAAAGGAGAAGAGCTGAAGGACTTCCCTATAAGAAAGCTGTGCTTGCTGTTGACCATAAACTTCTTAGAACTATCTATGCTATGCTTGAACATAAAAAAGCCTTTTTGCCTTAATCATTCCCTATCACCTTGCATAAAAGGAGGTGTATTATTCATAGTTGACTTCCAATAGTTATAAAAAATTTTTAAATCTAATTATAAAATTATTTTATAATAACATAAAATAAACTAAATTAAAATATCTGGAATTATGCCAGAGATAACAATAAAGATTGCACTTAATATTATTGCTAATCTCAAGTTGAATGATACAAAATTATAAATATAATTTTTCTCAGATAAAATTACAAAAAACATTTTCATTACTATTCTTAAATAATAATATGCTGATAGAACACTAAAAATAATTCCAATAAGAGCAACAAATACATATCCTGAGTGAATAACAGACTTAAATACTAAAAACTTTGCAATAAATCCTCCAAAGGGCGGAATTCCAGCTAATGAAAACATAAAGACAAGCATACTGAGAGCAATTACAGGATTTATATGATAAATTCCTTTATATCCTTCAATATTTTCACCTTTTGGCAGAGCTAAAATAACAGAAAAAGCACCAAGATTCATGAATGCATAAACAATCATATAAAACACTAAAGAAGACAGCCCTTCTGGAGATGCTGCTAAAACAGCAAGCATTACATAGCCTGCATGTGCTATAGATGAGTAGGCAAGAAGTCTTTTTATATTGTTTTGTCGTAAAGCAAGTATGTTTCCTATGGCAATTGTAAGAAGAGCAATTGTGGAAAGAGGGATTAACCAAAGTTCAGGTTTTGAAATTAATGCCTCAAAGGTAAATCTTCCTAAAGCACCTATGGCTGCTGCTTTAGGTCCTACGGACATAAAGGCAGTTATAGTTGTTGGTGCTCCCTCATAAACATCTGGAGACCATTGATGAAAGGGTGCACAGGCAGCTTTGAAGGAAAGAGCAGATAAAATAGCAAAGGTACCCATGAAATGATAAATTGTAATATCTTTTTGATTTTTAAGAATTTGTGAAATCCCATAGAAATCTGTAGTGCCAAAAAGTCCGTAGAAGCCTGCTATTCCAAATAGAAAAATGGCAGAGGCAAAACTTCCCAGAATATAATACTTAATAGATGCCTCATTTGATAAAAGGTCTTTAATCCCGAAACCTGCCAGTAGGTATAGACAAAGTGACATTAATTCCACTGCTAAAAAAAGAGGAATTAAATCCTTTGAGGACACAATAAGCATCATGGCAAGGGTGCTAAGAATCATTAAAAGAGAATACTCGTAAAATAGTTCATCTCTAATTTTTTCATACTTTAGTGAGATAAGAATGGTAAGGGATAAATTTATTAGAAAAACCAGCTTAAGGCTCTGACTAAAATTATCAGCTACAAACATGCCATTGAATGCCTTTCCATGGAATAAAAATAATGTTAAAGCTGTAAGGATTGAAATAATTATGACAGTAATACCATTAAGTTTTCTGTTCTTTAACAGTAATCCCTGAAAAAAGTATGTTATGAAAAAAAATGTAAGAGTTATCTCAGGTACCATAGCATAGAATTTTTCCATTTAACAGCCTCCTTATCTAAAAGTTAAATCTGAACTCATATATAAATCTTCGAGTAACATCTTTACTGAGGATGCCATATAATCAAGAGCTACCGATGGTTGAAACCCAAAAAGTAAAACAAGAAAAATTAATGGAATGAACATCACAATTTCTCTTAAATTCAAGTCGTACAAGTGTTCTTTCATATCAGCTTTTATCTCATTCAAAACAACCCTATAGTATAGCCAAACCATATAAGTTGTACCGAGAGCAATACCTAAAATAAGAGGAGTGCCAATGTATATACTGCTTTTGAAAGCTCCGAGCATTACAAGAAATTCACCTATAAAGGAATTTGTACCAGGAAAACCTATAGCAGCTGCTGAAAAAAAAGTATAGAATAAAACAAAAATAGGAACAGCTTTTCCTAAACCTCCATATTTGTCCAAATCCCTTGTGTGAGTTCTTTCATAAATAATCCCAATTAACATAAATAATGCTCCTGTGACAATGCCGTGATTAATCATTTGAAGAATACCACCTTGCATGGCCACTTGATTAAAGGAGAAAATTCCTAAGGTAACAAAACCCATATGGCTTACACTTGAATAGGCAATGAGTCTTTTAAAATCACGTTGCATTAAAGTTACAAAAGCTCCATAAATTATTGCTAAAAGCGACAGTATTTGCATGAATAATTTCAAAGAAAGGGCTGCCTCTGGACAGAAAGGTATAGAGAATCTTAAAAATCCGTAACCTCCAATTTTTAGTAGAATCCCAGCGAGTATAACACTTCCTGCAGTAGGTGCTTCAGTATGAGCATCAGGCAACCAAGTATGAAAAGGAAACATAGGAACTTTTACAGCAAAAGCAGCAAAAAATGCAAAAAATAACCAATATTGAAATTCTAATGGAAGTTTTATCCTTAGGATTTCTGTTACATCAAAAGTTTTCCCTGCCATGAAATATAGACTAATTATTCCCATAAGCATTAAAACACTGCCTGCAAAAGTAAAAATTACGAACTTTACAGAAGCATAAACTCTGTTTGCACTTCCCCAGATACCGATTAATAAAAACATAGGAATCAACATAGCCTCATAAAATATGTAGAATAGAAGTAAATCCATAGCACAGAAAACACCTATCATGCAAGTTTCCATAAAGAGAATCATGGCATAAAAAAGTTTAACTCGCTCCTTAATTGCGCTCCAGGAAACGGCTACGCAAAGTATGCTAATTAACAATGTTAATAAAACAAATAAAATACTTAAGCCATCTACTCCTATTTTGTATTGGGCATTTATTGATGAAATCCATTTATATGATTCAACAAATTGAAAATGAGGATTTGTTTTATCAAAATTTATAAAGACAGGAAGTGAGATAAGCAAATTAGCCATTGTTACAAAAAGAGCCACATACTTTGTTATTGTCTCCTTTTTAAGGATTAAAATCAATAAAACTCCCAACAAAGGAAAGAAAATTATGTAGGAGAGAATAGGATAACTAAATATTGTTTCTGCCATATTTCACCTCTAAATTAAGAAAGGAATGAGCATTATTAAAATCATTAAAATTATTCCTAAAATCATCACAAAAGCATAATCATGAGCTCTACCTGTTTGTATTACACTTAGGATGTTACTTAATTTCATTGAGCCTTTTGCCATTCCATTATAAGTACCATCAACTCCTGCTGAATCCATAATTTTCAAGAAATTGGCCATTCTAAGCAAAGGCTTTATCACAGCATACTCATAGGCTTGACCTATGATGTTGTATTCGATTTTTGCAAGAACATTGTTGCAAAAGTTAATAAAGAGTTGGGCTCCTCTTCTATAAAACCAGTCAACATCAAGATTTGTTGCTCTCATCTCAGCGGGGAAAATCCCTGCTCTCATAAGAAACACATAGGCAAGAATTCCAAAAAGTAGTAACTGAGTTGTGGTAACAATATGCGATGCAGTATAGGGTTCAAAATCAACAGGATAGGGAAGCAAACTATAAAGAGGTCCCGGTAGAATTCCTATGAAAATACATAGAAAAGCTGTAATTCCCATGGCAATGAGCATATTGAGAGGGGCTTCCTTAGTTATAATTCCTGAATCATGAGAGAAGAAAGCGTGATAAGGAACTTTGATACCTGCGTGTTCCAGAACACCAACTGAAGCGAAAGTAAGCATGATCCATATGGGAATTAAACCTCCCATAGCAGAAGCTTCTACAACCATTGATTTACTTACAAAGCCACTGAAAAGTGGGAAAGCGGATATGGAGGCAGCACCTATTATGCAAAATATTGCTGTAAGTGGCATGCTCTTGTAAAGTCCTCCCAAGTCAGTGCATTTTATTTTGCCTGTTCTGTAAAGTACCGCTCCCATTGACATAACAAGCAAAGCCTTATACAGAATGTGACAGAATACATGGGAAAAGGTTCCATTTAGGGAGAGT
>CALDSV010000038.1 GCA_937924475.1 uncultured bacterium
AAATTTCTCTGTAAAATCCTCCTTCAGGAACACCAATTCGGTAATTAAATCTTGGAACAGGAGTAAAGTTAAAGACAAACAATAAAAATTCTTTCTTATCTTCACTCCTTCTTATAAAAGAAATAACGCTTTGATCATGATCAGAAAAATCAATCCATTGAAAGCCTTCCCAATGAAAATCAACTTCAAAGAGAGCTCTTTCTCTTTTATAAAGGTGATTTAAGTCTTTAATAAATTTCATTATTCCTCTATGGGATTCATCATCAAGTAAATTCCAGTCAAGTTGCCAATTCCAATTCCACTCTGTTGTTTGACCAAATTCTGCTCCCATAAAAAGAAGTTTTTTGCCTGGATGTCCATACATGTAGCCATATAATGCTTTAAGATTTGCAAGTTTTTGCCATTTATCACCGGGCATTTTTTGATAAAGAGAGCCTTTCCCGTAGACTACCTCATCATGGGAAAGAGGTAAAACAAAATTTTCTGAAAAAGCATACATTAAGCTAAATGTTATAGAATTTGTATGATATTTTCTGAAAATAGGATCTCTTGAAAAATAAAAAAGTGTGTCATGCATCCAGCCCATGTTCCATTTCATGGTAAAACCCAGTCCTCCAATATAAGTTGGTCTTGTTACCATGGGCCAGGCTGTAGATTCTTCAGCAATTGTAATAGTACCAGGATACAATCCATGAGTTAATTCATTCATCCTTCTAAGAAAGTCAATAGCCTCAAGATTTTCCTTACCTCCATAAATGTTAGGGATCCATTCACCAGGACCTTTTGAATAATCAAGGTATAACATAGATGCAACTGCATCAACTCTTAAGCCGTCTATGTGATAAACATCAAGCCAAAATAAAGCATTGGCAATTAGAAAATTTCTAACCTCATTTCTGCCATAATTAAAAATCAATGTACCCCAGTCTTTATGTTCGCCTTTTTTTGGATCTTCGTGCTCATATAGGGCTGTACCATCAAATCTTATTAATCCGTGTCCATCTTTTGGAAAATGAGAAGGAACCCAATCCATTATTACTCCTATATCATTTTGATGGGCAAAATCAATAAAATACATAAAGTCTTCAGGTAAACCAAATCGGCTCGTAGGAGAATAATATCCTATACACTGATAACCCCAAGACTCATCAAGAGGATGTTCAGTAATGGGAAGAAGCTCAATATGAGTAAAACCTAACTCTTTAACATAGGGTATAAGTTCATGGGCAAGCTCTCTGTAATTTAGAAAATCTCCGTTACTTTTTCTTCGCCAGGATCCTAAGTGAACCTCATAGATAGAAACAGGAGATTTTAATAAGTCTTTGTTTTTTCTATTATTAATCCACTCTGAGTCATTCCATTGGTATTTATTAAAGGGATCGTAAACTATACTTGCGCTCTTTGGACGAACTTCGAATAAAAAACCGAAGGGATCAGCTTTAATCTGAATTAGGTCATTCCAACCATGAACATAAAATTTATAAAGTGCTCCCTCTTTTAAACCCTCCACAAAGGTTGTCCATATGCCAGAATTAACCAATTTCTTCATTGGATTTTTCATAGGATCCCATCCATTAAAATCACCTATAAGGGAGACATATTTAGCATTAGGTGCCCAGAGGGCAAAATGTACACCTTTTTTATTATTCTCTTCAATTAAATGAGAACCTAATTTTTTATAGATTTGTAAGTGATTTCCTTCACCAATAAGATAAAGATCAAAATCTGTTATAAAGCTTCTCATGAAAATTGTCTCCCATAAATTCAATTACAAAATTTCTATATTTTAGAGGCACTTTTTGTTTTTGAATTTTAATGTTTAATCTCTCCTTTATTGCTATTTTAGCAAAGTATTCATTCCAAAGCTTAGAAAAAACTTTTTCATCTTCTGTAAAAGAAGGAATTTGATCCATTAATTTAGCAGGATAGACTCTATCTTTATAGCAAAAAGCTACAATATTTCTTCTTATGTCGTGAATAAGAATTCTTTCAGTTCTCATACGATTTGAAAAATAAAGTGCTAAAGGCAAAATAATGTTATTGTCGGGTTTGAATTTTGCATAAAGATAACCACCGTAGACTTCTCTAAATCTCAACAAGCCTTTCATTCTATGTATTTCTCTACTAACTTGTCGAGCTTTTATATAAATTCTCTCCAAGGTAGAATCAGCTAAATAGTTTATTGAAGGAGGATTTTGATTTTTTATCAAATAAAAAAAATGTCTAAGGCATTCATTGCTTCTTTTATCTTCACTTAAAAGATAGTAATAAATAATTTTCAAAGTATTTCTGTCCAATTGACTTAAAACATCAAGGGATATTGATGAATCCTGAGGTAAAATTTCTAATTGTTTTGGGAAAAATTGGGTATGAAAAAGAAATTTTTTAAGGTATATTAATAATTCTTTTTCTGTCATAAGTAAAATAAAGAATATTGATTTGAGTTTTTTTGAGATATTAATCTCTTTATTTCAAAAGTGTTATCATAAAGTCTTTTTTTATCTAAGGGATTACCCTTAAATGTTATAAAATACTTAGCTCTATTTGTTACTACTCCCATTCTTTTGAGAGAGTTCAAATCAATACTTGTAACTTTTCTCATTTTAATTATCCGCTTTGCACTTGTTAAACCTATGCCAGGTACCCGAAGTAATTCATCCATAGATGCTTTATATATGTCAATGGGGAAAATATCTAAATTATTTAATGCCCATGATAGCTTAGGATCAATGCTTTCCTCTAAAAATGGTTTTTTTTCTGAGCAAATCTCCTCTAATTTAAAACCGTATAATCTTATCAACCAATCAGCCTGATACAATCTATTTTCTCTTAAAAGTGGAATTTTCTTTAGTGCAGGAAGCCTAAAATCATCATTTAGTGGAACATAAGCTGAATAATAAACTCTTTTCAATTTATTTTTCTTATACAAAAATGAAGCGAGTCTTAAGATTTCGAAATCACTATCAGGAGTTGCACCAATGATTAATTGTGTACTCTGTCCGCCTTTTGAATTATAAAAATCTCTTTTTTCTCTTAAAGTATTGATGGTATTTGTTACAAAATCCATGGTCCTTAGAATACTCTCCATTTTTTTATCGGGAGCTAAATATTGAAGGGATTTTTTGGTGGGTAACTCAAGATTAATGCTTACTCTGTCTGCCCATTTAATTGCTTCAAAAACTGTGGCCTCTGAGGCATCAGGAATTAATTTTAAGTGAATGTAACCATTAAAGCCATATTTCACTCTTAAAAGAACAACTGTTTTAATCATCATTTCCATGGTTTTTTCAGGGTTATCCATAATCCCTGAGCTTAAAAAAAGCCCTTCAATGTAATTTCTTCTATAAAATTCATAGGTAATCTTTGCCAATTCTTCTGGTAAAAGAAGAGTTCGCCTTATATCATTCCTCTTTCTATTTATGCAATAAGCGCAATCGTTAACGCAGAAATTAGTTAATAAAATCTTAAGTAAAGAAATACATCTACCATCAGAGGACCAACTATGGCAAATTCCGAATTTAGAGGCTCTTCCTATTTGATTTTTAGAACTTTTTCTCATCACACCACTAGAAGCGCAAGACACATCATATTTAGCTCCATTTGCTAATATTGATAATTTTCCATAAATGTTCATGGAACTCTTTATTAACATTAAATTTAGTATAATACCACTTTTCAATATTTTTTCAAGCTTAATTATTTGCCCCAACTTCTTTATAAAATAAAAATTCCTACAGTCCTACAAAGCTAACTAATTATTTAGAACAATCCCTTTAATAGTTTTATTTTTCCTTCATTTCAAAAAGCTCAGAGAATAAAATGTTTCCTCATTGCTTATTTTCTCTACTTTATTTAACAATTTCATTTTCAAGCTGCCTCTGAAGATGTTATAATAATCACTAAATAAATCCTAAAAATATATTTCTATGAGAATAGGAATAATTGGTGGCAGTGGATTAAGTGAATCTACAGTAAAAAAAGGGTCAATAAAGATTGAAACACCCTATGGATTGCCTTCATCCCCCTATGAAATAGAAATTTTTGATGACATAGAAATTTTATTCCTAAGAAGACATGGAGAAAATCACAGTATTCCACCTCATAAAGTGAATTACAGAGCAAATATTTGGGGCTTTAAGGAATTATCCACAGAAAGAATAATAGGAATTTTTGCAGTAGGTTCACTACAGGAAAATATTCCTCCAGGAAGCATTGTTATACCTGATCAAATAATTGATTTTACTCAAGGTATGAGGGAAAGTACATTTTATGAGGGACCTCAGGTAGTACACATAGATTTTACTTATCCTTTTTGTCCTGAATTACGCTCTCATCTTTGTTCAGGGGCAAAAAATCTTGGAATAGAGTTATTTGAAAAAGGAACCTACATTTGTACAAACGGTCCAAGACTCGAAACAGCAGCTGAAATCAAATTTTATCAAAACATAGGAGCACAAATAATCGGAATGACTCTGATGCCAGAAGCATCCTTAGCAAGAGAAGTAGCCCATTGTTATGCTGCTCTTTGCGTTGTGGTAAATTATGCTGCTGGAATTTCATCTTCCCCCTTAACAGTTAAAGAAATTTCGGAAAAAATGAGAGAATCCATAGAAAAAGTAGATAAAATAATAAAAACAGCAATAAAAAACCTTCCCAAACAACGAGATTGTGCTTGCAAATATGCTCTTAAAGATTCTTCTTTTTAGCTTAATTTTTATATTAATTTTTCCAATTTTTTCAGTCTCAAAGGAGGTCAGTGATTACATAATCGTCATTAAATCAAAAAGAATAATGCTCCTTTTGCAAGAGGGTAAAGTAATTAGAGCATACAAAATAGCCTTAGGTAAAAGTCCAGTTGGAAAAAAAAGTATTCAAGGTGACGGTAAAACGCCAGAGGGAACATATTACATTGCTGATAAAAATCCAAACAGTAGATTTTATAAATCTCTAAAAATATCATACCCAAATGAACAAGACTTAGAGAAAGCACAAAAAGAGGGTATAAATCCTGGAGGTGATATTATGATACATGGTCTCTCAAAAAAAGTTGAATTTTTAGGTAAATATCACATAATTGAAGATTGGACCGAAGGCTGCATTGCTGTAACTAATGAAGAAATTGATGAAATTTGGGAATTAGTTCCTAAGGGCACTCCCATAGAGATTCTTCCATGAGTGATTTTGACAACATAGAGATTAACTATAATTTTAAGAAAGCTTATGAGCTTTGTGAAAACACAAAAAGAAATGTATTCATTACTGGGAAAGCAGGTACTGGTAAATCTACATTTTTACATTACTTTCGTGAGAACACAAAAAAAGAAATAGCTTTCTTAGCGCCTACAGGAGTAGCAGCTATAAACATAAAGGGACAAACTATCCATTCTTTTTTCAATTTTAAAGCAGATATAACTTTTTCAAAGGTAAAGGAGATTAAACCAAAAAATCCTACTCTTTACAAAAAATTGGATACTATTCTCATAGATGAAGTTTCCATGGTTAGAGCAGACTTACTTGATTGCCTTGATAAGTTCCTTAGATTACACGGGAAAATCAAAGACGGACCTTTTGGTGGCATACAGATGATTTTTATAGGAGACCTTTATCAGCTTCCTCCTGTAGTTACTTCGAAAGAAAGGGAAATTTTTAGAGAATTTTATAAAACTCCTTACTTTTTCAATTCTCAAGTTTTTAAAGAAACTGAATTCGATTTTATAGAATTTGACAAAATTTATCGTCAAAGTGATTCTCTTTTTATTCAAATTCTTAATGCCATAAGAAATGGAACAATAACTGATGAAGCTTTAGAGATTTTAAATAAAAGAGTAATAAAGGATAATCAAGTTCATGAAGCAGATGTGTATATTTATCTTACAACAACAAATAAAAGTGCTGAAGAAATCAATAGGGAAAGACTTTCAAAAATAAAGGGTAAAGAATTTGTTTATCACGGTATTGTTGAAGGACAATTCATTGAGAGTGATCTTCCTACGTCTGAAAAACTTTTTTTAAAACAGGATGCTCAAGTCATGCTTCTTAATAACGATTCCTTAGGTAGATGGATCAATGGTGACTTAGGTAAAATTATTGATATTAAAAGGAAGAGCTACGAACCAGATTCAATCTATGTAGAACTAACTAATGGTAAAGTTGTAGAAGTATTGCCCTATACTTGGGAAATGTATCAATTCTATTTTGATGGTAATAAGAAAAAAATACTCACCAAAGTTATAGGTAAATTTACCCAGTATCCCATTAAACTGGCTTGGGCAATAACTATTCACAAAAGTCAAGGGCTTACTTTTGACAAAGTAATTCTTGATGTAGGTAGAGGAACTTTCTCTCATGGACAACTTTATGTGGCTTTATCAAGATGTAGAAGTCTTGAAGGATTAATTTTAAAAAAGCCAATTAGCAGAAGACATATTTTTTTAGATAGACGGATAATAAAATTTTTAACTCAATTTCAATATACCTACTTATCCAAGAGTCTACCTTTAGAGAAGAAAATTTCTATGATAAACAAGGCCATAGAGAGCAACAAGGCATTAGAAATTACCTATCTGAAATCAACAGATGAAAAAACTAAAAGAATTGTCTATCCTGTTTCAGTTGGAAATATGGAATATGCAAATAAAACCTTTGTAGGCTTAAAGGCTTTCTGCACTTTACGGGGTAAGGAGAGAAATTTTAATGTAGAAAAAATTATTGAAATGAATATAAAAGATTAATCCTATCTTAATAAATCTCTTAAGGAATCTGCTAATTTTGAATCAACTTTTTTCAACTCTATTAATTCTTTATAAGCTTCGTCTCTTCTGTTCATTAAATAAAAGATAATACCCTTCGTGTAGTGTAAATATCCTTTGTCTTGCAAATCTCCGCTATTAAGCAAAGTCAAAGCATCCTCGAATTTTCTCTCCGCTACTGAAATACCTATGATCTTTTTTAGATTATCCTCGCTTTTAGGAAGCCTTTGTATATATTCCTTGGCCTTATTAAAATTTCCAGATTTATAGTATAGAGAAGCTATCTTAGAGATTATCTCAAAAGAAAAGGTATTCTTCTTTAATATTTCTTCATAAATTTCAATTGCTTTCTGAGTTTGTCCCATTGTTTCATAATTCTTAGCCAAGGCTAATAAATTTATATCTTCTGCCTTTGAGGCAATAGTGGTTCTCTCCTTTAAAGGAGAGGGAAAAATTTCTTCAATCTTAGATAAAAGTCTTTGCTTATTGTTAATCATTTTCTTAATATCTTGATCAATAATTACCTTATCTAAGCTAAAATCTCTTTCCACTTTTTGTGAGAGATCAATTAAAAATAAAACTACACCATTTGCTCTATCAAGAATTTTTGAATCTTTTACAGGAAATAAATATTGATCCTTACTGATGTATAGCGTTGATTTTGACAAAATTATCCATTTTTTTATCGCTTCCACTTTTCCCAAAAAAACATCTTCCTTATAAGTTTCAAGGACTCTATAACCATAGATAGGTTTACCTTCCTCCATTAAAAAAAGATAAAAATATTCTCCTGCCCAAGTAATATTTGCTGATAAAAGCAGGACACAAATACCTAAAATACACATAGTTAATGCATATTTCATTAGAAATAGTTTATCATAATAAATGCTTCCTATTTATAGAAAATTTCATTTGGCAAAAGAAAAAAAGGATAAAATTTTGCAAGAGAGAGAATATTTTTCAGAAATATTTCAACTTTTAAATGAACTTAAGAAGGTTATAAATGATGCACAAAAAGAGAGATTGGAAACAGGCATGGCTCATATATGTGCTCAATGTGCCATGGAGAGCAAACCATGCTGTGGTAGTGAAATAGAAAACAAATATTCTGTAGAACTCTTGACTATTAATCTCCTTTTAGGGATCTCCTTCCCCACAAAAGAAAAAATTATTGAAATGTGTTTTTTCTTAACAGATAGAGGATGTAGCCTTTTGGCAAGAGATGTATTTTGTATAAATTTCATATGTGAAAAGATCAAAAGCCAACTGTCCCCTCTTAGACTAAAAAAACTAAGAGAATTTGAAGGACTCCAATTAAATCTTCAATTTAAAATTGAAGAAATGCTTAAAAAAATTTAGTGATGCTTATGGATTGAACCTCCCTTTAACTGGCAATAAAAACTGTTTTTTTCACATTTAAAACTTTCTATTTGAATAACGCTGTGTCTAATTCCCAATTCCTTTAGAATATTTTCAATTTTTTCTCTTATTTCGTCTGCCTCAGAAAGTAAAATATTGTCTACCACAATATGAGCTGAAAAAGCAGTAATACCATAACCAATAGACCAAAGATGAATATCATGAATATCTTGTATATCTCCTATCTTCCTTATCTTTTCTGCTATTTCATTCACATCAAATCCTCTCGGAACAAAATCAAGAAAAATTATGAAAGCCTCTTTCAATACCCTTACTCCTCCATAAATTATAATTATCCCAACACACCAACTAATTATAGGATCAACTAAAACCCAGCCAGTATACTTAATAACTAATGCAGCCACTATAACTCCAGCAGAGGAAAGAGTATCTCCCATAATATGAAGCCAAGCACTTCTGATGTTTAAATCTTCATGTTTATGACCAAGAATTATAGCCATAAGAAGATTCCCTAAAAAACCAAAAAAAGCTATAGATAGCATTAAATTAGCATTTATCTGAGGAGGTAAAACCAACCTTCTGTATCCCTCCAAAAGAATTAGTAAAGCAATAACTATCAAACTAATACCATTTATAATTGCCACAAGAATACCAATTTTTTGATATCCATAGGTTGCTTTTTTGCTTGAAGGTTTTTCTAATAAAATTGAAGCAATAAGGCTTAAAATAATAGCTAAAGAATCTGTAAAAACATGTCCTGCATCACTTAGTAAAGCAAGAGAATTACTTATTAAACCTCCTATGACTTCAGCTGCAAATATCAAGAAAGTAATGAATAGAGTTATAGAAAGTCTTTTTGTTGAAGAAGATTTCATTTCTTATTTAATAATTTTAAAGCTAAAGCCATAAGCTCCTCATTTTTACAGACAAGAAGTGTAGATTTTGTCTTGAAATCAATAGGAAGATCATCAAGGTTTTCTCCCCTTATGTTCTTTACTTGAGCTCCTGTTTCCTCGGCTATTAAAAGACCTGCTGAAAAATCAAATATGCGCGACGGGTTAGGAACAACAAATATGCTTATAGCGCCTAAGGAAAGATAGGCAAGATCTAAAGCTGTGCTTCCAAAACATCTTATTCTGGTTGCAATCTCAAAGAGAGGCAAAACTTCCTTTATTGCAGAATAGGCACTGGAAGCTTCAAAAGCAATTATTAGAGATTTGTTTTTAGAATTGAGTTTTATCTTTTGTCCATTAAAAAATGATCCTTTACCCCTCTGGGCATAAAATTCATCGCCGTTTATTAAATTAATTATATATCCTAAGGTTAAACTTTTTAGAGTATCTCCCTCTGCTATAGCAATAGAAGAGGAGAAAAAGGGGATTCCTGAAATAGCGTTTTTACTTCCGTCAATAGGATCAATTATTAGAGAAACTTCAGCATTTTTAACAATTTTACTTCCTCTCTCTTCTGAAATAACATTAAAATTAAATCCCGCCTTTTCAAAGCTCTCAATTATAATATCTTCTGCTATTTTGTCAATAGGATAAGTAATATCACCAGCAGCTCCTCTACCAAGAGCATTATTGTTAAATTGAGGCTTGGAAGATAAAACTTCGTTATAAATCTTCTTCCCAATGCTCTTTAAAAACTCTATATCCATAAGCCTTTATTATATCTTGAAAATACAGAAGTTGACAATCTTTTCAAGAGTGTTTATCATAAATGTTTATGAGAGAGTTTAATATAAAAGCAATTGTAAGACAGAATGTAAAAAAACTAAAACCCTATGTGGCAAAGGAAATTCCCTGTAGAATTAAACTTGATGCTAATGAATCACCTTTTGCCCTTAAAATTTCAGACATAATAGATGAAATTTCAATTCCTTTGAACAGATATCCTGATCCAGAGGCAAAAGATTTAAGAAAAGCCATATCGAAAAGAATTAAAGTCAATTTTGAGAATATAATGATCGGTAATGGTTCTGATGAACTTATTTACTATCTAATTCTTACTTTTGGAGGCCCTGTTTTGTATCCTGTGCCCACTTTTTCTATGTATGGAATAATTGCCCAATCTGTTGGAGTAGAAATCTTAGAGTCAAAGCTGGATGAATATTTCGACATAGTTGAACAAGACTTTTTAAAAATTTTAAAAACTAAAAAGCCTAAATTAATTTTTTTGAGTACTCCAAATAATCCTACTGGAAATACCTTTTCCTTAGATAAAATTCTTAAAATTATTGAATTAGCAAGAGATAAAAACTGCCTCATAGTCATTGATGAGGCCTATGGGCCCTTTTGTAGTGAAAAGGGATATCTCCCACTTTTGAATGATTTTGAGAATCTCATAATACTTAGAACTCTAAGCAAAATTGGACTTGCGGGTTTAAGAATCGGATATTTAATTGGAAATTCAGATGTTTTAAATGAAATAAAAAAAGTTAAACTTCCCTATAATGTTGATGCTCTCAGCCAGTATGTAGCTACTTATGCCCTTCAAAATTTTTACTCTCGCATAAAAAAATTTATCAGAGAAATAGTCACCGAAAGAGAAAATCTCTTTAAAAAACTATCATCTTTCAAAAGTCTAACTGTATATCCATCAGAAGCTAATTTTATCCTTTTTAAGGCCACAAAAAGCAAGGAGATATATCAAAAACTTCTAAAATCAGGCATACTCATCCGAGATATGTCCTCTACTATAAAAAATTCACTAAGAGTCACAGTTGGTACTAAAGAAGAAAACAAAGAATTTATTATAGCGCTTGAAAATATCTTAGAGGAAAAAAATGAGAAAAGCGTCAATTATTAGAAAAAGTAGAGAAACAGAAATAGAAATGGAGATTAATCTTGACGGCTCAGGAAAGCACCAAATTAGTACTTCTGTAGGTTTTTTAGACCATATGTTTGAACTTTTTGCCTTTCACGGAAATTTTGATGTAATTTTAAAAGCAAAAGGAGACATCCACATAGATTATCATCACCTAATTGAAGATTTAGGAATAGTCTTTGGTCAATGTTTAAATGAAGCATTAGGTGAAAGAAAAGGAATTATAAGATATGGTTTTGCCTCAATTCCTATGGATGAGGCCTTAGCACAAGTATCTATAGATCTCGGTGGTAGAGCATATCTTACCTATAATGTACCTTTTGAGGGATCAATAAGAGACTTGGATATAAATCTTTTTGAAGAATTCTTTAGAGCTTTTACCCACAATGCAAAAGTAACTCTTCATATTAATGTTTTATATGGAAAAGATCTTCATCACATAATTGAGTCAATTTTCAAGGCTTTTGCAAAAGCTATCAAAGAAGCTAAAACCATAATAGGTAATACAATACCCTCTACAAAAGGTATTTTATGAAAGAGGCTAAATTAAAGGTCTCTATTGTTGAACATACTCCAAACCCTGAAAATACAGTGGCTTTAGCAGCAAAATTATGCTATAGTCCTGTAGGTTTAGAAGAATTAAAAGAGAAATTAAAAGAAAAAGATGTAGAGAATTTAATTAATCTATTGAGAGAAAGCGGTCATCACAGCCCTTTTGAACATGTATCTTTTACTTTTGCCATTGAAGGTATATCCCGTGCTTGTTCCCATCAATTGGTAAGACACCGATTAGCCTCTTATAGCCAACAATCTCAACGCTATGTTAGTGAAGAAAAGGGATTTGACTTTATTGTGCCACCTCAATTTCAAAAAGATGCTGAAATTTATAAAATTTTTTTGGAAGCTATGGAAAGTGCTCATAAATATTATTGTCTGCTAATAAATAAACTGGAAGAAAAAGGTGTCAAAGGAGAGTTAGCCCGTCAAGATGCAAGATTTGTTCTGCCAAATGCTACGGAAACAAAGATTATCGTTACAATGAATGCCAGAGAATTGCTTCATTTTTTCAAAGTGAGATGTTGCAATCGTGCTCAATGGGAAATAAGACATTTGGCATTAGAAATGCTAAAAATGGTTAAAAAAATCGCACCTTTACTATTTAAAGAAGCAGGACCTTCCTGTTTAAGTGGAACATGCCCTGAGGGCAGATTTACTTGTGGAAAAATTAAGGAAGTTAGGAAAAAATTTAAAACCCTGTGATATAATTAATTTTATGAGTGTAATTGACATTATAGGAAATACGCCCTTGATAAGACTTGATAGGATAAATCCTAATCCTAAGGTTTTACTCTATGGAAAATTTGAAGGAGCAAACCCAGGTGGTTCTATCAAAGATAGAACCGCTCTTTACCTGATAAAAGAAGCCGAAGAAAAAGGATTACTAACAAAGGACAAAATCATACTTGAACCAACCTCAGGAAACACAGGCATTGGACTTGCCATGATTGCTGCTGCAAAAGGATACAGGATTAAACTTGTAATGCCTAAATGCGTAAGCGTAGAGAGAAGAAGAGTTCTGGAAGCTTTAAGTGCAGAGTTAATTTTAACGCCAGCAGAAGAAAGTACAGATGGTGCTATTAGAGTAGCTTATCAAATTTTAGAGGAGGCTCCAGAACTTTATTTTATGCCAAATCAATTTGATAATCAAGCTAATGTTAAAGCCCATTATGAAACCACTGGGAGAGAGATAATAGAACAAACTAAAGGTGAAATAACACATTTTGTAGCAGGTATGGGTACAACTGGAACATTAATGGGTGTAAGCAAAAAATTGAAAGAGTATAATAATAATATTCAAATAATAGGAGTTGAACCAGTGCCAGGACATAGAATTCAGGGTTTAAAAAACCTCTCTGAAAGTATAGTCCCTAAAATATTCGACCCTTCAAAAATAGATGAAAAAATAAATGTTAATGATGAGGAAGCTTTCGATATAACACGAAAATTAGCATTATTTGAAGGCGTATTTGTGGGTATGTCCTCAGGTGCTGCTATGCATGTAGCACTTAAAAAAGCCAGCGAAATTAAAAGTGGGGTTATTGTAGTAATTTTACCTGACAGAGGAGATAGATATCTTTCTACTTCCCTCTTTGCCTCAGTTTGTAGTAAGTGCCCACCATAAATCCTTATTTTTTCTCCAATTCATTTTTTGCTAATTCAGTAAAAGGTGATTGAGGAAACTCCTTAACAAGCTTTTCATAGTAGCGCAGTGATTCTTCCTTGTTATCCTTTTCATAAATCTTCGCAAGTTGATAAATAGCAAAGTCTTTCATTATCTGAGACTGATCATTAATTATTTCATTTAATTTAATTATCGCTTTTGAAGTATCATTATTTCTCATGTAAATCATTGCTATTTTTATTTTGGCAAGATTTGCAAGATTTAAATCTTTTGTTTTCTCCACTTTATTTAATACTTCTATTGCTTTTTCTTTCTGTCCTGCCATGTCATAGGCATAACCAGCATTTAAAAGATAGGTATAATTCTTCTTCTTATGGTAAGCTTCCATGAATAACTTAGCAGCTTCTGAAAATCTTTGTTCCTGAGGAAGGTTTAGATTTTTTATATTACCAAAATAGTATTTATAGGCTTTTGCCTCAAGCTCTTTAGCATCACTTTCATTTTTTAAATCATAAGCATAAAAACCTATAATTAATAAAATGGCAAAAGCAATAACAATAGCAAAATAAAATAGCTTTTTTCTTTGAAAAAATAACTTCTCTTTGAAAATTTCTACATTGTCTTCTTTTTTTTGTTGCATTATCTTTTCCTCCTTAGTAATTCTTCCATGTTTTTAAATACATTCTCTAAATGAGTATCCCTAAGCCCAGCACCCTTTAGTATTTTAACAGCAAAGTCCTTAGATATTAAATCCCCTGGAGAATGACAATCAGTATTTAAAACAAGTTTTGCTGAATACTCCTGAGCAAGTTTTGCTACATAGCCATTACTGAGACTGTGTCCTTTCCTTGCTGTTATTTCAAGATATATTCCTCTTTTTGCTGCTTCTAAAACTTCCTCTTCAGAAATGAGTCCTGGATGAGCAAGAATATCTATGTCTGATTGAAGGGCATATTCATTTGTCCCTTTTTGGACAGGCTCTACAAGAGTTTCTCCATGAACAATGATTATCTTTGCACCTAATTTTCTTGCCTCCTTTGCTAACTGAGGGATAAGTTTTGGAGGTACATGAGTTATTTCTATTCCGGGTAGTAAAACAATATCTGTGTAAGGCTGTATCTCCTTGAAAACTTTCACTATTCTTGGAATTATTAGATCAATATTTGAATGATCTCCATGATCTGTAATTGCTAAGGCTTTATATCCAAGAGCCTCAGCTCTTCTTATGATTTCAGCTGGAATGAGTTCACCATCACTGAAAGTACTATGTATGTGAAAATCCATCATTTCAAAAACTCCAGCATTTTTTTGAATTCAGCGGTTCCAGCTTTTTTTAATATCTGAAATATAAGAGTTTCAACACAAGTTATAACTGCTCCTGCCTCTTTGATAAGTTCCAATCCTGTTAGCCAATCTTCCTTTTTCCGGCTACATACACCATCTTTTGGAACATAAACCTTGAAATCTCTTGCTAAAAAATCAAGACATGTTTGAAATACACATACATGAGTTTCCATACCTACCAGAATAATCTTTTTTCTTGAAAATTGATTTATTTTCTGAATGAATTTTTCTTCTTGAAGGCAACTAAAATGGATTTTCTCTATGGCTTCTTCCTCCATCATTGACTTTATTCCCTCTAAAGTACTACCCAGTCCCTTAGGATATTGTTCAGTGTAGATACTGGGTATAGAATAAATTTTAGCAAGATGAATAAGTTTCTTGATATTTCTCATAACATTTTGCAGAACATCCTCTTTCATTGCTCTTGCAAGCTTTTCTTGAACATCAATTATTACCAACACAGAATTTTCTGGTTCAATATAAAATTTAGAAAATTCCATATTTTACCTCCTATGATATCTCTTTCAGAAGAGTAATTATTTCATCTATTTTAAATGGTTTTGTAATATACCACTTTACACCAAGTTCTTTAGCAACCTGTTTATCCATCTCTTGCCCCTTTGCAGTGAGAATAATAATTTTCATATCCCAATTAGGAGGCTCTTTTTTAAGTATTCTTAACAATTCAAACCCATTTATTTTAGGCATCATAATATCTAAAAAAACTATATCAGGCTTTTCTTTTTTTATAAGCTCAAGTCCTTCAAGTCCATCTGCAGCTTCGATAGTTTCAATTTCTATATCTTCTATTTCATCTATAATCTGCAAAATTAGCTCTCTAATAATCGCCTCATCATCAACTATCAGTATTTTCATTGTCTCCTCCTATTTTATTTTTTAATGGGATAGTAAAGTAAAAAATACTTCCTTTCCCTACTTCACTTTTTACCCAAATTCTACCTCCGTGTGCTTCAATTATTTGCTTTGAAATAGGAAGCCCTAAGCCGGTTCCTTTTGGTTTGTCCCGCATAATGTCTCCTACTTGTTTAAATTTCTCAAATATCTTATCAATCTCTGATTCTGGAATACCAACACCGGTATCTTCAATACTCACTAATATCTCCTTTTCTTTAAGCTCAACATTACAGAAAATATAACCTTTTTCTGTAAATTTAAGAGAATTGGAAAAAAGATTAATAATTACCTGAATTAGCCTCTCCCTGTCAGCATAAACCTTAGGTAAATTTGTCTGAATATTGTATTTAAAGAGAAGTCCTTTCTTTTCAAAAAGACCAGACAAAGCATTATAAGCTGAAAATATTATATCTTCCATCGATACTTCTCCAAAATTCCATTTTACAGTACCAGATTCAAGCTTTGAAATATCAAGAATATCATTTATTAAAGCAGTGATTCTATCCCCCTCTGAACGGATAATATGGAAATTTTCATTTATTTTATCCGTAACTTTTTTTATTTTGGGATTTTCTAAATCAATACTTGGTAGGATAATATCTTTAAATTTTCTTTCAATCATTTCAACAAAACCAAGAATTGAGGTTAAAGGTGTTCTTAATTCATGACTTACAATAGTGATAAACTCTGTTTTTAATTTATCTACCAGTTTTTCTTGGGTAATATCTCTAATAAGAATAACAGCACCAAGAATACCTTTTGCTTCCGATTCTTCTGAAAAATATTCTTTTTTTATACTCTTTGCCACTGCTTTACCGAATCTATCCCTTGTAAGAATTACTTCTGTAAAGAGTATTTCTTCGGTTTTTAAAGATTTATCGACTAAATCAGCAAATTTTTTCCCTAAAATTTCTATGCTTTTGCCAATCATTTCGTATTCAGGTAATCCAAACATATCTGAGGCTGCTGGATTTATGTGATTTATAACGCCATCTTTGTCAACAACTATTAGACCATCAGCTAAGTTATCGATTATTGTTGTTAAGTAAGCAAGAGTGTCTTGAAGTTCAACTACAGCATCTTTTAAAGCATATTCGTATCTGTCAAATATTTCATTAATATTATCAGCCATTGATTGCATTGTATTGGCAAGAAGTCCAATTTCATCAGTAGATTTAATTTGAACTTTAGCACTGAAATCATGTTTAAGTAATTTCTTCGCATACTCAGTAAGATCATTTAAAGGCTGAGAAATTCTATTTACCATAAAATAGGCAAGAACAACGCTTAGCAAAAAAATTGAAAAGAGCAAACCTAACTGTTTGCCAATTACTGTCCACATTTTTTCAACAATATTGTTTTTGCTCATTCCAACATGAACAAAACCTATAGCACCTTCTGTGATAGGAGCAGCAATATCAAGAAACTCTCCTATTCCTTCGATGCTTACATTTCTTATACCTGTTTTATGCTCTTTTGCCCAGGCTAATATATCGGAAGGAATAGTAGGGATAAAAGTATGAGATATGATCTCACCTGAGGAGTCTATCACAAAAACATAGGATACTCCTTCTATTTCCAGATATTGATCTATTAAAGCCTGCACATTAGCTGAATCAAGATTAAGAATAGTCTCAACTGAAGAGGAAGCTATACTGCTTGCAATGGCTGTACCCTTAGATTTGTACTCTTCTATTAGACTATTGTACAAATGCCATCCTAAAAAAATACTTATAGTAACAAATATTATGGCAAAAAGCAGTATTATACCCACTAAAGTTCTTTGAAAGAGTTTTGACATTCTCATTTTTTCCACTCACTCCAATCTCTAATAGGAACAAATTTACCATCTTTGAAAGTAGTATAGTAGACTTTGTTAAGGGCTTGATGTTTCTTCGAAGAAAAGCTAATTTTTTCGTCAATCCCTATATCAAGATTTCTTATTGATTCAACAGCTCTTTTGATGTTTTCCCTGTTAATTTTTTTATCTATGTGAGCTACTTTTTTTAAGATTTCTATCATAAGTTTCGCATTAAGAAATCCCTCAAAACTAACAAAACTATATTTTAAAGCTCTATAGTCTCCCTCTAAAAGATGTGCTGGCACGGTGGGATTATATTTTTCCATTAAAGCTCTGTACTGTCTTACTGCTGATAATGACACATCTTCATAGCTTGGAACAACTTGGGAATTTATCAAATTTTTTGTATAAAATTTTCCTGTTTTTTTCTCTTCTTCAAGTAATAAATTTATCATGAATTCACTCCCTACAAAGGAAACATTAGCAATAGGAATATCCCATCCTATGTTTCGTGCATCTCTAATAAATCCTGCGCAAGCTGCATAGGCTCCAACAGATATTACAGCATCTACTTCAGCTGCTTTCAAAATCTCGACCTGCTTTAGAAAACTATCCGAATACCTTGCACCTCTCTTATAAGTAGCCTCAGCTACTATTTTTTCTCCATACTTTGCCAATGTCTTTCTTACACCATTCCAACCACTTCTACCATAGGCGTCGGCTTGATAAAAAATACCGATTCTTTTTCTACCTATCTTTATAAAATTTTCTACAAGCCCACCTGTTTCTTCTTCATAAGAGGCTCTTAGATTAAAAACAAATTCATCGTATGGTGGAGTTCTATGTGGCATAGCGCCAGTAAAAGGAAAAAAAAGATAAATATTATTATCTCTATTGCTTTTAAGAATTGGTAAAACTCTTGTTACTGTAGGAGTTCCAACATAATTAAAAAGAGCAAAAACATTATCTTCTTTTATAAGTTTGATTGTATTTTTAATTGCTGGTATGGGATTGTATCCATCGTCATAGGCTTTTACAATAATTTTTTTGCCATCTATGCCACCTTTTTCATTAATATACGAAAAATATGCCATAGCACCTCTGTAAAGCTCAATTCCTAATCCTGCCGTGGGACCTTTAAAGGCTGCTGACATTCCAAGAACAATATGATCATTATCCTGGGAATAAGAAAAAGAAGGGAAAATCGTAAAAAAAATGATAAGAAAGATTAAAACTGCACTTGACATCTTTTTACACCATTTCCTTCATCTCTTATCCATAGAAGAGTTTTGTTATTTCTTCTACACCAGTTTTTTACATCATTTTCAAAGGTAGGACAATCAGCTATTACTTCCATAATATCTCCTTTCTTCATCTTTAAAGCCTTAATTGTCATTTGAATAGTTGGTTGAGGGCATTTCAATCCTCTCGCATCAAATAATACAACTGCCATCTTCTGTCCTCCTTAAACTATTTAAAATTCCTTCTATCTCAGCATGTATTTGATCTGAGGTAAAACCTTCAAGTTCAATTGCCTTAGCTGGACAACTGGCAACACATATACCACATCCTTCACAGAGTGATATCAAAAAATTAGGTTTATGTGAGTCAAGCTCAATAGCCTTATAGGGACATTGTTTTATACAAATTCCGCATGCAGTGCATTTATTATGATCTATTTTAACCACCAAGGGACTTTTTATGATTTTTTCTCCCTGTAAATGAGATAAAACATCGGCAGATATTGCCTTCCCATCAGTTATCGATTCTGAAACCGTCATGGCTTCCTTGACAGAGCCAGTTAAAAAAATCCCACTCTTACTCTCATAAGGACATTCTCCAGACTCAATGGCTGGACATAAAACTATCATGTCTGAAAAATATCTATCCATTATGTGATTTATGATAAAAGTTTCTCCTTTTTGTACTGACAAATCATCAATATTTTCATATCTTATGATTTTTACCAAAGGATCGTTAAGAGATTTGGAGTAAAGATCCCAGGCCTTTTTCCCTGGAAGGACAATTTCCTTAACAAAATGTATTATTTTCAATTCCGGAAACATAGATCTTAGAATTCTATTAAATTTAAAAGCATATTGACAGCAAATCTTACTACAATAGGGTTGGAAATTCTTATCAAGACTTCCTACACAATGAATTATTGCTATTTTATTTGGAATTTCACCCTTTGCCGTTAATATTTCACCTTTTGAAGGTCCTTCAGTATTTATTAATTCTTCGAATTCCATAGCAGTGTAAATATCCTTATAGACACCATACCGAAGTTTTGAAATTTTTCTACAATCAAACTGTTTAAATCCCGTAGCCCATAAAATTGCTCCAAAATTAATTTTTTCATCTTTTTCTTTTTCTTCAAAATTTATAGCTCCTTCTACGGGACATTCTTTTATACATAAATCACATTTTCCCTCAAAATATAAACATTGTTCTCTATTAACTCTTGCCACTGTAGGGAAACTTTGTGGATCTATCTTTATTGCTTGCTGTGGGCATACACTTTCGCAGACTGAGCAACCTATACATTTATAGAGATCCACATAAGTTGGTTTGGTGTTAATGATCCCAAATAGATTACCTAAGTATCCTTTCAATTCTTTTAGGGTGGAATTTAATCTCAAACTAACAGAACTATTTAATAACTCTTCCACCAGGGGATGAAAAAAACAAGGAGCACAAGATAAGTCTGGAAATAGTTTCTCATATTTTATGACTTTTCCGCCCAAAGTAGATTCTTTCTCCATCAAATAGACCTTTTTGCCATTTTTTGAAAGAATAAGAGCCGCAGAAATACCTGCAATTCCGCCTCCTACTACCAAAATATTCTCAGAGACTGGAATTTCAAGTTCTATAAGAGGCTTTTGTCTCTTTAATCTCTCAATTGCTCCCATTAAGAGAGCAAAACACTTTAAAGTAGCTCTTTTTTTATCTTTTGTTACCCAAGCCACATGCTCTCTAATATTTACCAAATTTACCATATAGGGATTGATGCCTAATTCTTTTGAAAATTCATAAAAATAATTACCCTTATTATGGAATGAACAGCCAAGAACAATTAATCCATCTAAATGTTTTTCTCCGATAATATTTTTTAACTCTTCTTTATTTTTTTTAGAACAGGCAAGCTCTATTTCTTCAATAAAAGCCAATTCTTGAAAAGTTAAATTGTTAATCTCATCAAAAGAAATATATTCAGTGATTTGCCCTGCGCAGCTACAAAATATAACACCGATTTGCAAAAAATCCTCCAATCTAAGATTGGAGATATTTTAACACAAAAACTATTCTTCCAAATAAACTTCTATGGCAATATCTGGACAGACAACCGCGCACATAGCACAACCTATACACTCATCAGGATTAGAAAAATAGGCAGGATAATATCCAGAAGAGTTAAAATTTGTGGATAGTTCAATGCATCCTTTTGGACAAGTTAGAATACAATATTTGCAGCCTTTGCATTTTTCAAAATCAATCTCTATTTTTCCCTTTCTTAATTTAGTTTGCATGAAATTAATTTTAAACTCTGCAGATAAAATAAGTCAATTTTAACCAAAATTTCCCATATTGCAAAACTGCCTTCAGGCAGGCAAGTCAATTTTATTGCATTCCTTTTTAGAAAAAAGTTACAAAAATCAAGCTTGCCTCCCCTTACCAACAGCTCAGGCTGGAGTTAAAGGAGCAAAGTATAAGTTAATGCGGCAATACTATTAAAAAGTATCTAAACTCTTTAAATCTTTATTATTTCTCTGATTCTGTCAGGCGTTAAAGTATAGTAGGTTCTTAAATATTCGAAGTAGGAGGTTAAAACCCTTTTTACATAAGCTCTTGTTTCCCCATAGGGTATATCCTCTATAAATTCATCTATTCCCTCATATCTATTTTCCTTAATCCAGGAATTAACAACTGCTTCTCCTGCATTATAGGCAGCGATCGCAAAAACAATGTTATCGAATTCAGTAATGAGTTTGCTCAAATAGAAAGAGCCTATGTAAATGTTTTTCTCTGCTTCAAAAAGATCTCTATCGTTGATTAAGTTAATTGAAATTTTTTTTGCTTCTCTCTTTGCAGTATTTGGCATGAGTTGCATCAGCCCCAGGGCACCAGCAGGTGAAACTGCGAATCTATCAAATCTTGACTCTTCTCTTATAATGGCAAAAACTAAAGCAGGATCTAATTTAAGCTTTTTTGCAAATTTATTTATCTGCTCATAGTAAACTTTCGGGTATAGCAGTTCTTGATAATTAAAACCATAGGGAAATTTTGATATTAATCTCACAGAGGTGGCATAATCACCGAGGCCATTTAACAGCATGCAATAAAAAGGAATGTTCGCCATGTCTTTATTGTTTTTTAATAGATGCTTTATTTCCCTTAATGCTTCTTCTATAAAGTTTGCTTGCATTAAAATTTTAACTCTTGTAGGAATTGTTTTGTTCTCCACAACTTTTTCTGGCTTAGGAATTGTTGAAATATTACCTTTTACATAAAGAAGATAAGAATAGAAATCAGAGGGGCGAAAAGTAAAAGAATAATGCTTAGTTTCTATGATCCCTTCCTTTTCTTGAGCTCTTTGAAACCAGTATAAATATTTTAAATTACCATATTTCTGAAAAAGATCTTTAAAAATGCTTTTTGCTTCAGTATAATAATTTGCTAAATAGTTATTCCAACCAAGATACCACAATGCTTCCTCTCTGTAAGAAGGATATTTGTTTAGAGTTTCTTTTAAAATTTCAATGGCTTTGTAAAAATCTCCATTTCTCCGTTTTATATTGGCATAATTTATTAATAACTCTCCAATTTTTTGATCGCCGGACTTAATAAGATTTTGAATTTCTCTTTCAAAGGAGTTAAATTCTTTAGCTCTAAGTAAAGATCTGCCGTACCAGTAAAAATCACCTATTTTTTTAAAAATTGAAGCACTTTCTGTGTATCTTTTCTGCATAAAGATACTATATCCAAGATTCCATAAAATTATCTCCTGCAATTTATTCTTTGATTTTGCCAAGGCTAAATTTAGATATTTTTCAGCTTTTTTATACAGGAAAGAACTATTTAGGGCTTTTGCTTTTCTGATCAAATCATCCACAGAGATATCTTCTTCAGAGAGTTCCAACTCTGCCTTGTCTGCTAAAGGAGAAGCTGTTATAAAAATCTCTTTAAAAATTCTCTTTGCCTTCTGAATTTGACCTGTCTGTTTTAGATATTGAGCATAATTAAATTTTATCTCTAAATCTTCAGGATATTCATCAGTGTAGGACTTGTATACTGACTCTATATGAGGACTGTCAAGCTTTTTTAAAATATTTATCTCATATATTTTTGCATTTTTTAGAATAGGAGAGGATGGATAATTTCTCTTTATTTCACTCAAATCCTTGAGAGCCTCCTCATATCTTTCCATCTCTAAGAGAGCTTTTGCTCGCCAAAGGAGAATATAATCACCAATCTCCTTCATTTCTAAAAGAGCCTTAGATAGATTTTTTTCCGCTGAGACAAAATTGCAGGAATCTAATTCTTTCTTACCGTTTACTAAATAATCAATAGCCGAGAGATTTGATAATGTAGAAGAGGGATAAATCAAAAATAAAGTAAGAGCTATCAGAAGAAAAAACCTTTTATTTTTTAACATCTTTTTGTATTGTAAAAATCATAACTTGCTTTTATATCCCCCAAACTATCGCCACCAAATTTCTCAAGAAAAGCTTGAGCAAGGCACCAAGCAATAACAGCTTCTCCAATTATACTGGCAGCAGGGACAGCACATATATCAGACCTTTCATAGGCTGCTTCCACCGGTTCTTTAGTAATTATGTCCACAGATTTTAAAGGTTTTCTTAGGGTTGGAATTGGTTTCATAGTAGCTTTCACAATAATTGGCATGCCGTTTGACATTCCGCCTTCAATTCCGCCCATGTGGTTCGTAGTCCTATAAAATTTTCCATTATAGAAAATTTCATCCATCACCCTCGAACCAAATTCATCTGCCAATTTTACTCCATCTCCGATCTCAACAGCCTTGATGGCTTGAATACTCATCATGGCAGCGGCTATTCTGCTGTCCAATTTCCGATCCCAATGAACATAACTGCCAAGTCCAATGGGCACGTTTGTAGCAAACACTATGAAAGAACCACCTACGCTATCGCCAGTTTTAATAGCCCTATCTATAACTTCCATCATTTTATTCTCTAAGGGTTCAAAAGGGCATCGCACTGGAGATTTATCAGCTTTATTTAAAAGCTCAATTAAATCTTTTTCCTTTAAATTATGTGTATCAATTGATAGGGAGGCGGTACCAATTTTAGTTACAAAACTTCCAATATTAATATTAAACTCTTCTAATAATTGTTTTGCCAAAGCTCCTATTGCTACACGCATAGCTGTTTCCCTTGCAGAGGAACGTTCCAATACATTCCTTATGTCTGAATGGTCATATTTAATTAAACCTGCCAAATCAGCATGTCCAGGCCGTGGTTTAGTAACAGGTGGAAATGAGCCTTCAAATTGAGGATCATCATTCAAGGCTTTTTCCCAATTTTGCCAATCCCTATTTTTAATTAAAAGAGTTATGGGTGAACCTAAGGTTTTACCCCATCTTATACCTGAGATAAATTCTACTTCATCGGATTCTATTTTCATTCTACCGCCTCTTCCATAACCTTGCTGCCTTCTTTTTAATTCTCTGTGTATAAATTCCTTTGACACCTTGAGACCTGAAGGCATCCCTTCTACAATGCCTATGAGTCCTTTTCCATGAGATTCTCCTGCTGTTAAAAACCTTAACATAAAATTTATTTTAAAAAATATGGTTAAAAATAAACAATTTTATTTCCTCCAAGATGCATTGGCACTGAATCATTTATCCATAAGTTTCTTACAAAGTATCTTTCATCTACCATACAATTTTTAACATGTGCTAAAAAAGCGTAACATTCTCCAGTCTCTATAAATTTTTCCACCTTACACTCCAAATATCCTATACACCCTTCGATTAATGGTGCTTCAGTATTTTTGCCTTTGAAGGTTCTTAACCCAGCCTCTTTAAATTTATCAACATTTCTGCCTGATTTACTTCCACAAATCCATATAATCTTCTCCATATTTTTATTAGGTATGTTTATGACAAATTCAGAAGTCTCTAAAATAAGTTCTGCAGTATAGTGTTCCTTTGCCACACAAACTATAACCATGGGAGGCTCTTCAGAGGCAGGTGTTGCCCAGGCACAGGACATTACATTTGCTCGTCCGTCTTTGCCTACAGATGTTAACAAAAAAACTACTTTTGGGTGTAACAACCTGTAAAAATTATGCTCTAATCTTTTCATAATACTCACCTCTTTAGAAACTTATATTTTACAATTATAACTGTTTTAAGTTAAAATTGTTCTATGAATGGACAATCAAAAGGCTCTCTAAAAACTCTTATAATTTGGCTCATAATTGGCATAGCAATAATCGCTCTTTTCAATCTCTTTACAATTCCTCAAAAAAATGAAAAAGAGATTATATTTTCTGAATTTCTTCTGAAACTCCAAAGAAATGAAATAGAAGAAGTCCAGATAAAAGACAGTTCTATCTCTGGAAAATTCAAAGACGGCACTTCTTTTAAAACTTACTACATTAATTATCCTGATCTTGTGAAAGAACTCTCTAATCAAGGTGTAAAAGTTTCTGTTAAGCCACCAGAGCAGACCCCATGGTATATAAATTTTCTAATTTCCTGGGGACCTGTTATTTTCCTTGTCTTTTTATGGATAATGTTCATGAAACAAATGCAAGCAGGAAGTTCTCGTGCCATGTCCTTTGGAAAAGCAAGAGCTCGTATGGTATCAAATAAATCTATAAAAGTTACCTTTGCCGATGTAGCAGGCATTGAGGAAGTTAAAGAGGAAGTAAAAGAAGTGGTAGATTTTCTCACAAATCCTCAAAAATACACAAAGATAGGAGCTAAAATTCCAAAGGGAATTTTACTTGTAGGACCTCCCGGAACAGGAAAAACACTCTTGGCAAAAGCAATTGCAGGAGAAGCTGGTGTGCCTTTCTTCTCTATCTCAGGTTCTGATTTTGTAGAAATGTTTGTTGGTGTAGGAGCAAGTAGAGTTCGTGATCTTTTTGATCAAGCAAAGAAAAATTCTCCGTGTATTATTTTCATAGATGAAATAGATGCTGTAGGAAGACAAAGAGGTGCAGGATTAGGAGGTGGTCATGACGAGAGAGAACAAACTCTTAATCAACTTTTAGTTGAAATGGATGGTTTTGAAAGCAATGAAGGAATAATTGTGCTTGCAGCTACTAACAGACCTGATGTTTTAGATCCTGCATTATTAAGACCTGGAAGATTTGACAGACAAATTGTTGTTCCACTTCCTGATGTTAAAGGGAGACTTGAAATTCTTAAAGTTCACACTAAGAAAGTACCTTTAGCAGAAGATGTGGACTTAGAAAAAATTGCTCGTGGAACTCCGGGATTTTCTGGAGCGGATCTCTCTAACTTAGTTAATGAAGGAGCACTCATAGCAGCAAGAAGAAATAGTGAAAAAGTTCACATGAGTGATTTTGAAGCAGCAAAAGATAAAGTTTTAATGGGAGTTGAAAGAAAAAGCATGGTTTTAAGTGAAGAAGAGAGAAAAATTACAGCTTATCACGAGGCTGGTCATGCTCTTGTAGCAAAGCTTACACCCTCTACAGATCCTATTCACAAAGTAAGTATTATCCCCAGAGGAAGGGCCTTAGGAGTAACTCAGCAACTTCCTCTTGACGACAGATACACTTACTCAAAAGATTACCTATATGGAACTTTGAAGGTTCTTCTGGGTGGAAGAGTAGCAGAGGAAATCTCTCTAAAAACCATGACCACAGGAGCTGGTAATGATCTGGAGAGAGCCACTGAATTAGCCAGAAAAATGGTTACTGAATGGGGAATGAGTGAGAGAATGGGACCTTTAACCTTTGGTAAAAGAGAAGAACATGTATTCTTAGGCAGAGAAATTGCAAAACATAGAGATTATTCTGACAAAACTGCAGAAGAAATTGATGAAGAAACTAAGCGCATAGTAACGGAAGCTTATAATCAGACCAAGGAGCTACTCATAAAAAATATCTCTTTACTTGATGCCATAGCAAAAGCTCTTCTTGAAAGAGAAACTCTTGAAGCTCACGAGTTAGAAGAAATCCTGAGAGCAGCACAGCAAGCAGCATGAAATTAAACTTTCGCTCCTTTAATTTCGATTTTTCAAAAAAAACCTACATTATGGGAATCTTAAACATCACACCAGACTCTTTCTATGACGGCGGGAAATATTCTACTAAAGAAGGAGCAATAGCTCATGGACTTAAGCTCATTGAAGAGGGGGCAGATATTCTTGATATCGGTGGAGAATCAACTCGACCAGGTGCCTCTCCTGTTGAATTAGAGGAGGAGTTAAAAAGAGTTATTCCTGTTATCGAAGGGATTGCAAAAAAAGTTACTTTCCCTATCTCCATAGATACATATAAAGCAAAGGTAGCTGAAGAAGCTTTAAATGCAGGAGCATCAATTATAAATGACATAAGTGGCTTAAGATTTGATCCTAAGATGCCCTATGTAGCTGCTAAACATAAAGTTCCATTAATTCTAATGCACATAAAAGGTACTCCAAAAAATATGCAATTAAACCCTCAATATAAAGCTCTTATTCCTGAGATAATTGAATATCTTAGAGAATCTATCATTATTGCCAAAGAAGCTGGTGTGGATGAAAATAAAATAATAATAGATCCTGGAATTGGTTTTGGTAAACTTCCAGAACATAACTTAGAAATTATAAGAAACCTTAAGGATTTTACTTGCCTTGAAAAACCTATACTCATAGGAGTTTCAAGGAAAAGTTTCATAGGTAAAATTCTTAATGATGCCCCTCCTGAGCTGAGACTTGAAGGCACAGCCGCAGCGGTTGCTGTATCCATAATAAATGGAGCAAATATTGTAAGAGTCCATGATGTAGAATATATTAAAAAAATAGTAAAAGTTGTTGATGCTATAAAATTTGGAAGGATATAGTACTACATCTTTTCTGGAGCCTTAACCCCCAGCATTTTTAACCCATGGCGTAATACAAACATTAAAGCCTTACATAGACTCAATCTTGACTCTGTTAAAGTTCTATCCTCATTAATTACTTTATATTTATGATAGTAGGAATGAAATTCTCCAGCGAGCTCCTGGAGATAAAAAGTAATTCTGTGAGGTTCTCTCATGGTCACTGCAAATTCAAAAATCATAGTATAGAGCAAAATTTTCTTTAATAGTCTAATTTCATCTTCATTGAAAAGTTGAAAATCTAAGTTCTTTTGGTGCCATTGAGCCTTTTCAAAAATGCTGTTTATTCTTGCATGGGCATACTGAACATAGTATACTGGATTTTCCTGAGATTGTCTCTTAGCAACCTCTACATCAAACTCAAGATGGCTATCATGCCTACGAGTAAGAAATATAAACTTTGTGGTGTCTATGCCTATTTCATCCATGAGCTCTCTAAGAGTCACAAAATTACCCGCCCTCTTTGACATTTGCACTGGAACTCCCTCTCTTAGAAGATTTACCATCTGAATTAGTAAAATTTTTATTTGGTCTGGATTCATTCCCAAGGCTTGTACTGAAGCAATTACTCTTTTAATGTAACCATGATGATCAGCACCCCATATGTTAATTAACTCATCGAAGCCTCTATCTATTTTGTTTTTATGATAGGCAATGTCAGAGGCAAAGTATGTATAGCTTCCATCACTTTTTACAACCACCCTATCCTTTTCATCACCAAAAGCAGAGGAACGAAACCATAAGGCCCCCTCGTGCTCATATATATAACCAAGTTCTTTCAATTTTATTATTGCTCGTTGCACTTCTCCAGTATGATAAAGCTTTCTTTCACTTACCCATTTGTCAAAGACTACACCAAAATCCTCTAAATCCTTTTTAATTTCATTAAGAATTTTCTTGTATGAATAATCTATTAAGAAATCACCTATTTCATCAAAGCTTTTTTCCTGGAGTTGCTGTCCGTATTTTTCGTTTATCTCTTGGGCAATCTCATTTATATATTCTCCCTTATAGCAATCTTCAGGCATTGGTAGATCTATACCATTAAGTCTTTGAAGTGCCACATAAACACTCATACCCAGTAACTCTATCTGCCTGCCAGCATCATTTATATAGTATTCAGTATGGACATGAAAACCTGCTTCTTTTAATATATTCGCTAAAGCCTGTCCAACAGCTGCCCCTCTGCCATGACCAAGATGAAGTGGACCTGTGGGATTTGCACTGACAAATTCAATTTGAATTTTTTTACCTTTTCCAAGATCAAGTGAAAAAAATTTCTCTCCCGAATTTAGAAGATCCCTTAATTTTAAAAAAAGGTATTCTTTTTTAAATCTAAAATTTATAAAACCTGGATTTGCTATTTCAATACTCTCAAAAATATCCTTTTCCAAATTATTCACTATTAACTCAGCTATTTGTCTTGGAGATTTTTTTAAATCTTTTGCTAAATCCATAGCTACAGGAGTGGAAATATCGCCATAAGATTCTCTTTTTGGAATTTCTAAACCTATAGGCTTTGTGAAGGGAATATCTAATTTTTTTAAGCACTGAAAAATTTTTTCTCTTACCTCTCTGTGCATAAGAATTAATTATAATCCAAAGGCATAAAGATACGCAAATTCATTAAAAATAGTTTTCAAAAGTAATTTTAGGAAAGTTAGAATTTTTCAATTAATCCTTTTTTACTCGAGATTCGGTATTTTTATCAAATATTACACCTTGGAGTTTTGCAGATCTGAAATTTGCTGCCACTAAATTACATCTAATAAATTGTGAATCTTGTAAATCAGCATTAATAAAAATGGCACCGGAAAGATCACTCTTAAAAAAAGTAACATTTCTAATTTCTGCGTTAGAGAAATCACAACCCGTAAAGGTACCCTGTTTCATGTCAGCTGAATTAAGTTTAGCATTTCTAAAATTAGAAAGAGAGGATTCTACCATCTGTAAAATGGCTTCATTGAGCTCCGAATTTTCAAAATTGCAGGAAGTTATTTTTGCATTCAAAAGGTTAACTCTATTCATTTTTGCATTAAAAAAATTCGCTCCGGGAAGAAAAGAAAAATTTAAATCAGCACCATTGAGTATGGCATCTTTAAAAGAAGCACCTGTTAAATTAGAGCTATCCATTTTACAATTGGTTAGGTCTGCTCCGTCAAAAATGCAGAGTGATATATTTGACTTACTCAGATCAGCATTTCTTAATATACAATTTCTAAAGTTTACACCGATTAAATCTATTTCTGTTAGCTTGATTCCAGTTAAATCTCTATTAGAGAGATCTCCCTCTTTTTCAATTAGTATGAGAATCTGATTTTTGGTCATTTTTAATTTTAATAAATAAAATTTTTGAAATTCAAATAAATACCGATGGCTTTCAATATCTATTTAGGTTCAATGGCCAAATCTTCATCAAAGAAAAATCAACTCTTAGGTCTTAGGATTGTTTTTTTGATAAATTTAATAATAAAATAAAATTCATGGATTTTTTCTTAATATTTGGCTTATTAGTAGGCTTAAGTTCTATTATTGTAGGTAATTTTATTGAGGGTGGAACTACAGCTCATCTCATACAATTAGCTGCCTTTGTAATTGTATTCGGAGGCACTTTTGGTGCAGTCATGGTAAGTTTTCCCTTTTCTGATATTATTAACGCTATTAAAGGTGCAAAAATAGCCTTTGGAAATAAAAATCATCCTGAAAGGTTGATGATAGAGGAAATATTAAATCTTCTTATTGTTGCAAGAAAAAGAGGAATTATGGCACTGGAGGCAGAATTATCTCAAGTGAGTAATCCTTTTCTCAAAAAAGCTTTACAAATGGTGGTTGACGGCTATGAGCCAAGCATTATAAAGTATTCCATATATCAAGAAATTCAAAATTATGAAGAGACAATAAAAAGGGCAGCAAAAGTTTTTGATTCTGCTGGTGGTTATGCTCCCACAATAGGCATTATAGGAGCAGTATTAGGGCTCATTCATGTGCTTCAGAATATAGCTGACCCTTCTAAAATAGGCACTGGAATAGCAACAGCCTTTGTAGCAACTATTTACGGGGTGGGCTCTGCTAACTTAATTTTTATACCCCTCAGCAAAAGAATCATCAACAAAGCAACCAATGAAATTAGAATGATGCGCATAATTGCAGAGGGCATCCTTGGTATTGAAAAGGGAATAAATCCTCACTATTTAAGAGCATTACTTGAGAGTTTCAGAGAAGGTAGAAAATTATGAGCTTTGATTTAGAAAAACCTAATAAAAACAATACAGAGGATGAAAGGGAAAACACTGACAGATGGCTTATTTCCTACTCTGATTTTCTTACTTTATTATTTACTTTCTTTGTAGCATTGTATGCACTATCCACAATAGACCAAAAAAAGGCAGAGAGTTTTTCAGAATCATTAAACAAAGTCTTTAAAGTCATAGAATCTCCTATCAAAAAAGACTATGATGAAGAGCTTATGAAAGAAATAGAAGTAACATTGAGAGAATTTCAAGGAGCAACGGTCAAAGCTCAAAAAAGAGGTTTAGTGATTACATTGCCGGACATTTTTTTATTTAATTCTGGCAGTGCTGAGCTTAATAAGGATGCTAACAAAGTTTTAGATAAGTTAGCTGAAACTCTTAGAAAAATGGGAGGGAAAATTTCAATTGAAGGCCACACTGACAATGTTCCAATACAAAGCGAAAAAATAAAGTCTAACTGGGAATTGTCAACCCTAAGAGCACTCTCTGTGCTTCAATATTTAATAGATTCTGGTATAGCTCCTGACAGACTCTCTGCAACAGGATATGGTGAGTACCAACCAATAGCAGACAACGACACAGAGGAAGGCAGAGCAAAAAACAGAAGAGTAGAAATTGTTATAATAAAGTAAAAAATGGATCACGTAGAGAAAAATTTTGAAAATCTAAGAGAACACTTCAGAATTGATGTGGAAATTCCTCTTTCTGTGAGAACAGTTACTGAAAAAGAGAAACAAAACCTTAACTCCAGAGTAATAGGCTATCAAGACATCATAAGCGAGAGTTCTCAGAAATTTTTAAGTATAGAGGTGTCACCCTGGATAGAAGAGTTAAATGCAAAACTTGACTTAATCATAGGACTCTTACTTACACAGCAACATGGTTTCCATCAATTACCTAAAGTGCCTGTAAACCTCAGTGCAGGTGGTTTGAGATTTTCCTCTTCTGAGCAATACAAAAAAGGTGATATTTTAGAGGTTAAAATGTATCTTGATGTGCCCATTCCTTTGGGATTCTATCTTTATTCAGAAGTGGTAAAAAGTGATAGGCAAAATGATAAATTTGAAACAGCTGTGAAATTTATAAAAATTGATAAATCTACTCAGGATCTCATAGCTAGGTATGTGCTTTACAAGCAAAAACAGATGGTCAAGCTTAAAAAGGATTGATCTCTATTGGATATGACACAATAACTTTTTATGAAGATAGCAATCACTGCTGATGTCCATCTTAAAGGATTAAATGAAACACCGGAAAGATATTTAACATTAGAAAATATTTGTTCAGACCTTAAAGTCCAAGGTATAAAGAATCTGATTATCGCTGGTGATTTGTTTGATAAAGATTTTTCAAATTATCATGATTTTGACAGTCTTTGTAATAGATATTCTGACATAAAATTTCTCATAATTCCGGGTAATCATGATTATGAGATTGAACAAAGATTTTTTACATCATCTAATATTGAAATTATCAAAACTCCCAAAATCCGCATTATAGAAGATATTTCCTTAGTGTTTATACCTTATGAAAGTTCAAAGTCCATAGATGAATGCTTAACAGAGCTATATCATACAGAAAAATTAACAAAAAAATGGATTCTGATAAGTCATGGTGATTATTTAACAGGAAATCGAGAACTTAATCCCTATGAATCGGGCTTTTACATGCCTCTTACAAGCAAAGCAATCGCAAAATACAATCCATTAAAAGTTTTCTTAGGTCATATACATAAGCCTTCTGATTTTGGAAGAGTAATCTATCCTGGCTCACCTTATCCCTTAGACATTAATGAAACTGGAAGGAGAAGATTCATAATTTATGATACATTATCTGATTCCTTTCATCAAATTTATACAAAAACTGATAAGATTTATTTCAATGAATCGCTCTTTTTATTTCCTATGGAACAGGAGCAAGAATTCTTAGAGAGAAAAATTAGGAATATGATAGAAAATTGGAATATTAATGAGGAAGATTTAAAGAAAATAGTACTAAGGCTTTCCCTGAAGGGATTTGTATTGGATCTCAATAACACCCTGAAATTATTGAATAATTTACTTTCTAATTACAGCATCACTTTATATGATCAAATAGATACTTCAAAAATCAAAATCTTGAAACAAATTGAGCATGAAAAACTCTATCTTTTTGATAGAGTAAAAGATAAAATTATAAATCTTGCAGGAACTTGGTATGCTTCACAAGATAAAATTTTAGAGAAAGCTATTGAGATAATTTTCAAGGAGTAAAATGGGAATTAAAATTGAAAAAATTGCCATTAAAAATTGCGGTCCTATCAATAATTTTTCAACGGATCTGGAAGATATAACGCTTATCTTTAGTGAAAATGAAAAGGGAAAATCTTATCTTGTAGAATTCATAATTCACTGTCTCTTCAAAAATAAAAGTTATTGGAATCACTTAAGACAGCCTGGTCAAGGAAAGGTCATTCTCTCAGGACTGGAAAACTCCTCTAATGAATTTACACCTTCAAAGAGAAAAAAATTGGAAGATTATTTTCAAAAGGAACAGAGAGGACTTCCCACTTCTTTGGCAAATTTATTAATTATCAAGTCAGGCCAAACAGAAATAAACAAAAACAATTGTATTGATAAAGTTACCATAAAAGAGATTCTCTCACCAAGAAGAATTCTTGATGAAATAGATAATGACAAAAACATCTCAATTACCATTAAAAAGGCAAAGATTGAAGGAAATGAAATATTAATCGACAGAAGAGGAGAAGGAGAGACTTATTCTAAAATAAGAGAAGAAATAAGTCAAATTGAAAATTTAATCAATCAAGTTATCAACGAATATGAAGAAAGCGAATTAAAAGATTTAGCCTTAAGAAAGGAGGAACTCCTTCAGAAAAGACAACTTCTCTTGAAAGCAAAAAAACATGAAGCTTATGAAATCTCTGAAAAAATAAAGGAATTAAAGGAAAAAATAAAAAAAATTCCAGAAAATGCTATTGAAAACCTTAAAAGTCTTTTAAACGAATATGAAAAATCTAAGTATAGTTTTACTAAACTTGAATCAGAAATCCAAATAATGAAGAGTAATTTACTAAAATTACTTAATTTTTCTGAAAGAGAAAAAATAGACTATAAATCAGAAATCTTATTAGAAAAAATAAGAGAAATTGAAAATACACTTAATAAAATCTCAGAGAGAGAACTCGAACATCTAAGTAATATCCTTAATAAATACCATGACAAGTTAGCAGAAAAAAAAGAAAAAATGAGAATACTTGAAGAAATGAAAGAAAAATCAAAAGATTATCCATGGCTTAAATCTGCAAAAGAATATTATAGTAAAATTCTCAGCTTACCTATGGATATTAACAAAAAAATATCTTTTCTCCCTTATATAGCCCTTTTATTTCTCGTCATCAGCCTAATTTTCTTGCTACAAAATCAAAAAATTATTGGAATCTTGGGAATTTCAATATCAACATTAGCTGCCTTTTATTATTTTTCTAAATTGAAAAATTCGTTCCTAAATTACAAACATATGAACGAATTAAAAGAGATAGAGAAAGAATTTTTCAATCGATTCGGAACCAATCTTGAAAACATCCTACAGATAGAGGAAAAAATCAGTGAACAGGAAAAAAGTTTCTATGTTAAAGAAACTTATGAAAAAGAACTTCTTAAAATGAATGAAGAAATTAATACCATTCGTAGTTTAATAGAGGAAAAACTTAAACTACTTGGTTTTGATCAAGTAGAAGAAAAATACTGGTATGAAAAATTAAATAATTTGAGAAATGAGAGAAATTGGCTTAATCAACTATACCAAGAACTTCAAAGTAATTTGAAAGGAATTGAAAATAAAGAAAGGGAAATGCAACAGATGGAAAAGGAAATGAAACAAATTAAAAAAACCATTCAACAAATTTTTACAAATCTTAAGGGTACAGAGGTTCCCGAGAATAAATGGAAATATCACATAGAGGAATTAGATAGAGAAAACAAGCTCATTGTAAATGAAATTAGGAGATTAGAAGGAATACTTGAAGGTTTTGGAGTATTGGAAAAAGAATATGAAAAAGAAAACCCGGGAGTTAAGTTTTCACAAAGAGAATTAGATGAGGTGGAAAGAGAAATTGAACAAATTGATTACAAAATAAAAGAAAAAAATGAAAAAATAACTTCACTTAAAAGTAAAATAGTTCAAATAACTGGTGCTGACTTTTCATCAAGTTGGAATGAATTATTTGAAAAAATGTATTTAAAGAGAAAAGAACTACAAATAGCTATTAAAGAATGTGAGGCAAAAATCATAGCAGGCCTTTTAATTCACAATACAATTCAAGAGCTTCAAAGACAAGAAGATGAAAAAATACTGGAAAAAATTAATTCTCCACTAATTACAAACCTTATTTACAGATTAACTGGAAGATATAGAACTCTAAATTTTGAAAAAGAAGATGTTTTGATTTCTGATGAGTATTTCACTTTTAAAATCAATGAGTTAAGCACCGGTGCCAAACAACAGGTTATGATAGCTTTAAGAATCGGTTTTGCCAAAAGCCTTCTTCAGGGAAATACTGCTTTTTTAATATTTGATGATGCCTTTCAGTATTCTGATTACAAAAGAAGACCAATTATGATTGATACTCTTCTTGAATTAGCAAAAGAAGGTTGGCAGGTAATTTATCTTACAATGGATAATCACATAAGAGATTTATTTGTTCAAAAGGCAAGAACTACTTCTCTTCAATACTGTTTAATAACGTTATAATGAGTGGGGAAAAAATAACATTACTTTACTCTGATGAAGTTAATGAATATGACTTTGGAGAAGGGCATCCCTTTCGTGGACATCGTTTCAAAATATTTTTCAAATTTTTAGACAAAACACTCCATAAAAACACGGACTTTGAAATTATTCCCTGTAGTCCAGTGGAGGACAAGGATTTATTGCTTATATGTTCAGAGGAATACATAAAATATGTGAAAAACTTTTATGAATTAGCTTATCAAGGAAAGATAAATTATCTTACTGCCTTAGGAAGCAATTTTATTAGTATAGATAACATTCCTGGACAAAATTGTGGAAATATCGAAAAAGCAGCAAGAGTCATAGTTGGGCAAATGAAGAAAGCTTGTGATTTAATTATGGAGGGAACATTTAAAAAAATTGTCTCCATAGGTGGAGGACTTCATCATGCAAAGCCTTCTTTTGGGGAAGGTTTTTGTGTTTACAATGATATTGCCTTTGCCGCAAAGTATTTGATAGAAAAGTACTCTCTCAGAAAAATATTGATCCTTGATACAGATGCCCATGGAGGAAATGGCACAATGGAATATTTTTATGAAGACTCAAGAGTTCTATTTATAGATATACATCAAGACCCAAAAACAATTTATCCTGGTACAGGTTTTACGTGGCAAATAGGAGAAGGTGCTGGAAAAGGCTTTACTATAAATTGTCCGTTGCCAATTGGTGCTTGTTGGGATTCCTACGAATATGTTTTTCAAAATTTAATTTTTCCCATCACTGAAGAATTTATGCCTGAAATAATAATCAGATACGGCGGAACAGATCCTCATTGGAATGATACTTTAGCGCACTTAGGTCTCACAATTGCAGACTTCAGAAAAATTGGGGAATTTACCCAACAAATTTCTCATTTCTCTAAGGGTAAAGTGATAGATGCCATTGCCTCAGGGTATAACGAAAAAATCATAGGTCCGGGTTGGCTTGCACTTATTAGTGGATTATACGCAATCCCCTTCCATATAGAAGAGCCTGAAAATTTTCAAAAAAACAGAGATATTGATACTTTTGAAGCTACAAAGACTATGGTTAGAAAACTTAAGGAAAATTTAAAAAACTTCTGGAAGTCTTTAAAATGATCTCAAGATTTTAAAGACCTGCTCAATAATTGCTTTTGAAGAAATCCCTTCATAATCTAAAAGCTCCTCAGGAGTTCCACTTTTTGGTGTTTTTCTACAGGCAAGACAATAAACTCTGTCAGTATTTAGTTCTCCCTTGACAGCCTCACCAATACCTCCGGCAGGATAGTGATCCTCCACTGTGATTATTGCCTTTGTTTCCTCTAATGCTTTTTTTAAAGTAAATTTATCAAGAGGTTTTACACTATAAAGATCAATAACCCTAAGAAAAATACTTTGTCTTTTTAATTCTTCATATGCTTTAATAGCTTCATGAAGCGTGATGCCTGCAGCCACCACTGTAATTGAGTCCCTGTCGGAGGCCTTGATTAACTTTGAACCTCCAATTGAAAACTCTTCATCATAACTGTAAATTACAGGCGTTGCAGAACGAGTTGTTCTTATATAAACAATTCCTCTGTGTTTAGCAGCTTCCCTTACAAGTTTTTCTGTTGATACAGCATCAGAAGGATATAAAACAATACTATTTAAGATACTTCGCATCATAGCAATGTCTTCCAGTCCCATTTGGCTTGGTCCGTCCTGTCCAATGGATACTCCTGCATGGGAGCCAACTATTTTAATGTTCACATCACTGTATTGAGCCATCCTGATCTGATCAAATGCGCGAGTGAGAAATGCTGCAAAAGATGAAAGGAAAGGAATTTTTCCCCGCAAAGCAAGACCTACTGCCATTCCTACCATGTTTTGTTCTGCTACAAAGCATTCAAAAAATCTGTCAGGATAGTATTTTTTAAATATCTCTGCATAAGTTGAATTACTAACCTCTGCATCTAAAACAACCATGTTTGGAAACTCAGGAAATATTTTTACAAGAGCCTCTCCATAAGCTCTTCTTGTAGGTACCAAATCACCAATATTATATTTTTTAGCAAAATCCTTTATCTCAATGGGTTTTGGATTTGCTTTAAGAAACTCAGGCTTTTTAATAGAAACTACCATTTTCTTTATTTCTCCGAGTTCTTTTATAGCCTCTTTGTATTCTTCCTCTTTTAGTGCCACTCCATGATAACCATCCTTATCTTCAAGAAAAGAGATACCTTTGCCCTTTATTGTTTTTGCTATAATCATTGTAGGACAGCCGCTACTTAAAGCTTCATTATAGGCTCTAAATATTTCATCAAAATTATGGCCATCGATAGATATTGTTTTCCATCCAAAAGAGGAAACTCTCTTTTCATAAGCATTTATGTCATGACCATACATGGTTTCACCACGCTGGCCAAGTCTATTGACATCAATTATTCCTATCAGATTATCAAGTTTATAGAATGATGCAAGTTGAATAGCCTCCCAAACCGAACCTTCTGCCATTTCACTATCACCCAGTAGAACATAAACTTTATAAGAAAGCATGTCAATGTACTTACCATTTATAGCCATTCCTACTCCTATAGACAATCCTTGACCAAGTGAGCCTGTGGCTGCCTCGGAATATGGAAAATCTCTTACTGGATGACCTTCCAAGGGTGAGCCAAACTTTCTTAATGTAAGAAGTTCTTCCTCACTAAGTTTTCCAGCTACTGTCCAAAGAGAATAAAGAAGTGGAGCTGCATGTCCTTTTGAAAATATAAGTCTATCATTATTTGGATTTTGAGGATCTTCTGAATCAAAATGAAAAAAGCCTCCAAAAAGGAGGCTTACCATTAATTCTACTGCTGAAAGACAGGTTGTAGGATGACCTGAACCTGCCTTAGTTGTTGAGGTAAGAATATAGTATCTTATAATCTTCGATAATTCTTCAAGATTATTCATTTCATTTTTTTGGTTCAACAGTATCGCTAAGAAGCATTTTTAAAAGCTTAAGTCGACTTGGATGTTTTAATTTTCTTAAAGCTTTTGTTTCAATCTGTCTTACTCTTTCTCTTGTGATGGATAAATATCTACCTACTTCTTCAAGAGTATGATCTCGATCTTCACCTATGCCAAATCTCATTTTGATAACTTTTTCTTCTTTCGGAGTAAGAGTTTTCAATACCCTTTGAATATGCTCACTTAATTCTATCCTCTCTGCCTCTGAAATAGGAGATGGAGAAGATTTATCTCCGATAAAATCTTCCAACTCTGTGTCTTCATCACCTATGGGAGTTTGTAAACCTATAGGATCCTGTATGGCTCTAAAAACCTCTTCAACTTTCCTTACTGGGACTCCTAACTTTTCTGCAATTTCTTCATTGCTTGGTTCTCTACCCAACTGTTGAGTAAGTTCTCGAGATGCTTTCGTTACTCTATTGTAAAACTCCATCATATGCACAGGAACCCTTATTGTTTTTGTTTGATCAATTAATGCTCTGGTAATTGCTTGTCTTATCCACCATGTGGCATAAGTGGAAAATTTAAAACCTTTTTCATATTTAAATTTATCAACAGCCTTCATTAAACCTATATTTCCCTCTTCAATTAGATCAAGAAGTGGAAGTCCACGACCTACATAATTTTTGGCTATATTGACTACCAATCTTAAATTTCTTGTAATTAATTCATTCTTTGTTTCTTCCACTAAACATTTAGCTTTATATATTTTGTTCCAAATATTTTTTAGATCTTCTATTTTTAAACCTGTTTCATTTTCAATTTTTTTAAATTCTGAGGAAACTTCTTTATATAAATTTTCGAGATTTTTATCAGTTTCTCCTGATTTTTTCAAATCATTTATTTTCTTTTTCAAATCTTTAATTGAACCATAATCTTTAATTTTATTTTCAATTTTTTCTATGTCATTTATAAAATTTTCCAACTTAATTATTGTTCTAGTTAATGCTTCTTCAGCCTTTTCATCTTCAGTTAAATTTTCATTTTCTTCTTCTGAATCCAGTTTATTTAATATTTTTTTATACAAAGGTAAATCTATGATAGTTTCTCGGATAATGCTTTTTCCTTCTTGTAATTTCTTTGCTAATTCAACTTCTTCATCCTTAGTTAGAATGGGAATATCTCCCATCGAATTAAAATAGGCTTGAACTAAATCTTCAACGTGTTCTTCCTCTTCTAATTCCTCCTCTTCTTCTAAAAATAACTCTTCATCATCATCGACAACCTTGACACCCATATCACTTAAAACATCAATTAAATCCTCTAACTCGTCAGGAGAGAAATATTCAGATGGTAGAGCCTCATTTATCTCATCGTATGTTAACTTACCTCTTTTCTTACCGAGATTAACTATTTCTTCAAAAATATCTCTTTCTTTCATCTCCTTTAAACCTCTTTTAAAATTTTATATTTCAATAATACCAATTTTCTAAAAAATTTCAACATTTAAAATAAATATAAATAAAAGAGAGAAAGGAAACCCCTTCCTCTCTTTATTATTTAAATTATTTGGAAAATTGGTAACAAGAAGAAATAAAAGAGTAAGTCAAGACGCACGGCCTATTAGTACTGGTAGGCTAAACACCTCACGGTGCTTACACCTCCAGCCTATCAACCTGGTAGTCTACCAGGGGCCTTTAGGTCCTGAGTTTCCCCAGGACGGGAGACCTAATCTTGGGAC
>CALDSV010000039.1 GCA_937924475.1 uncultured bacterium
GCAAGATCAGTAGCACTATTGCCATACATTGAGCTCTAATAAAAATGAGGATACCTAAGAACTGGATACCTTACATTACCCACAATATAATTGAAAACTTGATAAAAAAAGGACTGATTGAATCAATGGTACCTTATGAACAATTAATTGAAGAAGCTGAAAAATTGATACTTGAAGAACTGATGGTGGAAGACAGGCTTAATGAAGAGGTCAGAGAGCTACTAAAAAAATATGAAGCAGAAATAGAAAAAGGTAAATTAGACTACAGGAAACTTTTCGAAATGACAAAACAAAAACTTGTAAAGCAGAGGAATTTAGTATTATGATGCTATCAGACGAGAAAATTTCTCATACCTCTCATGTATTATTTAATGGTTTAATAAGTAAAGGTTTAATTACATTAAAAGCTGATGAACAGGAAGTCAGAAGAGAGATTAAGAGAAGTTTTATTCAAGCATTAAAAATTGGGGAAGCTATTGATGAGATAGTAAAGAGAAAACTTCAATCTTTCTCGAAAAAAATTGTAGAAGGAAGTCCTGAGTGGAATATTCTATACAAAAAATTTTTTGAAGAAGAAGAGAAAAAAAGATTTGGTCGTTGATGAATACTTTTATTCCTATTGTTTCAGAAGATGAAATAAAAAGAGAGAAACACAAGGCAAGAATCTTAAGAAAATCAAGTTGGTGGCGAAAAAAGATCTCAAAGGGAGAATGTTATTATTGTGGGAGAAAAATCGCTCCAAAGGAATTGACAATGGATCATTTAGTCCCTTTAATAAGGGGAGGTAAGTCAACAAAAAGCAATTTAGTACCTTGCTGCAAAGATTGCAACAATAGGAAAAAATATCTTCTCCCAATTGAATGGGAAGAGTACCTTAAAAAGTTAAATCCCATTGACCCTCAAAGCATTCTCTAATCATCTCTTTTTGGTTCAACATGAACGATTACATCTACTACATCAGGAAATTCATCCTTTATTAATCTCTCTACTTTTTCTGCTATATCATGTCCTTCTTTAACAGTTATTGAAGATTTTACAAAAATTTTAAGATCTACAAAAATTTGTCCAGCTGTTCCTCTTGTTCTTATATTTTCACAGGCCTGCACATCAGAACAAGAGCTAATTATTTTTTTGATTTGAGATCCGTCGATTAATGCTCTATCAATTAGCAAATCTGTTGACTCCTTAAGTATTTTCACAGCTTCGCGTGCCACCAAAACTCCTATGATTAATCCTGCGATAGAATCGAGAATGTAAAATCCGGATTTAATAAAAAAAATAGTCAATATTATTCCGCAGGTAATGAAGATATCAGTTTTTGTATGAGAAGAATCAGCAATCAAAAATTCACTTTTTAGTTCCATTCCTTTCTTTCTTTCGTAGAGAAAAACAAAGATATTAACTGAAATAGTAAAGACAAGAATGATGAAAGTTTTTTCATCAATTTCAGGTTTTTTCGTGTTAAAGAGAGATTCATAAGCTCCTTTGATAATTTCCAGAGATGTAAATCCCATTAGAATTCCTATAAAGACAGCAAAGACTGTTTCATATTTTCTGTGTCCATAAGGATGTTCTTTATCAGGAGGCCGGCTTGCCAGGTATATTCCTATTAGTCCGCCAATGTTGCTAACACCATCAAAAAGTGAGTGAAAACCGTCTGAGTAGATGGCTAAAGAATTAACTTTGAGTCCATAGATTATTTTTGCAAGGGAGACCAATAGATTGAGGCAGAGAGTTATTAATAATACTTTTTTTATCTTTTTTGTTCTATCCATTTTCAAATAGGGGTTTATAAATTATAACTCCTTTTTTCTTCTTGACATACTCCATAAAATCATCATCTACAACTTTCCCCTTCAGGCTTGATGCATGCCTTAGAATAATTTCTTTTTCTCTCTTGATTACAAGGCCTACATGTGATACATCAAGTCCTTCTTTAGAAGTAAAAAAGCCGCAGTAGTAAACTGAGTTAAGTTTATCTATTACTTTAAAAATTTCATTAGAGGGTATGTATATAATTTTCTTAGTCATAAGTGGTAAGCTGTCTATCCATTTTTTTTCTTGGTCTTTCTTATTGAGAATTTTAATTTTTCTTTCACATAGACAATCAGCAATTTTTTGGGTAATATTTTCTACAGTAGAAATTGTATCCCATTGAGAAAAAAAATGCCTTCTATTTAGAAAGTTGATATTACTTTCGAAGTATCTTATAATTGTTAAGTGGCTTATAAAGGAATAAAAATCGCGGGATAATCTCAAAGCTTCTAAATATTCAAGAAAGGTCATGCAATCAACACCTTCAAAATAAACGGTTATTTGCCTTTTTTTCTCAGCCTCAATGGAAATTGAATTTTTTTTATAGGGAGTATTTAGAAAAAATTCTGAAATTTTGATTAGTTTATCTTTACCCTTTAAATTCGAAACTTCTTCAAATATCCTGTTTAATTCAATTTTTCCCTCTTTAAATATCATATGTTATGATAAAACATGTCATTAATTGATATCCACTTTCACGGAACAGATAAAATTGACATAAAAGAAGCAGAGACCTCTGAAGAGATTCTTCAAATTGCAAAAGAAAATGGAGATAGAGGAGTTAGCGGTTTTCTACTAACCCTATATCCAGATGATCCTCAAAAAATGAGAAAAAAACTTTCAATCATAAAAAAAGCAATTGCTGAGCAAAGAGATGGAGCAAGAATTTTAGGTGTTTATCTTGAAGGTCCTTTTATTAATCCTCTTTGGGCTGGTGCTCTGGATAGGAGTAAGTTTTTACAACCAAATATTGATAAATTCAAGGAAATAGTAGAAGGTTTCGAAGAGATAGTAAAAATTATCACCATAGCTCCTGAATTACCAAATGCCATTAAATTAATAGAAGCCTGTAATAGTTTAGGAATAGTAGTAAGTCTGGGTCACTCAGATGCTACCTTTGGAGATGCTCAAGATGCTTTTAAAGCAGGAGCTAAATTAATAACTCATCTATTCAATGCTATGCGAGGTATTCATCATAGAGAACCAGGCCTTGCAGGGTTTGGACTAATGAATGAAGAAATATATGTGGAGGTTATTGCTGATGGAAGACATATTGACGATGAAGTTATAAAATGGATTTTTAAAATTAAAAATCCCTTAAGAATAATTCTTGTCTCAGACATGGTAAAGGACATAGGATATGGAAGATTAATTAAGGGAGGATCCATGAGTTTAAATGATATAAAAAAAAGACTTTTAAATATGAACATAGAAGAGAAAAAAATTGAAAGAGCAACTTCTTGGAATGCAAAAGAGTTATTAAAAATATAGATTTATTCCATTTTTTCTTTTTCTTCTTGCTCTATTTTACATTCAATACACAAATCTGTTACAGGTCTTGCCTCAAGTCTTTCAATAGGGATTTCAACTCCGCAGGCTTCACAAATACCGTATGTTCCGTTTTCAATCTTTTCAAGAGTTTTTTCGATTTTCTTAAGTAGTTTTCTCTCTCTATCTCTCAATCTTAGAAGAAAACTTCTATCAATCTCCTGAGATGCTATATCACCAATTTCTGACAAGTTTCCTTCTGCTGGAAGATTAGATAACATTATTCCTGCATCTATGAGGATTTGTTCCTTTTGCTTTATGAGTTTTCTTTTAATTTCTTCAATTTTAATTTGTCTTTCATTTTTTTTCATAATTTTTTTAGATTATCAGAAAAGGTTGACATTAGTCAAATACATAAAGATAACTTATATATCGAAAGATGGATTCTGTTGCTTAAAGGTATCCTTGCAAAGAAGGATTTTATGTCCGCTTAAAGGTTGCATAGATACTTGCATTAAACCAAGGGAGTAGGGGGCATTGAAAGCATAGAGAAGTAAACTCAGTTTTTTTCCTTAAGGGGTTGTAAAATCAGATTGCAAAGCCTAAATAAAAGGCAATTTTGTAATGATAATATCTACTGTAATTACGAGCGAAACCATAGCTTAGCAAATCAATCTTGGGGTGGAAGAAAAAGTCCCGACGCAATATAAACCTCATCGGCTTTTTACGCTCAAGAGGGTCATAATAAAATTGTTTAGGTCGCCTGTAAGTATCATAGTCATGATAAAGATTAAAGATTGAAATAATAGAAATGTTAAAAGGAATTGCATAAGCATCCCTTTATATCACTCTCTAAAAAACGGTTTTAATGATGATTTCTTGCCAGCAAAGGAGGCCATTGATTTTTTTACTTACTTGTGTGACAATAAAGAAGACATGAACAGATTAATTCATGAAAAAAGTCCCTACCTAAGACAACACGCCCACAACCCTGTTGATTGGTATCCTTGGGGAAAAGAAGCTTTTGATAAGGCTTTGAGAGAAAACAAGCCTATTTTTTTATCTATTGGATATTCGACCTGTCATTGGTGTCATGTAATGGAAAAGGAGTCCTTTGAAGACAAAGAGATAGCTGATTTGTTAAATAATTTTTTTGTCTCCATTAAAGTGGACAGAGAGGAAAGACCTGATATAGACAGTCTCTATATGAAGACATGCTATGTTTTTCAAAACAGAGGTGGTTGGCCTCTTTCGGTTTTCATGACACCTGATAAGAAACCTTTTTACGTAGATACATACATTCCAAAGGAAGACCTCTATGGGAAAATAGGCTTTAAAAATCTCCTCTTAAGAATTTCAGAGCTTTGGGAAAAGGATAGAGAAAAACTCTTTGAAGTCTCAGGCAAGGTTTTTGAGAGTTTAAAAAAATATACACAAAAAAGTCTCATAAAAATTAATTTAAATGAAGGAACAATTCGCAAAGCCTATGAGGCTTTAAGACTAATTTTTGATAGACAGCACAAGGGATTTGGTACAAAGCCAAAATTTCCTTTACCACTAAATCTTCTTTTCCTACATAGATACTTTTACAGGTATGGCGATAAATCTTCCTTAGACATGAGTCTCCAAACTTTGAGGAGAATGAGAAGAGGTGGTATTTATGATCATATTGGTTTTGGCTTTCACAGATACTCTACAGACAGGGAATGGATACTTCCTCATTTTGAAAAGATGCTCTATGACAATGCTCTTTTAATGATTTCTTATACAGAGGCTTATCAGATTACAAAGGATGGTTTCTACAGAAAAGTTGCTGAGGAAATAGGTGATTATCTCTTAAGAGATCTTATGAGTCCTGGTGGAGCCTTTTATTCTGCTGAAGACGCTGACAGTGAAGGTGAGGAGGGCAAATTTTACTTGTGGGATTACAGAGAGATTGAAGAAATTCTTAACAGTGAGGAGTTTAAGATTTTCATTACTTTTTATCCCATTTCAAAAGAGGGAAATTTTTATGAGGAAGCAACAGGACAAAAAAATGGTAAAAACATCATATATCTTTCGGAGGATTTTGAAAATTTAGAAAATGCCTTAGGATTAAGTGGAGAGAAACTCCATAGCTTATTAGAGAGAATGAGAGAAAAACTCTACAGTGCTCGACTAAAGAGAGTAAGACCTTTTAGAGATGAGAAAATTCTAACCGATTGGAATTGCCTTGCTACTGTAGCTTTTTGCAAAGCAGGAACGGCTTTTCGAAGAGAAGACTATTATAAAGTAGCTGAAAACTCCATGAATTTTATACTAAATAAGTTATTTGATAGTAAAGGTATCCTACTACACAGGTATGCCTATGATGAATCATTCATTTTTGGATACATTGAAGACTATGCAAACCTTATTTGGTCTTTGTTAGAATTATATTTTACAAATTTTAAGAGTGAATATCTAATGAAAGCTTGTGAAATGACAGACCATGCCTTAAAGCATTTTTGGGATTGGGAAAAAGGAGGATTTTTTAATACTGCCAATTATGCTGAAGTGGTATTAGAGAGATTAAAAGACTATTATGATGGTGTAACACCATCAGGAAACTCAGTTATGGCATATAATCTCATAAGATTATCAAGATTAACAGGCAATAGAGAGTATGAAGAATTAGCTATGAAAACTTTAGATTCTTTTGCCCATGAGATAGATAGATTCCCCACTTCTTATATCTTTGCTTTGATTGCTGTGGACCTCTTAGTTAATGGTTCCATGGAACTGGTTACAGTAATTGAAAATCAAAAGAACAGCGAAATTGAATTTTTAAGGGATATTCAGACTAAATTTTTTCCTGATTTGAACTTCTTGTTAAAGGATACTCTAACAGAAAAATTAAATGAGAATTTAAAGGAGCTATCAAATCTTGAAAGCAAGACCACATACTATCTCTGCAGAAATTTTGCATGTCAATATCCAACTAATGATAGAGATAAACTACTCTCCACGATTTTCAGAGATAAAACTTTTACGTCCTGACTAATAAATACCTAAGTGCGAAGATTTTGAAAAGACTGCATGGCAATCTTTTCTTATCTACTGTCCGTAGAGATGCAAAAAATAAGAGATTGCTTCGGGTGACTTCCTCACCCTCGCAATGACGGAAGAGATTGCCACGGCTCACTTTGTGAGCCTCGCAACAGCGGATTGCTTCGGGCATCTAAAAATGCCTTTGCATTGACAATAAAAAGATATCGTAATCAAAAAAAGGCTTTAGAATTTATGTAAAAAAGTTCTTCCCTTTACTATAAAAAGGTCAATGAAATTAAAGAGGCATCTGTAAATTAAAAGAAAAAGAGTCTTACTCTAAATCTTATCAAGAGCCTGTTTCAAATCATTCATTAAATCTTCTATGTCTTCAAGACCAAGAGCAATTCTTACAAGGTTATCAACTATACCTATGCTCTTGCGATATTCCTCAGGATAGTCAAAAAAGGACATGGTAGACATTTGAGTAATTAGACTTTCGCTTCCTCCAAGACTTGGAGTAATAAGAAATAGCTCCAGAGAGTCTATAAATTTCCACGTTTTTTCATTGTCTCCCTTTATGAGAAAGGTAATTACGCTTCCAAACCCTCTCATTTGAGATTTAGCTATTTCATGATCAGGATGAGATTTAAGCCCCGGATACCATACCCTTTCAACCTTTGGATGGGACTCTAACATTTCAGCTATTGCCTGGCCTCCCCTGTTGTGATGCTCCATTCTAAGAGCAAAAGTTTTGAGCCCTCTTTCCAGTAAAAAGCAGGTCATGGGAGAAGGAGTTGCTCCAATCATTCTTTGTATTTTATTTAGCTCCTCTAAAACACTACTTTTGCCAAGCACAACACCAGCAAGAAGGTCATTATGCCCTCCTAAGTATTTGGTGGCTGAATGAATGACAATATCTATGCCAAAGTCAATTGGTTTAAGGTTATATGGAGTTGCTAAGGTAGAATCTATCATGGTCATTATGCCATATTTTTTTGCAATCTTAACTACTGATTTAAGATCTATAACTCTCAAATAGGGATTAGTAGGTGCTTCGGTAAAAATTATGTTGGTATTCGGTCTTATTGCAGCCTCTATAGCTTCTGCTTGAGGTTCAACTAATGATACTTCTATGCCAAATTTTTCAAGAAAATTGGTGGCAAAATCTCTTGTTTGCCTGTAGCAATCATTTGTAAATATTATATGTCCATCTGGTTTCATATAAGCCATTATAGTAAGTATCACAGCGCTCATTCCTGTAGAGAAAAGTATTGCTCTTTCAGCTCCTTCAATGGCTGCTAATTTTTTCTCGCAAACCTCTTGCGTAGGATTTCCATATCTACCATATTCATGTTCTCTGATTATTTGTCCTTCTTTTTTTGACTTCATGAAATCCCATACTTCTTGACAATTATCAAAATAAAAATTTGAGGTATGAATAATTGGAGTTGTTACCGAATGATAAGAATTTTTTATTTTTGAAAGTCCATGTATTGAAAGTGTAGAAGTTTTCCATTTTTTTGATTTTTCAGACATTGCTATCCCTCCTATTTTTAATTGCTTTAAATAAAACCTCTTTAACTGCCTCAATACTCGGAGGCAACTCAATTGGTTTATTCCTATATTTGGCAGGAAATTTAAATTTTCCTTCATGATATTTAACTTTAAAGTCAGTAAACTTCAATCCATGGGCAGTTGATATTACTACTATGGATTCAGCCTTATCTATCTTTCCAGCCTTAACAAGCTTGATTAATCCTGCTAAGGCAACTCCTGTATGAGGGCAGTTAAATAAACCAGTGAGATCTCCAAGTGCTGAGGCATCTGCCAGTTCTTGCTCTGTTACATCTATTACTATGCCATCAAATTCCTTAAGAACTCTTACAGCCTTTTCATAACTTACAGGATTACCAATTTGAATAGCACTTGCAAGAGTCTTTTTAGCCTTTATTGGTATTAAACGGTCAAAGCCTCGTAGATAGGCTCTATATAATGGATTTGCTTTTTGTGCTTGAGTTACAACAATACGAGGTTTTTTATTAATTAAACCAAGTTGTCGCATCATTATTAATCCTTTGCCAAGAGCAGATACATTTCCCAAATTTCCACCCGGAATAATAAAAACATCAGGGCATACCCAATCAAGTTGTTGAACTACTTCTATACCCACTGTTTTTTGTCCCTCTATTCTCAAAGAATTCATAGAGTTCGCAAGATATATGGTTTCATCTTTGGTGATTTCCTTAACAACTTTCATACATCCATCAAAATCTGTATCAAGCTCTAAAACCAAAGCTCCATTGCTGATTGGTTGTATAAGCTGAGCTACAGAAATCTTTCCCTTAGGCAAAAGAACTATTGCCTGAATGCCAGCTGCTGCACAGTAAGCAGCCAAAGAGGCAGAGGTATCTCCTGTGGAAGCACAGGCAACTGCTTTAATTGGCATACCTTCACTGATCATCTGTTTTACCTGTGATACTAAGACAGTCATACCAAGATCTTTGAAGGAGCCTGTGTGAGAATTACCACATAATTTTATCCATAGCTCTCTAAGACCAAGAATCTTACCTAACCTTTCTGCATAAAAGAGATTTGTTCCTCCCTCGTAAAGAGATACAATATTTTGATTGTCAATGTTAGGTAAAACCCATTCCTTTTTTCCCCAAACTCCTGAACCATAGGGCCATTGATTTGATTTATATCTTTTGTCAAAAAGTGTCTTCCATGAATCAGCGCTTCTTCTTTTAAGTGCCTCTATATCATGTTTAACCTCAAGAAGTGAACCACAGTTAGGGCAGTTATATATGATTTTATTTAATGGATAGGTTGATTGGCATTCACTATTTATACATTCAAACCAGGCACGATACTGCATAAGTTGTCCTCCAGCAATATTTTTTACTTAAAAAGCAAATAAAAATTTTTAAATCAGCTACTTTTAAAAAGTTAGACTACATCAATATTGCATATCCAAAAATTTTAATCCTTAAGTAGCTTTCTTGTCTACTTTTTTATAAAAAGCTATTCTTACTTTTGCCATAGCAAAAAGTTCTTCAAAAAAGTGAAATAATCCCTTTTTTTATAATTGCGAGCTTTCCAAAGGACTGCTTGGCAATCCAAATTTAATCAAATTCAACAAAAAGATAGAATTGTATCAGTATTTAAGTGACTTGTAATCCTCACAGAAAGAGGTTTTGCAATAGTAATAAAAACTTTTTGAAATATATAAAAAAAGTCAATAAAATGACAGTTAAAAAAAGGAGCTTAAAATTTTTATGAATCTTTTCTTTTTGTAACAAATTGTGATATAATTCCCCAAAAAAAGGAGGGATGTTATAACTGCCAATTTGGGCGTCAAGGTGGTTATAACAAAATCCCAGTGACGCAACCGGCCTTCCATAATAAATCCATGGCACAAATTTTGCCTTATTACAATCAAAAAAAAGGAGGTATGGTTTATGAAGTATCTAAGAAGTAACAAGGGTTTTACCTTAGTGGAGTTGGCGATTGTTCTGGTTATCATCGGAATCATCCTCGGTGCTGTGCTTAAGGGACAGGAGTTGATTAATAATGCGAAGATGAAGAGAGCCTATAACCAGTACAGAGAAGTTTTGGCAGCAGTTTATACCTATTATGACAAATATGGTAAGTATCCGGGAGATGATCCTAATGCTAGTACTCGATGGCCAAGTGCAACTTCTGGTGATAATAATGGGCTTATAGATGAACTAACCTTGGGGTGCACAAACGAAACAACAGAATCTTGTCAGGCATGGTATCATATGAGGCTTGCAAACATCCTTACTGGTTCCGGAGCTCAAGCTCCATCTAATGTTTACGGAGGAAGTATAGGAATAGGTACTCTTCAAGGACTTCCAGGAATGTGGATAGGATTTGATAATGTACCAGGTGATGTATGTGCAAGCTTAGATCAGCAGTATGATGATGGGGATTCTGGCTATGGAAGCATCATAGGTTCAGGGGATTATGTTACTACCCCTAATGCAAATTACACACTTTATTTTAGACTCTAAACAATGGGAGGCTTATGCCTCCCTTAAATTTATGCTTCTTGTAGGCATTATTCTAATTTTAATTGGCTACTTTATTTTATTCTCAGTTCCACGAGATGCGAGCTTTGAGAGAATGACTATTCAGGCAATTGGAGGAATTGGAACAAGCATTATAGGTTCTTTATTTGTAATGGTTTACATTTATAAAAGAAGTAAATGAAAGACTGTGTTATACTTTAAATATAAAAAGCAAGGAGGTTTCTATGCCAGTGTTTGCCTCACTCTATATGGGAGATGACATAGTGAGCTATCTAACGAAGAATAAAATTTATGCCATGGCAATAAAAGAAGATACAATGGATATACTTAACTTTGAAGTTTTGCAGTAAATAATGGAGCAAAGAAATGTCTGTAAAAGAAAGATGGATTAAACAAAGACCATTAAAATTGAGTTTTAATGAACTTAAAAGTGTAGTTTATTCAACTTTAATAAAAAATCCACAAATACTTATAGCTTATATTTTTGGTTCATTAGTAAAAGGAAATTTCAAGGAATACTCAGATATTGATGTTGCTATATATACAAAAGAAGAGTTTTCATGGCAAGATTTTTATATTCTTTATGGTAATTTAACAAAAGAAATTCATTCTGATAGGGTTGATTTAGTATGGTTAAATAAAGCAGAGCCTATTATAAGCTTTGAGATTATAAAAACAGGCAAGGTTTTGTTTTATAGAAATGTAGACACTCTTAATGATTTTGAGCTTACAGTGAAAAAGAGATACTATGACTATGTAATCTATCTTAAGAAGCACAGGCAATTTAGAGAAAATGTTTTATAGAAAAGAAAGCCTCATAAAAAGAATTGAAAAACTTAAAGAGTATAGGAATGATATAAGTGAGCTTAAAAGTTTTACTTTTGAAGAATATCTGAAAGATAAAAAGACAAAATACTCTACAGAAAGACTTCTTTTCCTTATATGTGAGAACATACTTGATTTTTTTGACCATTTACTTTCAAGCAGATTTGAAGTTGTCAGTGACAGTTATGAGGAAATCATTACTAATGCCTACAAAAAAGGTTTAATCGACAGAGCAATGTATGAAAAACTAAAGGGACTTGGTGGTTTCAGAAATGTGCTTGCCCATGAGTATTTCTGATGAAGAGATTTATAGAAATTTAAGAAAAATGCTTCAAATAATTGACGAACTCATTGAGACATTTGAGAAAATTATAAGATAAAAAAATAATGGCTAAAAAGGCATACATAAGCATTGAAGGAAATCAGGCTAAAATTCTACTTAAAAAAAACAGGAATGTTCAAAAGGCAGAAACTTACACTATCCCCCTTGAGATTTTGCAAGATTTTATTAAGAAAGAAAAAATAAAAGAGGCCATAATAGCTCAATTTATCCCCAATCTTATAAATTTTCAGTTTTCAATTCCTTTTTCAGGCGATACCAAGAAAAAAAGGAAGGTTTTAAATGGAATAGTCATGGCTGAAATAAGAAAAAGATACCCTTCTGTGGAAAATTTCTCTTTCCTTTACACTGTCTATGAAAAAGGAGGAAGGGTTTTCCTCAGATGTTATTTTGCTGAGGAAGAAAGTCTTGATTTTTTAAATAAGCTTATCCTACAAGGAATAAATGTCAAAGCTTTCTATCCCATCTTTCTCCCCTTGATAGAGTTTTTTAAAGCAAAGGGAGATTTTAGTGAGTCTCAACTTATTTGTCTTTCTTCTGATAATTTAAGAATGCTCTTTGTGCTAAAAGAAGGAGAGCTTATCATACAGAGAACTTTTGATGCAGAACAGAAAGCTCTTACTGAAGAGGATATAGTTAACATTAATATGACTATTAGCTACTCCATACAGAATTTTCGTATAAAACCAGAAAAAGTCATTTTTATTGGTATTGAAAACCAAGAGATTGCTGGGCTTACAATACCCTTTGAGTTTATAGATTTTCCTGAAAAGCTTAAAGATTACTCTATTTGTCTCTGCCTTAGTGAGTTTGAGAGCAAACTAAAAGGTAGAGAGATGTTTTTACCAGAGTATAAGAGATATTTACAGAATAAAAAGCATTTAAGTTATGTAACCATATTTTTGTCATTATTTGCTATATTTTTTGTTTTTTACAATTTTAGGCTTATAGGTGAAATTTTCTCCTACAGAGAAACTTTTAACTCATACAGAAAAGAAATTTACACTAAGGAGAGGGATTTCTTTTTATTTCAGGATAATTTAAAAAATTTTGAAAAGACCTTAAAACCCTATATAGAGCTTCAAAATAAACTCCTATCTCTTAATGATATAAGAGCACCTTTTGAGCCTGTCCAAGAAATATCAAGAATCAAAGGAGTTGAGATAAACTCCATTGACATAGAAAATGGAAAGCTTCAAAAGATAAAAATTTCAGGTAAAATAGCTGGTATGAGTTTTACTGAAAAACAGATGAGTTTTATGGAGCTTAAAAATATTGCGTCCATTAAAAGCTTAAAAATTACAAATGAAAAATGGGATTTCACAAAAGGGGAGTTTACCATAGAGGGAGAATATGACTCTCAGAGATTTTTGCAAAAATAAAATAGAAAGTAGTTTTTTTAGATTATCATTAGTTGTCTTAGTAGTTTCCCTTCTATTTTCAACTTCCCTTTATCTCAAAAAGATAAAACTATCTATTCATAAGGACCTTAAAACTCTTGAAATAGTAATATTGAAAATAAACAAAACATATGAAATAAAAAGAGATATTGAAGAAATCTCTGCTCCTGACCCTAAAAACCCTGAAATTTTAATGGCACAACTAATTGATAGTTTTAACTCAAATTTTCCTGAAATGAAAATGGAGCTATCACAAAGGAAAACAGAAGGACAAGAGGTTGTTTTTCCCTTTTCTGTAACTGGAGAAGGAAGTTTTAAAAGATATGTTGAAATTACGAGCTTTTTGCAGAAGAATAATTATCCAGCCTGTTTTATAAATTCTGTTTCTTTAAAGGCAAAAGAACAGTCTATAGATTTTACAATAAAGGGAGAGTTTAGATTAATATCAAATGATAGGCAGATTTAAAATAGCATTGTTAATTTTTGTAGTTTCAGCCATTTTGCCTTTTGTGGCATTTAAGCTCAAAGCACCTCAATTTTTGAATCCTCTTGAGAGAAGAATTGCTGATTTTCAGGAACCTACGCAGATTCAGATTTTTAAGAAAAAAACTTCTTATAATGTTAGCTTAGATGACCCTTTTAAAATCTCAGAGAGGGCAAAAATGGTATCCAAAAAAGATATGAGTATTTCATCTCTTTCAATGATATATAAAGGTAAAAACAAGTATGTTATATTTGGTGACAACATTGTTAAAGAAGGTGACAGGATAGGTGATTTAAGAGTAGTTAAAATCCTAAATGATAAGGTATTAATAAAGGATGGAAAAGGAGAGGAAATATGGTTAAGGCTGGAAAACTATTAATTTTATTTAGCTTGTTCTTTTTTGTTTTAAGTTGCAACAATAAAAATGTAAAAAATGACATTCAAATACCTAAGATTGATATGCCTCCAAAACCCTCTCAACCCATAGAGAGCAAAATGGCAGAGCCTGAATTTAGGGTGGAAAATCCACAGATTAACCCTCTTCAGCTTAAGAGAATATCAATTAATGTTAGAGCAACACCTTTAAGGGATGTTCTTTTTGTTATTGCAAAGGATGCAGGTCTTAATTTAATTCTTGACAAAGATGTTGATCCTGAAATACCTATTACTCTAATTGTCAGGCATGTGACACTTCAAGATGCTCTTGACTCTGTTATTTCATCAACGGACTATTTCTATAAAATTGAGAGAAATATGCTTAAAATCTCTGCTACCGATACTAAAATATTCCATTTAAATATATTTCCTATTCATCAGACATACTCTACTGAAGTGGGAGGAGATATTCTCGGAGGTGTCACAGGACAGCTTTCATCAGGAGTAGGCACTGCTGGAGGAGGCACTACTTCAACAGAACTAAAGGGTAATGTGTCTAAGACGGAAAAATCCGATGATTCAGCCTATAAATTTTGGGATAGTATTGAATCTGCTCTTTCATCTATTCTTGGAGTTCAAACTTCAACTACCTCTCAGGCTTCAGCACATCAGCAGACTTCTTCTCAGTCTCAGGCAGGACAGACTCAGCAAGCAAGAGCAGTTCCAATGGTAATGCCCGCACAGGAAAATTTTGTAATAAACAGACTTACTGGAACGATTATGGTTACAGCAACAAAGAAAAATATGCAAAAAGTTGAACAGTATCTTAATACCATAAAGACTGTTATGAGTAGGCAGGTTTTAATTGAGGCAAAGGTTATTGAGGTCAGTCTCTCGGACTCACTTAAATATGGAATAGATTGGTCATTCCTAAGAGAGTGGTCTCATGGCACTCATAACTGGAGCATTGGTGGAAGCACTCAAGATTTTACAAATGTTATACCTTCAAACTCTCCATTTTCTGATATAAGATTTTCCTTGACAACCACTGCAATTAGAGATTTTTCAGCTATTATTAGAGCTCTTTCTCAATTTGGTGATGTAAGAACTCTCTCAAATCCTCGCATTAACATAATGAATGGTCAGACTTCTTTGCTTACTGTAGGAAGAAACTTTACATTTATTTCTAAGGCAGAAAGTAATGTAACTACAGCAGAAGGTGGAACACCAATTATTACTTACACAGTAGAGACAAGCAATCTTCTCTCTGGACTAATAATTGGAATTGTTCCATACATTGATGACAAAGGAGAAATCTCTCTAACAATTACTCCTGTCATATCAAATTTAATAAATATAGCAGAGAGAGTATATGGTTCTGCAGGTGCTCCGACAGTAATTCAACTTCCCGTTGTTGATTTAAGAGAGCTAAGTACCACAGTTAAAGTAAAAGATGGAGAAGTGGTTATAATCGGAGGATTAATTAAAAAAGAAGAAAGTCTATCAGAAAACAAAACTCCATTATTGGGTGATATACCCATAATAGGCAATTTATTCAAGGCGCATGATAGAACACAGTCAAATACAGAGCTTGTAATACTTCTTCAGCCGAGGATTATTTCAAGATGAGACTTGGGGATCTTTTAATTGAAAAGGGAATTCTAACAGAAGAACAGCTAAACATTGCATTAAGTGTTCAGAGAATAACTGGTCAGGTTCTTGGTAAATGCCTTACAAAGCTTGGTTTTGTCTCTTCTCAGGAACTTTCTGAAACTCTTGCAATACAGCATGGTCTTGAATATATTGATTTGAGACAGTATTTAATTCAACAAGAGCTTTTAAAAGCTTTTCCAAAAGCCATTACAGAAAGGGAGAGATTTCTTCCTCTTGAAGAAGTAGATGGAAAAATAAAGATTGCTTTGGTAGATCCCGGTAACATTGTTGCCTTAGATAGGGTAAAGACAATTACTGGTAAAAAAGCAAAACCCTATCTTACTGATGAAGATGGCTTTTTTGAGACAATAGAGAAGGTATACTATTTTTTTGAAAATCCTACAGAAATAATTATTGAGGATATTACTAATGTAACATTAAGCACAGGTGTAGTCCCTCCAGAAAGACTCCCTCAGCTTGTAAATGCTATTTTGGCAGATGGTATAAGAAGGAATGCCACAGATATACATATATCTATAAATTCAGGAGTTGTGAGTATTTCTTACAGAGTTGATGGTATACTTCAGTATGCTTTTTCGTTACCAAGAGCCATTCATGCTGGAATTATTTCTCGTATAAAAATTCTCTCAAAATTAGACATAGCAGAACAAAGACTTCCTCAGGATGGTTCATTCATATTTGATTTTCTCAATAGAAAATATGAAATCAGAGTCTCTACAATCCCTACTGTTGAAGGAGAAAGTATTGTTTTAAGAATCCTTCTTGGCAGTTCAGAGCAAATATATAGCTTGCCAAGGCTTGGATTTAATAAAGAACTTGTAGAAGGACTTAAAAATCTAATAAAAAAACCTAATGGAATAATGCTTGTTGTTGGTCCTACAGGTTCTGGTAAAAGTACCACTCTTTATGCCTTACTAAGACAGGTTGATAGACTTCGTAGAAGTGTAATTACTATTGAAGATCCTGTGGAATACAGAATGAGCTTTGCAAAACAAAGTGAAGTCAATGAAAAAATCGGCTATGATTTTGCCTTAGCAGGAAGAAACTTTATGAGGCATGACCCTGACATAATTCTTCTTGGAGAAATAAGGGATGAGCAGACAGCACATATTGCAATAAGAGCATCCATTACAGGACATCTTGTGCTAAGCACACTCCATACAAATGATGCAGTAAGTGCTATACCAAGACTTTTTGATCTTGGAGCTGACAAATTCTTGCTTAGCTCATCTTTGCTGGCTGTATTAAGTCAAAGACTTATAAGAAAAATATGCCCTTACTGTAAGGAGGAAAGAGATTTATCTGAGAGAGAAAAACAAGTTTTTGATTCTTTTGGACTAAAAGCTGAGAAACTCTATTATGGAAAAGGTTGCCATATGTGTAGAAATACAGGCTATCTCGGAAGAACTGCCATAGGAGAGTTGATGAGTGTGAATGAAGAAATCAGAGATATGATTTATACTGGAGCTTCCTTTAATGCTTTGGTGCAGGCAGCAAAGAAAAACGGTATGCTCCCCCTTAAAATTGATGGATTAAAGAAAGTTATAGAAGGAGTTTCCACCTTAGAGGAAGTTGAAAGAGTTGTAGGATGAATATTTACAGATATAAGGCAATTGACACAAATGGTAATATTTTTAGTGGTTTTTTAAGAGCTGAAGATACCTCCTCAGCAATGGCTTCCTTATTACTTCAAAATGCATACATCATTTCAATTTTTAGAATTCCAAAGATTCTTTCTCCTTTTTTTAGTTTTATTTCACCTAAAATAAAAAATCCTCACCTCATAGAGTTTGCAAAAAATCTATCAATCATGCTAAAAGCAGGTATACCTCTTATTACTGCTCTCTCAGATATCGCAGAAAGCAGTCCTAAGAAATTTGGAAAAATTGTTAACCAATTGAGAGATTTGGTAGAAAAAGGAGTCTCTTTCAGTGAAGCAATTAGATATCATAGTGATATTTTCCCCAGTATTTTTCATTATCTCATAAAAATTGGTGAAGAAACGGGTCGTCTTGATGAAAGCCTTGATAACCTTGTAGAGCATTTCCAAAAAATTGAAGATCTAAAGACAGCCATAAAAAGAGCTCTCATATATCCCACTTTTGCCACTGTAGCAAGTTTAGGTGCTATGGGTTTTTGGATAGTTTATGTTCTCCCCAAGATTGTAAGCGCTATGAAGAGCATGGATGTTAAGATTCCTTTTATTACTCAAGTGCTTGTAGAAATAGGGATTTTGATACAGAAGTTTTTCTATCTTATACCAGTTTTTCTTATATTAATCTTCATATTTTTAGGAGTTTTTAAAAAAAATGAAAAATTTAGATGGCTACGGAGTTATCTAAGTTTTAAGCTACCCATATTCAAGCAGATTTTTTATACTCGTGCTGTTGCCCTTTTTTGCGAACAGATGAGGATACTTATGGGAGCAGGAATTCCTATTGATAATGCCTTGGACATGACAGCTGATGTTGTAAACAATGAGTTGATGAAAAGAGCTTTACAAAATGCTAAGGAAAAGATCCTCACGGGAAATTCTATTGCTAATTCACTTAAAGAAGAGAATATTTTCCCATCTCTTTTAATAAGACTTGTTAATGTGGGAGAAAGCTCTGGAAGGCTTGAAGAACAGTTAAATTTCTTAAACAATCATTATACAGCTTATCTTCGTGAATACTCTGCCAGACTTGGTAAAGTCATAGAACCTGTTATGATAGGAGTTATTGGTTTGTTTTTTGCGATTGTACTGATAAGTCTTTTAAGTCCTCTTTATGACTTAATATCAAAACTTGGCAAAATATAATTTGACGAAAAAGAGATTATAGTCTTATACTAAGGAAGTTGCTACTTTCTCCCTCAGAAGATCAAAAAATCCTGAGAGTTTTAGTTAGCTCTAAAAAATAACAGAGGTGAAGAATGAAGTTTGAAGATTTTTCATTGAGCAAGGAAACGATGAGATCTATTAATGAGATGGGATTTGAAGAACCTACACCTATTCAAGTAGCTGCTATTCCTGTTTTACTGAAGGGTGCAGATCTCATTGGACAAGCACAGACAGGTACAGGAAAAACAGCAGCTTTTAGTATTCCCATATTAGAAAAATGCAAAAGGAATAAAAAACCCTTTGCAATTATACTTGAGCCCACAAGGGAACTTGCCATGCAGGTATCTTGTGAAATTAGCAATTTAGGGAGATTTAAGAATGTAAGAATACTCTCTATTTATGGAGGCACTTCTATTGACAGACAGATAAGGGCTCTAAAAAGAGGGGTGGATATAATTGTAGGAACGCCAGGCAGAGTAATAGATCATATAAAAAGAAGGACACTGAAACTTTCTGATATTAAAATTGTTGTTTTAGATGAAGCTGATGAGATGCTCAACATGGGTTTCATAGAGGATATTGAACTAATTCTGAAAAATATTCCCTCTCAAAGGCAAACTCTTTTATTCTCAGCTACAATGCCCAATCCTATAATGAATATGGCTGAAAAATACATGAAAAATCCTATTAAAGTAGGAATTAGTTCATCTAATATGATAGTACCAACTATAAAACAAGAATTTTACGAAGTCAGAGAAGAAGAAAAACTTAGTGTCCTTACTAATATTTTAGATTTGGAAAATCCACAACTTGCCATAGTATTTTGTCGTACAAAAATTAAGGTAGATGAGGTATCCAGAAAACTAATCCAAAGGGGATATAAAGTTGGTTCTATTCACGGAGGTTTCAAACAGTCTAAAAGAGATGCAATTATGAATAAATTTAGAAAAAATATCATTGACATACTCGTTGCAACTGATGTAGCAGGTAGAGGTCTTGATATACAAAATTTGACCCATGTTATTAATTATGATATTCCTCTAAATCCTGAAGGTTATATTCACAGAATAGGTAGAACAGGAAGGGCTGGGAAGTCAGGACTTGCAATTACTTTTGTTACTCCAAGAGAATACAGACACCTTCGGCATATAGAGAAAAAGATTAGGACTGTTATAGGTAAGAAAAGATTGCCCCTTTCTTTCTGTAGAAGCTCTATTAGAAATCAAGCCTATACTTTTTAATTTTGTTTTCTCCAAATCATATATTTTTTTCCTTCTCAGCAATTAATAATTTTGTCTTTAGAACTGTATCAGGTGAGAGACTAATGGAATCTATGCCACATTCTACTAAGAATTCTGCAAAATCAGGGAAGTCACTGGGAGCTTGACCACATATACCTATTTTTCTACCATATTTTTTAGCTACTTGAATTACCTCCTTTATGAGTTTTTTCACAGCTTCGTTTCTTTCATCGTAGATGTGCGAGACAATTGCGCTGTCTCTGTCAAGACCCAAGGTAAGTTGCGTTAAGTCGTTTGAGCCAATAGAAAATCCATCAAAAATTTTTGCAAACTCCTCGGCTAAGATTACATTACTGGGAATTTCACACATCACATATATTTCAAGACCTTCTTTTCCTTGTATTAGTCCATATTTTTTCATTACTTCAATTACTTTTTTCCCTTCCTCAACAGTTCTACAGAAAGGAATCATTACTTTTACATTTTTTAATCCCACTGTGTTTCTCACTTTTTCAATGGCAATACATTCAAGGGCAAAGGCAGGTTCAAATTTAGGATCGTAGTATCTACTTGCTCCACGCCAGCCTATCATTGGATTTGACTCAGTTGGTTCATACAGAAATCCACCAATAAGATTTGCATATTCATTAGTTTTAAAATCTGAAAATCTGACAATCACTTCATTTGGATAAAAGGCAGCGGCAATGGTAGCTATGCCCTGTGCAAGTTTGTCTACGTAGTAATCAGATTTTTTTTCGTAGCCATAAGTTTTCTTCTCAATTTCTTTTACTAATTTCTCAATTTTTCTGTCCATTTTGCTTTTTGCTTTAAGCTCTGTATAATCAATGAGGGCAAGAGGATGGATTCCTATGTGGGAGCTTATTATGAACTCTATTCTTGCTAATCCTACGCCGTCATTGGGAATTTGTCCCTGAACAAAGGCCTGCTCAGGAATCCCAACATTCATCATGATTTTTGTTGTGGTTTTAGGTATCTCAGTTAAGTCAATCTTTTTGATTTCATAAGGAATTTTCCCATCTAAAACATAGCCCTCTTCACCTTTTGTACAGTCAATGGTAATTTCCATGCCTTCTTTAATGACTTGTGTAGCATTCCCAGTACCAACTACACAAGGTATACCAAGTTCTCGAGAAACAATGGCAGCATGACAGGTTCTTCCACCTCTATTGGTTACAATTGCTCCTGCTATTTTCATAATGGGTTCCCAATCGGGATCAGTCATGTCAGTAACGAGAACCTCTCCTGCTTTGAACATGTGAATATGAGAGACATCTTTTATTATTGCTGCTTTACCTTGTCCTATTTTGTTTCCAACAGCTAATCCTTTACATAAAACATTACCTGCTCCTTTGAGCTGATATATCTCATAAAAATTCTCTTTCCTCAGTGCATGAACTGTTTCCGGTCTTGCTTGAACTATGAAAAGTTCTCCAGTGCCTACTGAAACTCCATCTCCATCTTTTGCCCATTCAATGTCCATTGGTTTTTCATAGTGTTCCTCTATTAATAATCCCCACTGGGCAAGCTTTAGGATTTCATCATCATTGAGAACAAAGCTTTGTCTCTCTTCAGGAGTAGTTTTCACTCCTATTGTGGGTTTATTTGGATTTTTTCCATAAATAAGCTTTTTCTGCTTTGTTCCGATTTTTTTAGATATAATTGCTTTGTATCCTTCTCTTAAAGTGGGTTTAAATACATAGAACTGGTCTGGATTAACAACTCCCTGCACAACATATTCACCAAGTCCCCAAGCACCAGTTATAAATACCACATCTTTAAAACCACTTTCTGTATCCAAAGTAAACAATACTCCAGAAGAGGCTTTGTCAGAGCGAACCATTTTTTGAACAGCTGCTGAGAGATAAACGGAGAAATGATCGAAACCTTTATCAATTCTGTATGATATGGCTCTATCAGTAAAAAGAGATGCGAAACACTTTTTTACTGCATTAACTACATTTTTTGCTCCTCTAATATTTAGATAAGTTTCTTGTTGCCCTGCAAAAGAGGCATCTGGTAAGTCTTCTGCTGTTGCCGATGATCTTACTGCCACATCTACATCCTTACCATATTTGTTTTCCATTTCAGAATAAGCTTTAACTATAGCCTCTATGAGTTCTTGGGGAAGGGGAGCCTTTAAAATCATATTTCTAATTTTTTCTCCTACTGATTTTAATTGATTTACATCAGACTTATCTAAGTCTAAAAGGAGTTTCTTTAGGGGTTCTGAAAGATTGTTACTTTTTATGAAAAATTTATATGCCTCAGCTGTTACAGCAAAACCATCGGGAATATTAACACCTTTATCTGTAAGATTTTGATACATCTCTCCTAAGGAGGCGTTTTTCCCTCCCACCAGTTGAATATCATTAATTGTAATTTCATTGAACCATTTTATTAATGACATTTCACCACCTCCTAAATTTTTGAGATTATTATAGCAACATTAAAAAAGTTTAACAATTTTTCCATATGGCTAAAACTCCTGCCAATTAAAGAAAAGAGGATTAAAATTAAAATAAAAAAAGGCTTGAAATAACTATTAAGAAGGATTTTCATCATTTGCTTAATCAAGAGGCATGAGGTGTGGTGGTATTGTAGGATAAAATCAAATTTGCCACAATGAGATAAGCTATCCTCATAGCATCTTGGTTCAATAAAATTTAGCCAACAAATCTCCAATTCTATTAATAAGGGGTTCTTGCTCTAATAAAGTTTTTTCTCTAATTATAGGAATAAGGTCTTCATAGGTAGGTTTTTCTGTTAAGTAAATGATTCCTAAAGGTATTCTATCTCCCCATTCAAGAGATTTTTCAAATGCTTTCACTCTATCAGTAGGATCATAATCAGCAGGTAGATAATAAACTCTCTCTTTATACCACTCAAAGGTATTAATCTTGTTAAAGCTAACACAAGGCTGAAGTATGTCCACAAGAGAAAAACCCTTATGAGTTATAGCACTTTTAATTATTTCTTTTAGATGTGATATATCTCCTGCAAAGGCTCTGGCAACAAAGCTACAGTTGAGAGCTATTGCTAAGGTGAGGGGATTAAACTGTTCTGAAAATACTCCGAAGGGTTGTGTTTTTGTGACAACACCTTTCATTGTTGTTGGTGATGCCTGACCCTTTGTAAGACCATATATTTGATTGTCATGAACAAAAAGCTTTATATCAATGTTTCTTCTTATGGCATGAATGAGATGATTTCCACCTTCGCCATAACAATCTCCATCTCCAGCCACAGCAAAAACCCGAAGTTTATGATTTACCAGTTTAATTCCTGTAGCTACAGGGAGGGTTCTTCCATGGAGGCCATTAAAGGTATTACATCTTGTATAATGAGGAAATTTTCCAGCTTGTCCTATTCCTGATACTATGACAAAATCATGAGGCTCAAAACCCAATTCATCCATAGCCTCATTAAAGGCTCTTAGTATAGAGAAATTGCCACAGCCAGGACACCAAGCAGGTTGAATTCCTTTAAATTTCTCTAATTTGTTCATAAACTTTCTCCAATAATTCATCTACTGTGAAGGGTCTTCCATCAAAACGATTTATATGTTTTTCAATCTTTATGCCTGTTTCCATTCTTAAAAGCCTTGCAAATTGACTTGTAGCATTCTGTTCAATATTGATTATTAATTTTGATTTTTTTATAATATCTATCCAGCTTTTTTGTTCAGGGAAAGGAAATATTTCAGAGAAATGTAGCATAGAAACTTTATAAGATTTGGAGAGTTCATCAACTACTTCCCTTACAATGCCATAAGTAGAGCCCCAACAGAGAATTAATATTTCTGGCTCTTTAGTTCCATAAAGCTTGGGTGGTTCAATTTCTTTTTGTATTAGGGGTAACTTTTTGAATAGTCTCTTTTCAACCATTTTGTTTCTAATAAAAGCATCCTCAGTAATATGACCTTCTTCATCATGTTCGTCGCTGTCAGTAATGACAAGGTGATGGTAGTTACCGGGAATACCTAAGGGTGAGATACCTGTTTCTGTGAAAATGTGACGTTTGTATTCTTTTAATCTTTTAAATTCCTCTCCCCTGATTCTGTAGTCCTTATATTTCAACTTTGAAATATCAAATTTTTCATAACTCCACTGTGAGTCTGCTAAGTATTGGTCTGTTAAGATTACTACAGTAATTTGATATTTCTCTGCTAAATCAAAGGCTTTGTTTGTAAGAAAGAAAGCCTCTTCAGGTGTTCCTGGTGCAAACAATACTTTTGGAAACTCTCCATGACCTGCAAAAAGTGCAAAAAATAAGTCTGCCTGCTCTGTTTTTGTTGGAAGACCTGTGGCAGGACCTGGTCTTTGAGCAAGAGCGATTACAAGTGGGGTTTCTGTCATTCCTGCAAGAGAAATGCCTTCTACCATAAGAGCAAATCCTCCACCAGAGGTACCGGTCATTGCCCTTATGCCAGCAAAGGATGCTCCAATAGCCATGTTTACTGCTGCTATTTCATCTTCTGCTTGCTCTACTATAATTTCAAAATCTTTTGCATGATCTGAGACAAAATTAAATATTCCTGTAGAGGGAGTCATAGGATAGGCAGAGTAAAACTTAAGTCCTGATGCAATAGCACCGGCGCCTATTGCTTCATTGCCTGTTATAAGCATTTTTGGTGATTCAAAGCCTGAAACCATGAAGGAACAAGTAAGACATTTCTCCTTTGCATATTTATATCCAGCCTCAGCAGAGCGTAAATTTGAATTGATTATTTCCTCTCCTTTCTTTTTGAAAGTTTTCTCTATGTACTCAAACATAATCTTAGGATTCATACCTAACATGCCAATCACTGCCCCAACTGCCACAGTATTAGCCATTAGTTTACTACCACCATGAGTGAGAGCAAGATCAAGGAAGGGAACATCAATAAAATTTGGTCTGTCATATTTTTCTCTAAAATATGAAGAATCATATACTGCATGTCCCTTTTGGTTTAATTCTTTTTCATGCTGATAAATGGATTCTTTATCAAGGGCCACTAATATGTCAATTTTAGTTCGGGAGGCAGTTATTGGATTATCGGAGATTCTTATTTGATAAAAGTTATGTCCTCCTCTTATGCGGGATTCATAATCTTGATGTGTAAAGACATGATAACCTGCCTTTGCAAAAATGTGGGACAGGATATCACCTACTGTCTGGATACCCTGTCCTGCTTCACCGCCTATCTTGATTGAATAGTCCATTATGTGGGAGTGACACCATACTTAACGATGTTAATTAATGTATCATCAGGTTTGGGAAGTCCTGCAATTTTCCATGCCACAAGAGGGTCAATCAATTTTTCAGCAATACATTCCTTAGGCTGATTAACATTTTTGCATATGAAATTCAATACAGGAAAGTAATTATACTTTTTGTAGTAGTCATTGATGAATTTTACAATCTCCATCTGATCTTTGGAAAGTATCCCTAAGCCTTCTCTTAGGGCTATTGCTTGTGCTACTTTTTCATTCCAGTCATTAATGTTTTTAAGATAGCCTTCTTCATCAAAAGCAACAGTTTTTTCCACAGATTTGTACTCGGAAATTTCTTCAGCTTTTTCTCTTTCAAAGCGTTCTTTTTCAGTGAAATTTTTTATAAACTGTCCTACCTGAATACCAAGATATACACATTTTAAATTGTTCATACAGTCATCAGCGTCTTTTTTGTCAAGATGAGTTATAAGTTCTGATACTCCCTTTTGAAATCTGATAATATAAGACTGTTTTTCTTCACTGTAGTAGATATTAACATTGAAACCGTGTTTTTTTACCTCAGGATACATTTCCATTATTTTTGATTTTAAATCATCAATTGTGTAAGCCATAAAATCCTCCTATTTAATTCTTTTTTCTACTTCTTGCCAATTAATGTTTTTAAAAAATGCCTCAATGTAATCAGCTCTCTTAAGTCCATAGTCAATCATAAAGGCATGCTCAAATACATCCATAATTAAAAGTGGATTGCAACCAGCTGGATGTCCTACATCATGCTCATTAATCCAGAAATTGAAAATTCTTCCAGAAAAAACATCCTGATAGAGACCAACCCAACCAATTCCTCGCATTGTTCCAGTTCCTCTGAAATCTTTCATCCAGTTATCAAAACTACCAAAGTTTTCATTTATGAGTTTGGCAAGTTTGCTATCCTGAGGAAGAATTCCATCACCACCAAGATTTTCAAAATAAAGTTCATGGAGTCTCATGCCATTCCATTCCCAACCAAGCCTTCTTTTAAGTTCTCCAAACTCAGGATTACCTGTCTTTCCATCTTTTAACATGGCATCTAAAGTATCAAGAAGTTTATTAGTATTGTTTACATAACCCTGATAAAGAGTGAAATGATTTTTTAGAAGAGTTTCACTGAAGCCTTCTATTCCAAGAAGATTTGAATAATCCTTTGCTTCATAAGCCATGACTTTACATCCTAAATTAAAAATTACTAATAATAAATATTTTACTATGAATAAAATAGGTCAACCTTTCATGAAAATTAAAATTTTGCTTTGCAAACCTCATAAATTTTCTCTCTGAAAAATATTAACCCTCTCGCTATAAACTATTATAATCAATGATATCAGATAAACTTTTGATTGTCAATATCTTTATTTTTTATAATTAAACTTAAAAATCCATAATAGATGATGGGTTATGATTTACAAGTGAATTCTTGGTGAAAAGCGGGGATAAGCAAACCCCATTTGTAGGGCAGTAAATTTTATTTAATGAAGATATATATATTTAAACAAAAAAAGTTTAATTAAAATTTTTAGGAGCAATAATGGAATACTTGGAATTTTACAAACTTAAGGAAGATCCTTTTGGTATAACTCCAGATCCTGATTATTTTTATCCTTCTAAATGGCACAAAGAGGCTTTACATACCATGGAATATTTCTTAAAAAAAGGAGAGAGTTTTTTACTTATTACTGGTGAAGCGGGAACTGGCAAGACTACTCTTATAAGAACTTTTTTAAAAAACTTTAACTTAGTCCATCCAATTGTTATTTATCATTCCACTTTAAATCCTAAAGAATTTATTAAAATTCTTGTTAAAACAATATCTGAAGACGAGATCATCGTTACTGACAAAGACATGGAAAAAATTGAACTTACAGGTATTTTAAAGGAGGAATTTTACAGGAGAAAGGCACAAGGAATTAGAAATATCATAATAATTGATGAGGCGCAGGATTTAGCAGAAGAGACTCTTGTAGAGATAAAACATCTTTCGAACATGGAAACAGAAAAAGAGAAACTCCTTCATTTTATACTTATGGCTCAACCCTATTTTGAAGATAAGTTATCAAAAAAAGAATATAATCAACTATCTCAAAGGATAAGTTTGAAGGTGAAGCTTTATCATTTTGACAGAGACGAAGTTGAGTCATATATAAAATTCAGACTTCAGCGAGCAGGAGAGGTGCCAGTTACTTTTGAAAGAGGAGCAATAAAGAAGATTTATAAAGCCTCTAAGGGTATTCCCAGATTAATAAATTTAATATGTTCAAGAGCTTTGATGGTTGGATATCTTGAAAGTTCTTATGTCATAAAAAAATCTCACATAAAGTCTGTATTGAAATATTTAAATTTAAGTGATTGATAAATTTTACACAAATTTCCTTTAATCATCAAGCAGGATTATCATGAAAGTTATCATAATGACGCCCATCCTCTGTCATTGCGAGGACGACCCTGAATGTAAACGAGGGGAGGACGAAGCAATCCCTTATTTTCAATAAAATCGAAGACATTTACCAAGCCTTTTTTCTACTTTAGTCTTTCAATAGAAGAAATTACTGATGGATCACCTAATTGATAAAGTCTTTCATAAAGATTGAGGGCTTCTTTGTTTTTTCCTTTTTTTTCCTTTACTAATGCTAAATTATATATGGCGGTTTTATTTTGAGAATCAAGGGAAAGCACTTTGTTAAAAATTTCCTCTGCTTTATTAAGTTCACCCATTTTTGCCTTTATAACTCCGTAATTAATAAGAATCTCTTTGTCATTTTTACTGCTATTTATAGCTAACTCTGCATAGTGCTCAGCCTCTTTTAGGTTTCCACTAAGAAGATAAAGAGTTGCGATTTTATTGAGAATTTTTGGCTCTGCCTTTCCAGAGTAATTAACATATTCTTTGTATTCATTTATTGCCTCGTTTATTAATCCTTTTTCTTCAAAATCCTGGGCTCTGTAGAGAAAATCTGCACCTTTGAAGGTTTCAAGAGAGTTTAATGCAATCTCAGTAGGCTTATTATCCTTGCTGTTTCTGTTTGCCAACTTTAAGCTTTCCTTCTTTTGATTTTCCTCTGAGGGATTTGTATTTTCAACAGCAGCTTTTGACTGTTTAATTTGTAAAGTTTTTGAGTTTTCATTTAAATTAGTCTTTTTTTCACCTTCTAATTGTGGTGTCTGAGCTTGAGATTGAGGAATGTTTTGAGTAATTTTTTGGGTAGGATTAGGCTCATTTTTTGCTTTTACGGAGAAATACTTTTCATAAAAATAAGTGGCAGAAAATCCGCTTATTATTAAAAATAGAGAAATTCCAATTAAAAGAAAAAATTTTTTTGAAGGCTTGTTTCCCTTGACTATTCTCAGTAAGCCTGGTGGTATGTCTTTTTTCCCTTGCTCTATCACCTATCAGTAAACCCGTTAAGTGTGAAGTTAACCTGACAGTTTCCATTCTTATCTGCAGCCTGAGCCTGAGAGTAGGTTAAAGTCTGAATAACCGAAGACGTGCAATTTCCACGCGTAGATGTATGTCTACTTATTGAACCACCAGAGTTTAAGGTTATTGTAGTGGTAGTAATCTCTGTTCCGTTTCCTCTATTATTTCTGCAAACACCACTCACTGTGAAGTCTTGAGTTGCTCCAGTTTGGTTCCATACTCTATAGGCAATGCAGCCTCCACCAACTCCACCACCACCTCCATCACCACCACCACTTGTTATTGTTATTGTAAATGCCCTGGAGGTTGTAGTGCAACCGTCCGAAAGAGAAACCACAAAATTATATACGCCTGCCGTTGTTGGAGTCCCAGAGATAACACCTGTAGATAGGTTTAAACCAGGCGGCAGAGATCCTGATGAAACTTCCCAAGAGTAAGAATTTTTACCTCCTGCTCCATAGAGGGTTACATTATATGCACCCCCTACAGTCCCAGAAGGTAGGTCAGAAGCATTGGTGATCCTTAATGTCTGGGGTTTAGTTATTATTCTTAATTTTTTATCAACAAAATTACGCTCACTTTCATCACTTTCAGAGAGTCTTACAGTAAAGGTATTAGTGTAATAACAGTCAGTTAGAGTTCCAGGGGTAGTTGAAGATAAGTCAACCGTCCCTGATATGAGCCCATCTGAAGAAAGCTTTAGTTTTTCTGGTAAGTTCCCATCTTGGAGAGAAAATTTAGGATTACATCCACCCTTCCAGATTATCTTTGTGAAATAGGGTGTATCCTCTTCTGCCTCTGGAAGTGTTGTGGTTGTAATCTCAAGGGACTGGCAGCTTAAGACCCTGTCTTTCAATTCGTCTATAGTAACATACTGAACCAGGTCATCGTAGGTATCGCTATATTCCTTGATTGTAAAAGTAGGGGGTGTTCCATTATTGTTTGTTACAGTATTGTTTGTTCCGTTTTCACCCATGCTTAAGATAATGAATGCGGTATTTTCTTTACTTGTTCCTCGGTCGTTTATTGTAAAGCCTGTGGCATTTGAACAGCAGGCATCTCCTGATGTGAGGTCTTGCACAGGATAATAATCCAGCTTATTTCCCCAAGCATCTTTATCTTGTACGATTTTACGAAACTCTGCCTCTACTGGCAATCTTTTATGTTTTACCACATATCCCAGGACAGCTTCTTTTGCAGCCTTTACAATATCCCTTGTCTCCTGTAATTTTGCCCTTTTTGTAAGTGGGCCAATCAAACTCGCACCAAGACCAATCATAAGTCCGAGAATAACGAGAACAATAGCAACCTCTACAAGGGTTAATCCTTTTTGTTTATGATTGTAAAGGAAAATTTTATTAAAGAATGCTTTCATGGGGATATCTCCTTCCACATGGTAATGCTTAATATTTTCAAAGTAATAGAGGTTATTGATAATTTTGATTGTTTTATCATACTTTTTTATAACAAAAATTTTTAAGTTTTGCAAGCAATTTCTTATTTATTAGGGAATATTTTCAGTGACCTTTGCATTTTTTTAAGTGGCAGGGATATAGGGTATTGATAGTACTAAGTTTAGGATTGCTTCACCCTCTCAAAGCTCGGCTTCGCAATGACAGTGTAGAGGTCATTGGGAGGGTGACGAAGTCACCCGAAGCAATCTCATTGAAACCTTTTTCCCTTAAAACCGTGGATAGAGAGATTGCTTCGTCGCTATGGCTTGGTTCGCAATGACGCCTCCTTTTTGTCATTGCGAGCAGTCCGAAGGACTGAGTGGCAATCCCACTTTCCGTAGGAAAGTGGACGGCGAGATTGCTTAGTCGCTAACGCTTCTTGCAATGACGGAGTAGGGAGACTCCTTACAATTACTGAAAATTGAGAGTTTCCAATGACATATAATGAAGAAGAAAGTATCACTACTTCGGAAAAAGAAAAAGAGAATGATATAATCATAAAATGTCCCATCCCATTAAAAATAAGGAATTTAGGACTTATTGGATAGGTCAAACTATATCCCTTAGCGGCACGTGGATGCAATATATTGCCCAGAATTGGCTTGTTTATATTTTGACTAAATCTGCTTTTTATCTTGGTTTTATTTCCTTTTTGTCTTCCTTTCCTGTTCTAATTTTTACTCTTTTTGCTGGAGTAGTTGCAGATAAATATTCAAGGAAAAAAATTTTAATTTTTACCCAAATTTTCTCTCTTTTTCCAGCTTTGTTTCTTGGCATTATAATTCACATGAACATAGTTACAATTTGGCATGTTGCCCTTGCCTCATTTATTCTCGGTATTTCTGGAGCCTTTGATATGCCTGCAAGACAAGCCTTTATATCAGAATTAGTCTCAAAGGAAATGATTACAAAAGCAATTGCTATGCAATCAATCTCTTTCAATATTGCAAGAATTATAGGTCCTTTCTTGGCTGGTTTAGTAGTAACAAATTTTAATTTCCAAATGTGTTTTTATTTAAATGCCTTAAGTTTTATTCCTCTGATACTTATTTTGATTAGTCTTTGTGATAAAAGTTGCTCAGCTTCTCATGAGAGTAGCTCCTTTAAGGACTTTTTCAAAGAAGGCTTAAATTTTCTTCTAAACAACAAAAAGATACTCTTTATTATCCTTGCTGTGGGAAGTTTCACAATTTTTGGAATTTCTTTTATTCCAATTTTACCAATAATTGTAGATAAAATTCTCCAATCTAACATTGAGGGATTAGGAATGATTATTTCATCGATAGGCTTTGGCTCTCTCTTTGCGGGAGGTCTTATAACTCTAAGAAAAGATATAGAAAACAAAGAAAGTCTAATATTCAAGGCTTCTATGATTATTCCCTTAGGGATTTTAGGGATTGCCTTTTCAAAAAATATCTACCTTACCATGCTCTTTGCCTTTGTTTTAGGTTTTGCTTTTGTTAATTTTTTCACAATGAGCAATAGCTTTATTCAAAATCAAACTGAGCAGAAACTTAGAGGAAGAATCATGAGTTTCTTTTCTTTCGTTTTTCTCGGATTTACTCCGATTGGTAATATTTTAGTAGGAATTTTAGTAGATATTTTTGGCGTAAGAAATGTTCTTCTTTCATATGCTCTTTTGTGTTTTCTATCGGGATTGTTTTTTCTTAAAATTTTAATATCTCGTAAATGTTGATATTTGATAATTATCAATGATAAGCTAATTTTTATATACTTTATCAAGAAGGGCAACCATAGAAAATAATATTTAATGGAGGGAAAATGAGTTTGGAAAATTACAGATTTCACAAAGAACATACCTGGGTAAAATTATCAGGTAAAAGTAAGAAAGTAAAGGTTGGTATCACAGACTATGCTCAAGAATCACTGGGAGATATTATCTACATTGAGCTTCCAGAGGTAGAATCTCATGTAGATGCACACAGTGAGATGGCTGAGATTGAATCAACAAAAACTTCTTCACCGGTTATTGCACCTGTAAGTGGTGTAGTTGTTCAGGTAAATGAGGAACTTATTGACCATCCAGAAATAATAAATGAAGATCCTTATGGAAAAGGTTGGATTGCTGTGATTGAGATGGACAATCCTGATGAAGTGGATGACTTAATGGAACATGAGGAATACGAAAGTTATCTTGAAGAAGAAAAATAATGAAGATTACAGTTATTGGAGGTGGTCCTGCTGGATATGTATCTGCTCTTACAGCAAAAAGAGCAGGTGCAGAAGTAGTTTTAATTGAACGAGACGAACTTGGAGGAACCTGTCTAAATAGAGGTTGTATACCTACAAAAACGGTCATACACTCTTTGGAAATCTTAGATAAAATAAAGTCTCAAAAATATACACAAGATAATGACTTTCATATTTCTGTAGAGTTATCAAGTATTTTTCAGAGAAAGGATAGCGTTGTTGAGACCCAGAGAAAGGGTCTTACAATGCTTTTAAAACAGTCAGGAGTCAATATCATAAAAGATGATGCTCAATTGATTTCTCCTAAAGAAGTATTTTTAAAAAATTCTTCAGAAAAAATTATATCTGACAAAATCATTATCGCCACAGGTTCAAGACCAGCTGAGCTTCCTATGCTTAGTTTTGATGGGTATAGAATTCTATCCAGTGATGACCTATGGAAAATGAGAGAAATTCCTAAATCCATTACAATAATAGGAGCAGGTGCCATAGGATGCGAGTTTGCTTGGATTTTTCATCTTCTTGGTAGCAAGGTTACATTGGTAGAATTGATGCCAAGAGTTTTGCCCATGGAAGATGAGGAAATTTCAA
>CALDSV010000040.1 GCA_937924475.1 uncultured bacterium
CTGATAAGTTAAAGATAGAAAAAAAAGATATTAGTAACATAATTGTAAATTCTGTCACTTCACCCTTTAATCCCGATGAGTTAGAGAATGACAAAAGAAGAATAGAGGATTTTTTAAAAGCTAAAGGATATTATTTTGCGAGGATTTATCAAACTGAAATTAAAGAGGCAGATGATAAAATCAGTATAATTTTTAAAATTAATGAAGGAAAACAAATAAAAATAAAAACCATAAAATTTGAAATTGTAAATGATGTTTGGAAAGAAAATGTAAGGGAAATAGTTAATGAATTTAAAAATGAAATTTTTACTGAATTTATTGTGCTGGAAATAAAGAGAAAAATCATTGATTTTTATCAAAGAAATGGATATGCTGAAGTAAATGTAGATAGCCACTATGAAATAAATAATGATGAAGCAGATATTTTTTTTGTTATTAATCCTGAGGAAAAAAAATATTTTAAAAAATCAATAATTTTAGGCAATAGAAAGACCAAAACAGGATTTATATATGAGAGACTTTTTCAAAAGGAAAATCAACCCTATAGTCCTCATATTTTAGAAGAGGAGAGACTCTCCCTTTACAAAAAAGGTCTTTTTTCAAAAATAGATATAATTCTCCAAAAGCAGGATAACTACATAGATGTTATATACGATTTTGAAGAGGTACCAGCAGGTGCTTTTGATTTTGGTTTTGGCTTTGGAGAATATGAAAAAGCCAAGGGTTTTATGGAGGTTTCTTACATAAATTTATTTGGCATGAATAAACAAGTTTACTCAAGAGTTGAGCTTAGTAATATTGAAAAAAGAAGTTCCATAGTTTATATTGATCCCTGGTTTTGGAAAAATCTTATTTTTAAGGCTTCTGTAAATTTTGAAAATAGGCATATAAAAAATATTGATACTAAAGATATGTTGTATAAATTGAGAAGATTAAGTGCATCAGCAGGTTTTGAAAAAAAATTATCAGAAAAATTCAAAGTTGAATTAGCTTATGAAATTTCCTTTTCCAAAATTTGGGATGTATTACCTGAAGTGATTATATCTGATCAAGATATTGGTAGAATCTTTATAAGTGGTATAAAAGCTTCCTTAATATATGATGATAGAGACAATCCTTTTGAGCCAAAAAAAGGATGGCTTGCTGGTTTGAGCTCTAAGGTTAGTTCAACATTTTTAGGGTCTGAACTTAATTTTTTAAAGACATCATTTTATGTAAATAAATATACAGAATTATTTGAAGGACTTGTTATTGCAGCATCCATTAGAGGAGGGTGGACATGGTTGTATGGTAATACTGAAAATTTACCTATTTCTGAGAGATATTTTCTTGGTGGAAGAGATACAGTGAGAGGTTATGCCCAAAATACACTGGGACCTAAAAGAGACAAGCAACCCACAGGAGGTAATGCCTTCCTAATGGGAAATTTTGAGACTAGAACATATCTTGGTAAAAACTTCTTCATTGTGAATTTTCTTGATGCAGGAAATGTATGGAATAGAGTAGGGGATATAAATCCCTCAAAACTCAAATACACTACTGGTGTTGGTTTAAGATATAAGACACCTGTAGGACCTTTAAGAGTTGATTATGGCTATAAACTTAATAGAGAGAAAGGGGAATCCCGTGGTGAAATTCATTTTACTATTGGTCATGCTTTTTAATATTATCTTTTTCTCAATATGTTCGGGAGAAATAATTGATAGAGTAATTGCCTATGTGGATGATCAAGCAATAACCTTAAGAGATTTTGAAATCTTCAGCTTTAAAATGAGAGAAAAATTTCCTACCATTACAGAGAATGAAATAATTGACCTTATGATAAACAGAAAACTTTTATTGAAAGAATCAAAAAAAATTTTTTTAGAAGGAAATGAAGAAGAGGCTATCAAAAATTACATCGACTTAAAAATAAAATCAAAAATAATCATAACAGATGATAAAATAAGAGAATATTATGAGCAAAACAAGCATCACTTTGGAGAAAAGCCTTATCTTTCCGTGAGGGATGAAATTGAAACCTATTTAATTGAGAAGGAATTAAATAAAAAACTTACTGAACATATTAAAGAGTTAAAAGAACTTGTTGAAATAAAAATAATTTTTATACCTTCACGGAACTATTAATTATTATTTTTCGTAAGCAATCTCTCTTTCACTTTTATTAATCTTGTAATAGTTTCATTTACTGGAACATATAGATTTTTTTGTTTTGCTAAATTAACAATTGCACCATTTAATGAGTCAATTTCAGTTTTTTTCCCACTTTTTATATCATAGTACATTGATGGAAAGTGTGTTGCTGTAGGAAGTACAAGTTTTTCGTAAAAAATTTTCAAGTAGTCTTCAGCCTTTTCCAAGTTAAGATTTATTTCATGAGCTTTTGCTACATTATAAATTTCATAAACTATTTGATTCATTAATAATCTTGTTTCTTCATTTTCAGCTAAGCTGCCATAATTACATTCAATAAGCGCTCCAAGAGGGTTTAATGCGCAATTATAAATTATTTTATCCCATAGAATTGCATAAACATTGTTAGATACTTTAGTGGGAAGCCCCGATTTATTAAAGAGATTGGATATTTCCATTAGTTTTTCCTGAGGGATTAAATTATCAGGCTGACCTATAACTATGTCATCAGCAAAAACTGTAACCTCTGAAAAGCCTATTTCCTTAATCTTGGCTCCAAAAATTATTCGTGAAAGGATTATTTTTTTCTTATCAATTATCCTTCCGGCTACTTCATAATTGCCGTATCCATTTTGAGCAAGAAGAACTAATGTTTTTTCCTTAATTAAGGATTTTATCTGATTTATAGCCTTTTCAGTGTCATAGGATTTTACTGATACTATTATAAGATCTAAATTTAAATCAATTAATTTTTCAGTGTTTGCATAAATACCATCTATGAAGGTTTCCCTCTCTCCAAATAAACCCTTTATTTTTAAAGGTTTATTTTTAAATCTTTCAAGATATTTTTCTTTTGTTACGCCAAAAACATTATTACCCGAAGATTTGAGAGCTACTGCAAACACTATACCTAATGCTCCAAGACCTAAAATTAAAATATTCATTCAAGTTTCTCCCACAATAGATTTGTTTAAGTTTAAACCATAAAGGGTTAAATCCTTTTTTATGGTTCTTTTTTCGGGTTTTCACTGTTTTCTATATTAATTTCCATAAATTTGAAATCTTCCAATTCTTTGCCAACCAATGTTTCTTTCATAAATTGAGCCCATATAGGAGCTGAAACTCTGCCTCCAGCTTCTCCATGACCGAGGCTTTTTCTCATGTCATCATATCCTACCCAAACTCCTGCTACTATTTGAGGGGTATATCCTATAAACCAAGCATCTCTAAATTCATTACTTGTTCCCGTTTTACCAGCTGCTGCTCTACCAATGTTTGCTCGGCTACCTGTTCCGTAAGAAATTACATCTTTTAACATGTCTGTTATTGTATAGGCAACTTCAGGATCTAAAGCCTCCTCTGACTGAGGTTCATTTTGTAAAAGAATCTTGCCGGAACTATCAGTTACATATTTTATTGCAATTGGTTTTATTCTTTTACCTCCATTTGCAAAAACACAAAAGGCACTTGTTAATTCTAAAGGAGATACACTTAAGCTTCCTAATGCTAAGGTTAAATCTGCAGGCATTTCAGAGATTATTCCCGCTCTTTTAGCAAGGTTTATTACGGAGTCTATTCCAATTGTTTCAGCTAATCTAATTGTAGCCACATTTCGTGAGAAGGCAAGAGCTTTTCTTAAAGTTATTTCACCCCAGAATTCTCCATCATAGTTAGAAGGTGACCATTCTTTAAATCCTGATTTATAACTTACTGGCTCGTCCAAAATGGTACTGTCTGGTGTAAATCCTTTTTCCATTGCAGCAGCATATACAAAGGGTTTAAAAGAACTACCTGCTTGTCTTTTTGCATAAACTGCCCTGTTAAATTCTCCTCTTTGAAAACTATAGCCACCTACCATAGAAATTATATATCCTGTTTTTGGATCTATTGCAACTAAAGCACCCTCTATCTCGGGGTCTTGTTCTAAAGAGAATTGAATATCTTTTCCCACAGATTTAAATTTAATCATAATCACATCACCTACTGATAGGATATTAGTGAGATTAAAGTTCTTTAAATTTTTAACTTTTCCTGAAGGTTCTATTATCTTACTTGCCCATTGAGCATCTTTTAGATGTAAGGTTCCTATTAAACCTCTTGATTTAATAATTGCCTGGGATGGTGAAACTGAGATAACAACGCCTCTTGCAATATCTCCTTGAGAAGGTTTAAAGGCAACTTTTTCATCATTTTTTTTATCAGTAATAGATACCTTTCCAATAGGGCCTCGCCATCCAATTCTTTTATCTACCTCTCTAAGACCTTCTTGTAAAGCCTTTTGAGCAGCTATTTGGGCTTTTGTATTGAGAGTAGTATAAACCCTTAAATTTCCTTTATAAATTTTATCAATATCGAATTGTTCTTCAAGTTGTTTTCTGACATATTCCAGAAAATAATTATAGTTTTCTGTTGAAATTCTAAGTGAGCTTAAATTAATAGTCTGAGCTGAGGCTATTTTTCTCTGTTGAGGAGTAATTAATTCTTCTTCTTCCATTCTCAACAGGACTGTTTCTTGACGTTTTTTTGCTTTAACAAGATCATTATAGGGAGAATAAGCATTTGGTGCTTTTATTAGACCGGCAAGTAATGCAGCCTCTGGAAGGGTAATTTCTGTAACAGATTTGCCAAAATATATTCTTGATGCCATTTCTACTCCATAAGCACCATGACCAAAATATACATTATTGAGATACATTTCTAAAATTTTTTCTTTTGATAACTCTTTTTCAATTTTTATGGCTAAATAAGCTTCTTTGATTTTTCTTGTTAAAGTTTTTTCAGGCGTAAGAAACATGATTTTGGCTAATTGTTGAGTTATAGTGCTTCCTCCTTCTTTGATTTTCAAGTGAAGTATATCAGTAATTAGAGCTCTTCCAATTCCTATATAGTCAATTCCTTTATGTTTCCAGAATCGAGAATCTTCTACAGCAATTACAGCATTTATAAGGTCTTTTGGAATGTTTTTTAAGGGTACATAAATGCCTTTTTGAATTTTAAATTCTCCTATAAGAATTCCTTCTTCAGAATAAACTTTTGTTCCTTGAGAGTGTTTCATTTTATCGAAATCTTTTATAGAGGGAATATCTTTTAGAATAGCGAAACCAGCTCCTGAGAGAAAAGCAAGTAAAATTATACAAACTACAATTACAAATTTTATTTTCATAATTTTTATTATAACACCATAGGCCCATTACGAGTTTATTTTTTAACTCCTCTAAAATAGTTGGAATAAGTTATAATAATTATAAAATAAAAATTGGAGGTATGAAATGAAAAAGTACAAATGCAGTGTATGTGGTTATGTTTATGATCCTGCACAGGGTGATCCTGATAACGGGATTGCTGCAGGCACAGCCTTTGAAAGTTTACCCGATAATTGGACATGTCCTGTATGTGGTGCTACTAAAGATATGTTTGAGCCAGCGGATTAATTGGGGGGTTTCTTATGAAATCTATTGAAATAGCTTTAAAAATGGAAACAGATGCTGTTAAATTTTATAAAGAAGCTGCAGAAAGAGTAAATCATCCCGTAGGTAAGAAAATGTTTCTTACAATTGCGAATGATGAGACAAATCACATTAAAATGATTGAAGAGGTTGTTAAAGGACTTGATCTTACCATAAGAGAAGCACATCCAATAAAAACTTTAAAAACTATTTTTGAAGAAATGAAACCCTACATGATGGAGAGAGTCAAAACTTCTTCTGATGAATTAGAGGCCTTTAAGATTGCTATGGAGATGGAAAAGGAAGGAATAGATTTTTACAAAAAAATAAAAGATGAAGTAAGCACAGAAAAAGAGAAAAAACTTTTTGAACGATTGATAGTTGAAGAACAACAACATCATAAAATTTTTGCAGAAACTTATAATTTTCTAAATGATACGGGAAATTGGTTCATGTGGAAGGAATTTTCAATTGTTGAAGGATAAAAGGGAGGGTCACCCTCCCTTTTATCCTTTTTTTTTAAATTTCATTTAATTCCCAATACATCTGCCATATCATAGAGCCCTGCTGTTTTATCAGAAAGCCATATAATTGCTCTTAAAGCTCCTCTTGCAAAAGTATCTCTGCTTGATGCTTTATGAGTTATTTCAATTCTCTCACCTAATCCTCCAAAAATAACAGTATGTTCGCCTACAATATCTCCAGCCCTTATTGTTTGAATTCCGATTTCTTTTTTGGTTCTCTCTCCAATTATTCCTTTCCTTGCATAAACTGCCACTTCATCTAAATTTCTACCCAATGAATCAGCAATAACTTTTGCCATTTTTAATGCTGTTCCACTGGGTGCATCTTTTTTCATTCTATGATGGGCTTCAATTATTTCTATATCATAATCATCCCTTAGGATTGAAGCAATATCTTTTAAAATTTTAAATAACAGATTAACACCAACACTCATGTTTGGTGAAAGGACAATAGGGATTTCTTGAGCTGCTTTCTTAATGAAGAGGAGTTGCTCATTATTAAAACCTGTTGTTCCAATGACTATTCCCTTCCTATGTTTTTTTACTATTTCCAGAGTCTTTAAGGTAGCCTCAGGAGAAGTAAAGTCCACTATTATGTCTGTATCAGAAATAACTTTTTCAAGATTTTCAGTTATTTTTACATTTAATTCGCCTATTCCTGCCACAATGCCAGCATCAAATCCAAGTTTAGGATGAGAAGAAGATTCAATCGCTCCAACAAGTTTTAACTCTTCATATTCCTTTGAAAGGGCAACAATTCTACTGCCCATTCTTCCTGCTGCGCCACAGACTGTTATCCTTATCATTGTTTTCCTCCTCTAAGGTTATTTTTTCATTAATTTCCTCTACTTTGATTGAATAATTTTCATGAAGCCAATTCCAAAGATCAATAATTTTACAGTTTTTCGAACAAAAAGGCTTCCAAGGATTGTTTTCATAGTCAATAAGTTTACCACAAACAGGACATTTCATTTTCATGCATTAATTTTAATTTTTATACTCCTAAAGTTGCAACATAATGTGATAGACTATACATAAATGAATCTAAGTGATAGAGCAAAAACAGTTCTTCAGATAAGATATTTATTGAAAAACGAGAAAGGACAAGTTATTGAAACACCCGAAAAACTTTTTCATCGAGTTGCTGATTATATTGCTCAAGCAGAAAAGTTTTATGGTGAATCAACTTCCGAATGGGCTGAAAAATTCTATGAAATTATGAGTTCCTTTAGGTTTTTACCAAATTCCCCAGCTTTAATGAATGCTGGCAAACCCAAAGCTCAACTTGCTGCCTGTTTTGTTCTTTCAATTGAAGACTCCATGGAATCAATATTTAAAACATTGAAGGATGCTGCTTTGATTCTTCAGAGTGGAGGTGGCACAGGCTTTGATTTTTCTAAGATACGCCCAAAGGGTGACATTGTTCGTTCAACAGGAGGAATAGCAAGCGGACCTGTTTCTTTCATGAAAATATTTGATAAGGCTTCAGACATAATTAAACAAGGTGGCTCACGAAGGGGAGCTAACATGGGAATTCTTAGAGTGGATCATCCTGATATTTTAGAGTTTATAAAAATAAAACGTTATGAGGATTTAAGCAACTTTAATATTTCTGTTTCCATTACCGACTCTTTCATGGAAGCACTTTTTAAAGATGATTATTTTCCTTTAGTGAATCCAAGAAATGGCAAAATTGTAAGAAAAATAAAGGCAAGAGAAATTTTTGACGAAATTGTTACTTCTGCCTATGAAGTGGGAGATCCCGGAATAATCTTTATTGATACCATTAATAAATATAATCCTACCCCTCATTTAGGTAAAATTGAATGTACAAATCCTTGTGGTGAGCAACCTTTACTTCCCTATGAAGCTTGTATTCTTGGTTCATTAAACTTGGCAAAGTATGTGAAAGATGCAAAGTTTGATTTCGAACTTTTAGGAAAAGATGTTAAAATTGCCACAAGATTTCTTGATAATGCAATTGATGTTAATTTTTTCCCTGTGCCTGAAGTAGAAATTATGCATAAGGGAAATAGAAAAATAGGTCTTGGAGTCATGGGATGGGCAGACTGTCTTGTTGCATTAGGAATTCCTTATGATCACAAAAAAGCCTTAAGTTTAGCGGAAGATATTATGAAATTCATTAAATATAAATCTCATGAGGCTTCTGTCGAGCTTGCTCGGAAAAGAGGAGTTTTTCCAAATTTTAAAGGTTCAATTTGGGACAAATTAGGTATCCCAATGAGAAATGCTACAACTACAACAATAGCCCCTACAGGGACTATATCAATAATTGCTGACTGTTCAAGCGGAATAGAACCTTATTTTTTATTGGCTTATAAACAAAGAATTCTTGATACAGAGTTTGAGATAATAAATAAATATCTTTTAGAAATTGCACAAAGACAAGGTTTTTACAGTGAAGATTTTATAAATCAAATCAGAAAAAAAGGAACTCTTAGAGGTATGAAAGAAGTTCCTTTAAAAATAAAAAGACTGTTTAAAACAGCACTTGAAATAACTCCTGAAGAGCATATTCAGATGCAGGCAGCATTTCAGAAATATACAGATAATGCTGTATCAAAAACAATCAATCTTTCTCAAAGAACAAGAAAAGAAGAGGTCGCAAAAATATTTCTTCTTGCCTATAAAAAAGGGCTTAAAGGAATTACGATATTTAGATATGGATCAAAAAGGGGAACACTTCTTAAAATAAGCGATGCTCATCTTTCAGAATGCTGCGAAATTAAAGGAAGAGCACCAAGAATAAACAGCCTTCATGATGCAATATGATAAATATAAAATAAAGAATTATTTAGGTGATTATGTAAAATAAGGAATAAAAATGGATAATTCCAAAGTAGATAGACTTATAAAGTATCTTCGAAGACTTGCCGTATTAAAAACCAAAATAATAAAAAATGTTGAGAGTTATAAACATGTAATATGGTTTCATGAAATCCCAAAAATAAATGGATGTTATAGTAAGTTTCACGATTCAGAAAATATTGAGTCAGAAAGATGGATTCAAGTCAAATACATACCTATACCTAACTTGCCTGACGAGTTAAAAGAGTATGTTTCTATAAATGAAAATAATGAAATACAACAATCAGAAGAAATCACAGATGATCGACTGAAAATGATGTATGATACTTTTTGTAATAAACTGAAACAGCATCAATTGTATAGCAAACTATATACAATTTATCAACAGAAGTTAAGATATGATGAAAAATATGAACTTGTAATATGTTGTGGTCTTTTAAGTTGGCGCTCACCAAAAGGAAATACATTAATTAAACGACATATTGTATCTCTAAATGCTGTTATTGAGTATGATGTTGAAAAAAGAAATTTTACTATTCAAGGAGATCCTCAAAATATTATTAAAATTGAAACCAATTTTATTCCCAATGAAGATTTACCCCATGGATTTGAACAGAAAAAGAAAGACCTTTTGCAGGAAGCGGAGATGTTTGGAATTGATAGTGATGAGTTCAAACATTCTCTTGAAAAATTTGTTTATTTTTTAGATCCCGATGGTAAATATTTTGAGAGATTAATTCCGAATTTAAAAGATTATCCTAAAGAGCCTTTTATAGAGTATTGTCCTGCTCTAATTTTTAGAGAACGATCTATTGGAGCATATTATGATTTTTTGACTCGCCTATTAGATAGCAAATCACTACGGAATCCTATTTTAAAATTTTTTGCAGAAGTTGAAGGTGACAATAATTTCCAAAAATATGAAACTCGAGGAAATTATAGTTTTAGTGAGATATATTTACCAAAACCCTATAACAAAGAGCAGATTCGCATAATTGAAAAACTTAAATACTCCGATGTTGTTTTGGTGCAAGGCCCACCAGGCACAGGAAAATCTCATACAATTGCTAATTTGATTTGTCATTTATTAGCTCACGACAAAAGAGTTCTTATAACCTCAAAATCTTCTCGAGCATTACAGGTGTTGAAAAATTTAATTCCAGAAAGACTAAGGGACTTGTGCGTTTCAATTTTAAAAGAAGGAAGAGAAGAAAAAGAAGAACTGGAAAAAAGTGTAACAGGCATAGAGAAAGAATTGAGCTATTGGGATGAGAAAAAAATAAAAGATGAATTAAAGGAAAAAGAAGAAAAATTAAAAGAAATCAAGCAATTAGAAATAGAGCTTACAAATAAATTAAAGCAATACAAAGAGATAGAAACAAAGGAGATTTCAATAGCTGGAATATATCAAGGTAAACCATCAGACATTGCAATAAAGGTTAGAGAGGAATATCAAAATTTTGTATGGTTTTGTGATGCAGTAGCCTATGATGAAAATTATCCATTTTATGACATTAACTTTATGGATTTGTTAAAGGATATAAGGTATTTCAATGATGAGAAAATAAAAAATAAGTTAGCCTTAAAGGTTCCAGAGTTAGAGAAACTAAAAACTATAGAAGAAATGGAAAATTTATTTAAACAGGAAGAAGAACTTAACAAAAAACTCAGAGAACTTGAACCTAATGCAAATCAAGAAATTAAAGAAATATTATCTAATAAATTTCCTGTCATACAACAAATAAAAGATGCTTTTTTAATTTACAAGAAAAATTTATCCGCTCTAAGTCTAAAATTAAACAAATGGGATAAAAATATTATACAGGAATGTTTTTGTAGCCACACTTGGGGAAAAGATATAGAAGATACTGTGCTTCTTACCAATGAAATTGATAAATATATTGAAGAAATAAAAGATGTTGAGATAGATTTTCTTGACATTAATGTGCCATACAAAAGAATATTAGCAGACGCCAAAGCGTTAAGTGAATATTTGAAAAATGGTGGAACAAAAGGATGGTTCATATTTAAACAAAAAATCATAAAAGAAAAAGGATATCTTTTTGAGAAAGTTTTAATAAATGGAAATCTCTGTAAAAATATTGAAGACTTGGATGTTTTATGTAAATATTTAGATATTGAATTTAAAATAGAAAAAGTCTTTGATTTGTGGGGTAATTTTCCCAAGGTTTTTAGTAAGGCTTTAAAAAATAAACATCATTATCTAAGAGAAATGGTGAATTTTTTAAGAGAAATTGATAGTTTAAGATTCTTAAAAGAAAAATGTTTGAAATTATTAAACAATGAACCTATAGGAATAGATTTTTTAAATATGGCTGACATAGAGAATGTTATAAATACACTTGATTTGTTAGTTTATAAAAATCAATTAAATGAGATTCATAAGGAAATTGGAAATTATTTAACATATTATAAAAAGTTCAATATAGCTCCTGAAATAGATAAGCTTATAAAGTCTTTAATAAATAAAGATCTTAATTCATATGCCTTAGCATATGAAGAAATTAAAAAAGTTCATCTTGATAAAAAGAAAAAACAATTAATGGATGAAACAATAAATAGGATAAAACAAAAGTTGCCTGAATTAATAAATAAAATAATTTTAGATCCCAACAATCATATCTGGGATATAACCTTGCAAATACTGCCTGAAGCTTGGGCATGGGCTCAAGCCAAAAATTGGTTAGAGAATATTTCATCTCTTGAATATCACACCTTAAACTATAGACTTAATAATTTAAATACTGAAAAGAGGAAAATCATAGAAGAAATAGTAAAGCTAAAGGTCTTGAGGAATCTCATGGAGAGAATGACAGAGGAAAAAAGAAAGCATATGATAGCATGGCAACAAAGCATGAAGAGATTAGGAAAAGGAACAAGTAAATATATCTGGAAATACAGAAAAGATGCCCAAAATCACTTAGATAAGATAAAAGATGTGATTCCAGCATGGATAATGCCATTGTACAGAATTTGGGATACAATTGGGTGTGAAAAAGAAATCTTTGATGTTTTAATTTTTGATGAGGCTTCTCAAATTGGTGCCGAAGGAATCTCCCTACTTAATTTGGCAAAAAAGGTAATAATTATTGGAGATGATAAACAAATAATACCTGAAGCAGTAGGAATTGACAGGAGTGAAATTTTCAAAATTATAGAAGAGTTTCTATATGATTTTAAATTTAAAGATTCCTTTTACATTGAAAACAGCTTATTTAGTTATGCTGAACTAAGATATAGCTCTACGAAAGTATTTTTGAGAGAACACTTCAGATGTATGCCAGAGATAATCAGATTTTGCAATGAACTAAGTTATCCCCATACCCCATTAATACCTTTGAGACAGTATTCACCAGAGAGATTAAATCCATTAGAAAAAGTTTATGTCCCAAATGCCTTTTGCGAAGGGGAAGGCTATTCTATTAGGAATGAAATAGAAGCACAATTTATAAAGAATAAAATTGTGGAATTATGTAAAGATAAGAGATATCAAGGAAAAACAATGGGAGTAATAGTTTTGCAAGGACATGCACAAGCTGACCTCATTCAGAGGCTTTTATTTGAGAGTTTATCTCACGATGAGATTCACAAGCGTAAAATCATATGTGGAAATCCTTATTCATTTCAAGGAGACGAAAGAGATATAATTTTTCTTTCTATGGTGATTGCGCCAAATAAGGAGAGAATAGGTGTAATGAGTGATGAAAATGATAGAAGAAGGTTTAATGTTGCTGTCAGTAGAGCCAGAGATCAAGTTTGGTTGTTTCATTCAGTAAAGATTGAAGATTTAAGTCAATACTGTCTTAGAAGAAAACTATTGTCATATTTCTATAATCCTGAACCTATAAAAAATCCAGGACTAAGTTTAGAACAAATTGAGAAGGAAAAATATTATAGTCACCGAAAGCTTCAAAAACCACCAGAGCCTTTTGATAGCTGGTTTGAATTAGATGTGGCTGAGGAATTATTAAAAAGAGGCTATTATGTCATCCCTCAATACAAGGTAGGTCCATATAGAATTGATTTAGTAGTGGAAGGAGGATATACAAGATTAGCTATAGAGTGTGATGGTGATTATTTCCACGGTGTAGAGCAAATAGAAAAAGACATTGATAGAGAAAGAATTTTGAGAAGGTGCGGATGGGAATTTTTCAGGATAAGGGCTTCAGATTTTTATTTCAAAAAAGAAAAAATTCTCGAAAAATTAGAAAGGTTACTTGAACTAAATAATATCCATCCCAGAATGGAAGAAAATAAGAAAGAAACAAAAATTACAATGTCCGATAACAAAAAAGATAACAAAAAAGAGTTAAGAATTGAAATAGGAGATAGAGTTAGATATATTGATTTTTCCACGCCGTCCCAAGAAAGGGAAGTATTGATAGTTAAAGGTTTATCTGCTCCCAATATGGGTATAGTTAATTTTCAAACTCCGCTGGCTCAAGCATTATTAGGGAACAAAGAGGGAGACATAGTTGAAGCCCATTTGCCAATTGGAACAAGATTTTTAAAAATATTAGAAATAATAAGATAATCTTAAAATGATTCTTATAAACAATCTCTCAAAAAGTTATGGTAAAGTTAAAGCCTTAGATTCATTAAATCTTGAAATAAAAAAAAGCGAAATTTTTGGACTTCTTGGACCAAATGGTGCAGGAAAAACCACAACTGTAAAGATTCTGACAAATCTTACAAAACCAGAAAGTGGTCTTTGCTATATTGATGGTATAAATGTTCTTAAATATCCTCAAGAAGTAAAAAAAATCATAGGAGTTGTTCCCCAAGAAAATAATCTGGACAGAGAACTCACAGTTTATGAAAATCTCCTTATTTATGGTATGCTTCATAAAGTAAAATCTCTCAAAAAAAGAATTGAGGAGATCCTTTCAATCATGGAATTAACAGAAAAAAAGAATGCTATTGTAAATACTCTCTCTGGAGGATTTCAAAGAAGAGTTTTACTTGCAAGAGCACTTTTACCAGAACCTAAGGTTATGTTTCTTGATGAACCCTCTATTGGGCTTGATCCTCACATAAGAAGAGAACTTTGGCAAATAATAAGAAAAATTAAAATAGAAGGCAGAACAGTGCTCCTTACCACTCATTATATAGAAGAAGCAGAAGCTCTATGCGATAGAGTAGGTATCCTATTTCACGGACGATTAATTGCCCTCGGAACTTCTGCGGAACTTAAAAAGAACGTTGGTGAGTATGTAGTAGAATTTTTTAATGAAAATGGGGAATTTATAAGTGAAGTATGTCATAGTAGAGAAGAAGCTTATGAAATTGCAAAGAAAAGAAATAACGGTGTTACACTACGAAAATCAAATCTTGAAGATGTTTTTGTCAAACTGACAGGTGAAAGAATAAGAAAAATAGAGAGATAAAGATGTTAGATTGGTATCCAATTTTCTTAAAAGAGATGCTACAGTTTAAAAGAAAACTTCTAAGATTAGGATACATATTTTCTGCTATGATGGCACCAATTATTTATCTAATAACCTTTGGACTGGGACTTGGAAGAACAGTAACTCTTAGTGGTGGAGTAGACTATTTGACATATCTTTTTCCTGGGCTTGTGGCAATGAGTTCAATGAATAATTCTTACTCATGGGTTGCAAGCACTTTAAATCTTAGTAGGCTTTATTTTAAAACTTTCCAAATATACATTCAAGCACCTATTCATCCTCTATCCATAATGATAGGAGAGGTTTTGGCTGGTATGGTTAAAGGACTTTTTGCCTCATTGTTGATTTTATTTGTAGGTCTTTTCTTGCCTTCAGGTTTTAAAATAAATGAAATTTTTGTATTAGCTTTATTATTGAATTGTTTTATGTTTGCCAGTCTTGGTGTGATAACAGGAATGATAACAAAGTCACATGAAGATACAGCTACCTATTCCAATTTTTTTATAATGCCTATGGCATTTTTTAGTGGTACTTTTTTTTCTATTGAAAGAATTCCTCATGTTTTTAAACCTTTTATATATGTGATGCCTTTAACTCATACTAATATTCTCATAAGAAAAAATTTTTTAGATACAGAGGCTGTTCTTTCACTCTTTGCAGTTTTGTTTTATTGTTTTTTCTTTTTTATTTTAGGTTATCTTTTGATAAAAAAATATAACGAATGAAAATACTTATGTATTGAATGATTATTTTATAATTAAAAAATGGACCCTTTTGAATTAACTTTTATTTTAGCACAAAGACTGGGAATAATATCGACCGCAGCTTTTATTATTTCAAGATTGTCCATTTTAGGTAGAGTTTTATCTTGGAGTGGGAATATTTATGTTAATCGTAAAATATGCAATAGAACATCAAGAAAGAATTGCAGCAAATCAGGCGAGAGCTATTTTAAACATTACAAATCTTATCTTACCTCATTTAAGACAGGGTTTAAATGCTCACTCTGCCAATAAAATTGCAAGAATTATACATGAAAGTCTTGGAGTGGCTGCTGTAGCCATAACTGACAGAACCAAAATTCTATCCCATGTGGGAATAGGTAGTGACCATCATAATGTAGGGCATCCTTTACTTACTAAAGCAACCCTTAAAGCTATTGAATCAGGTGAAATACAAATTGCAAATAAAAAACAAGAAATTGGCTGCATGAATCCTAAATGTAGACTAAGTTCTGCTGTTATTGTTCCTCTTGAAAAAAGAAATGAATTTATAGGTACACTAAAGCTATATCATGATAGAGAAAATAGTATAACTCCAGTTAATCTTTAAGTTGCAAGAGGGCTTGCCCACATACTTTCAACACAGTTTGAAATAGTGGATCTTGAGGCAATCGCAAGACTTAAAACAGAAGCTGAACTAAAATTACTTCAGGCTCAAATTCATCCCCATTTTATATTTAATGCTCTTAATACAATAATATCTTTGATAAGAATTGATCCTCTTAAAGGAAAGGATTTGCTTTTTAATTTAGCAACTTTTTTAAGATTCAGGCTAAAAAAAGAAAAAGAAATTTCGCTAAGAGAAGAATTAACTTATGTAGAAGCCTATCTTAGCATAGAAGCTGCTCGATACAGAGATAAATTAAAAGTAAATTATAATATAGAACCTGAAGTAGACCTTGATGTTAAATTACCACCTTTTACAATTCAACCCCTTGTTGAGAATGCAATTAAGCATGGTTTAAAACCTAAACTCAAAGATGGTGAAATTTCAATAAATATTTTTAATGAAGAAAGCGGTATTATAATTTCAGTGAAAGATAATGGGATAGGTATGAATGGAAATGTCACTAAAATTTCGGATGATAAAAATTGTGGTTTGGGTTTGTATCTTGTTAATGAAAGACTTAGAAAATTTTATGGAGATAATAGCATGCTTCACATAGAGAGTGATCCTTCTTTAGGTACAGTCATTACATTTAAAATGCCTGACTTGTCAGGTTTGGAAACAGCAAAGTTGCTTTCAACATTTAATAGACCTCCTTTCATTGTTTTTGCAACAGCTTATGATGAATATGCCATAGAAGCTTTTGAACTGGGTGCTATTGATTATATATTAAAACCTTTTGAAGAAAAAAGAATTGCTAAAACACTAATGCGAATTATAAATCTTAAAAATAATCAGAACGAATGGAATAATGCAATAAATAAGCTTTCACAGTTTCTTTTAAACAAAAAAATTTTTAAAAAACTTCCAGTACAACAAAAAGAGGGTTTAATAATTTTATTCCGTATAGTGATATTCTTTACTGTGAAGCCTGGGAAGGCGAAGTTAAAATTTTTACACTAAAAGATGAATATTACTTTGAAGGAACTCTTTCAGATCTTGAAAAAAGACTTCAGCAAAAGGGGTTCATGAGAGTTCATAAAAGCTACATAGTGAATTTAAAAAAAATTGAAAGCATTATACCATGGTTTAAAGGTATATATTGGATTGTAATGGAAGGAATAAAAATGAAGATACCTGTAAGTAAATCTATAATTAAAGAATTGAAAAATATTCTGGGGATTAAGGTTAATACATAATTTCTTTTCATCCTAAATATATTCAATTCATCTTCTGCTTATTTCCATTCATAATTTTTTTATTGTCAAAATTTTTACTTGGTTATAAAATTGAAAAAAAAAAGGAGGTTTATATTATGCACGCATTGGTTTTAGTTATTTCAGCTTCGTGCATCTTTGTACTTGCTTATCGCTTCTATAGTGCTTTTATCGCTGCCAAGGTTCTCTCTTTGGATTCTAATCGCCCAACGCCAGCAGTAAGGCTCGAGGATGGAAGAGATTATGTTCCAACTAATAAGTGGCTTATTTTTGGACATCATTTTGCAGCAATTGCTAGTGCGGGTCCTCTAATTGGTCCAGTTCTTGCAGCACAGTTGGTACAACGCCTAAAATGATAGCAAATGAAAAAGATATTAGAATAATTGGTTATGGAGCTATGCTCACTGAAAGCTTTGTAGCACTCATGGCACTAATAGCAGCAACTGTGTTGCCAACAGCAGATTATTTTGCTATTAATAGTCCACTTGCTTTGTTTGAAAAGCTGGGGATGAAAGTTTAGGACCTTCCATATCTATCCGCTCTTGCAGGTGAGGAACTTGCAGGTCGTCCGGGTGGAGCTGTTTCTCTGGCAGTTGGTATGGCTGATATTTTCTCGAGAATAGGTGGATTAAGACATTTGATGAGTTATTGGTATCATTTTGCCATTATGTTTGAAGCATTATTTATTCTTACTCTTATTGATGCCGGTACCAGAGTTGGAAGATATCTTATGCAGGAAATAGGTGGAGTTGTTTATCCAAAATTCAGGGATTATAAGTGGTGGCCAGGAGTGATTATAACCAGTGGAATATTTACATTTTGTTGGGGATATCTACTCTATACTGGTACAATTTCTACGATATGGCCTCTTTTTGGTGTTAATAATCAGCTTCTTGCAGGTATGGCATTAGCAATAGCCACAACTTTTCTATTAAGAATGGGTAAAGTAAAATACATTTGGGTAACAATGATACCTATGATATTTCTTCTTATCACAACAATTGTTGCTGGTTACCAAAATATAGTATATAACTATCTCCCAAAACACAATTATTTACTTGCAGGGCTTTCTGCATTGATGATTTTAATGGTTATATTAATTGTGGCAGATTCAGTGAGAGTATGGATAAGAATTGTCAGTGGAAAAACCCCTTTATTGGTGGAAACAAATGAAAGCTTAAGAAAAGAGGCTTATACAAAATATCTGTCTGAGTAAAACATAAAATATCAAATTCACAGAGGGAGAAGAATTCTCAGCCCTCTGTGAATTATTTGAATTATAAGATTAAGTCTAAGATTAAGTCTTCTTTCTCTCATTTCCCCTTTTTTTAGTTAAATATTAAAATTTCATGAAAAAATCTTAACTAAAGCCTTAAGTTTTTTTAAAAAACTAATTATAGCTATCAATTTAAAAAGATTTTGATATTGATTTTTTCTATAAATAAATGAGAAATCATCAATAAAAACAATTTGATTTCTCTCTAATTCTTTCTTACAATTAAACACAGTAAAAAAGAATTTTTATATTGCAAAAAACAATGAAAGGAGGTAAGCCATGGAGCTTACGAGGAGAAGTTTCCTAAAAATCTCCACAGGTGCAGTTCTTCTAAGTTCACTGGGCATAAACCTGGAACCCTCAAAAGCTTATGCCGCGGAGTTAAGAACAAAGGGTGCTAAAGAGACAACAACAATCTGTCCCTATTGTGGTGTGGGTTGTAGTATTGTGGTTTCTGTAAAAGAGGGAAAAGTAATTAACACAGAAGGGGATCCAGATGCTCCAATTAATGAAGGAACTCTTTGTCCTAAGGGTGCTTCAGTCTATCAAATTGTAGGAACTAATAATCCCTATAGGATTGCAGAACCAATGTATAGGGCGCCAGGTGCTAAAGAATGGAAAAAAGTATCTTGGGATTGGGCTTTAGACAGGATTGCTAAACTTGTAAAGCAAACTCGTGATAAATACTTTATCACAAAAAATTCAAAAGGACAATTGGTTAACAGAGTTGATGCTATAGGACATATTGGTTCTGCAGCTCTTGACAATGAAGAGTGCTATCTATTGCAAAAACTTATGCGCTCATGGGGACTTGTGTATATTGAGCATCAAGCAAGAATTTGTCATTCCTCAACAGTACCCGCTCTTGCTGAAACTTATGGAAGAGGAGCCATGACAAATCACTGGATTGATTTTAGAAACTCTGATGTAATCCTTAACATGGGTGGCAATACTGCATCGAACCATCCCATATCAATGAGATGGATAATGAAGGCAAAAGAGGAAAGGGGTGCAAAACTCATAGTTGTTGATCCAAGATTTACAAGAACTGCATCAAAAGCAGATCTATATGTGCCCATCAGGATAGGAACAGATATAGCTTTCCTTGGTGGTTTAATCAAATATATAATTGACAATAATCTTTATTTCAAGGAATATGTAGTAAACTATACAGACGCTCCATTTCTTGTTGATCCTAACTTCAAAGGACCTGAAGATCTTGATGGACTCTTCTCAGGTTATGATGAGAAAAACAGGAAGTATGATAAATCCACTTGGAAATATCAACTTGATGAAAATGGCATACCAAAAAAAGACCCTACGCTTCAAAATCCTAATTGTGTATTTCAATTATTAAAGAAGCATTATCAAAGATATACAATAGACAATGTTTCAAATATTACTGGTGCTCCTAAGGATAAACTGGAGGAAGCATATAAAATAATTGGTTCATGTGGAAAACCAGACAGGGTCTGTACTGTTTCTTATGCCATGGGATGGACTCAACACACTGTCGGTGTCCAAAACATAAGAGCTTTCGCAATTATTCAACTTCTTCTGGGTAATGTAGGAATGGCTGGTGGAGGAATAAACGCTCAAAGAGGTGAGTCAAATGTGCAAGGTTCTACTGATCATGCTTTACTATTCCATCTCTTGCCTGGATATCATCCTTCACCTGAAGCAAGCCATGTAGACCTAAAAACTTATTTAGAAAAAACAACACCTCAAACCAAAGATCCTAAGAGCGTTAACTGGTGGTCTAACAGACCTAAATATGTTATAAGTTATCTTAAAGAGCTCTATGGAGACAGAGCAACAAAAGAAAACGATTTCTGCTATAACTACTTACCTAAAAGAGATGATGGACAAAACTGCTCATGGTTAATGATTTGGGATCAAATGTATAAGGGTAAGATTAAAGGCTTTTTTGCCTGGGGACAGAATCCTGCCTGCTCAGGTTCAAATGCGGGAAAAGTAAGAAAAGCTCTTGCAAAACTGGATTGGCTTGTATATGTTAATTTATGGGATACAGAGACATCCTCTTTCTGGAAAGGTCCAGGAATGGATCCAAAAAATATTAAAACAGAGGTATTTATGCTCCCCTGTGCTTCATTTGTAGAAAAAGAGGGAAGTCTTACAAATTCAGGCAGATGGGCTCAATGGAGATATAAAGCAGTAGAACCCTATGGTAAATCAATGCCTGATGCAGAGATAATTAATGAGCTTTACTTTAGGGTAAAGAAGCTTTATGAGAAAGAAAAAGGAACCTTCCCTGAGCCCATAATTCATCTTACTTGGGATTATGGTGAAAAAGATAAAAATGGTAAAGTAAAGCACATTGATGTCCACAAAGTTGCCAAAGCAATCAATGGTTATTTTACAGAAGATGTACCAGAACATCCTATTGACAAAAAGTCATACAAAAAAGGACAGCAAGTTCCATCCTTCGTATATCTGCTCAACGATGGTAGAACAGCTTCAGGCAATTGGTTATATTGTGGAAGCTATACAGAGGCAGGAAACATGATGGCAAGAAGAGGAAAAGAAGACCCAACAGGACTTGGACTTTATCCAAACTGGGCATGGTGTTGGCCTGTAAACAGAAGAATTCTTTACAATCGTGCAAGTTGTGATCCACAGGGCAATCCTTGGGATCCAAAGAGAGCGATACTTAAGTGGGATGCAGCAGCAAAGAAATGGGTAGGAGATGTACCTGATGGACCAGCACCACCTCTTGCAATGGAAGGTGGAAAACTTCCATTTATTATGAAATCCACTGGAGTTGGTACCATATTTGGCGCGGGTCTTGCTGATGGACCATTCCCAACACATTATGAACCTCTTGAATGCCCATTCCAGGAGAATCCGCTTTACAAAAATAAAAATGCAAGATTTAATCCAGCTTCAAAAATATTTACTGATTTAGAAGAGGATATTTTTGTCTACTGTGATACCAGATATCCATATATGGCAACAACTTATAGAATGACAGAGCATTGGCAGACAGGAGTTATGACAAGACATACTGATTGGTTAAGAGAGCTTCAACCCCAGATATTTGTTGAAATAGGAACTGCCTTAGCAAAAGAAAAGGGAATAAAGAGCGGAGACAAAGTAATAGTATCCTCAGCAAGAGGAAAAGTTTGGGCAATTGCTATAGTTACTGAAAGATTTAAACCTTTAAAAGTTATGGGTATGACTTTACATCAAGTAGGTCTTCCATGGCATTTTGGATGGAGATTTCCTGAAGATGGTTCAGGTGGAGACAGTGCAAATCTTCTTACACCAACAATAGGTGATGCAAATACCATGATACCTGAGACAAAGGCATTCATGGTAAATATAGAGAAAGCATAGGAGGTAAAAGATGGCACGTAAGGGATTGTTAATTACACCAGATATATGCATAGGATGCAGAGCTTGTCAGGTAGCCTGCAAAGAGTGGAATCAACTTCCTGCCAGTAAAACAAAAAACAATGGTACCTATGAAAATCCACCCGACCTTGATGAAAACACCTATAACAGAATTAGATTTATAGAGCATGCTGATGCTAAAGGAGTAAGATGGCTTTTTGTAAGCCATCGTTGTATGCATTGTGGTGACCCTGCTTGTGTTAGCATATGTCCAGTGGGAGCATTA
>CALDSV010000041.1 GCA_937924475.1 uncultured bacterium
TCCTCCAAAGTTATAAATATTTTTCCAAAGGGTTTTTCCTGAAAAGCTTTAATTTTTTTTAGTCTTATTAATTCTAAAATAGCCAAAAATGTTACTATAATTTCAATTTTCCCATTAGATTCCCCCTTTTTTTGTTCAAAAATCTCGTGAAATAACACTGACTTTCTAACTTCGAGAAATTTTAATATTTCTATGATTTTATCTTCCACTTTCACAGTATCTTTTGAAAGATAAATCTTAGGCTCTGTTTTTGATAGGATTCTCTTTAAAGCAGTCAAAAGATCAAAAATAGTTAGATCCTGAATAAATATCTCCTCTTGTGGGGTTGTTTTTCTTGGAAAAGCCTTTGACCAAATTTCGTATCTTTCTTTGAGAAATTTTGATGCCTCTTTAAATTTCATATAATCGATTAATTGTTCCACCAGTTGTAGTCTGGGGTCTTCCTCTTCTTCTTCAGTTTGTTCTGGTTTAGGTAATAGCATTTTTGACTTGATATAGATTAGCTGAGCTGCCATTATTAGAAATTCTGAGGCAATCTCTAAATCTAATTCTTTCATGAGGTCAAGATACTCTAAGTACTGTTTTGTTATAAGAGATATAGGAATGTCATAAATGTCTATTTTGTTTTCCTCTATTAGATGAAGTAACAAGTCCAGAGGACCTTCGAAAAGAGGCAAGGCAACTTGGATTGACATGATTTATTTTACCATAGCTCATGTTATAATCTAAAAAATCAGATACTTTAATGGAGGCGCTGCTATGAAGGAAGTTCCAGATGAGATTAAAAAAGAGATGGAAAAACTTGTTAGGGAAATAAACTATCATAACTACAGATATTATGTTCTTGACAGCCCTGTTATTTCAGATGAAGAGTATGACCAGATGCTTAGAAGACTTAAAGAACTTGAGGGAAAATGGGGCTATATTCTGCCAGACTCTCCTACTCAACGAGTAGGTGCAGCACCTTCGGAAAAATTTGAAAAAGTGGAACATAAGGAGCCTATGCTTTCATTGGATAATGCCTTTTCCATAGAGGAGCTGAGAGATTTTGATATAAGAGTGAAAAGACTTCTTGGAACAAAGGAAGATATTGAGTACACAGTAGAACCAAAATATGATGGCCTTGCTGTGGAGCTTTCTTATAAGGAGGGTCTATTATATAAAGCTTCTACTCGTGGAGATGGTTATGTAGGTGAAGACATTACAGCTAACATAAAAACAATAAGGGCAATTCCTCTAAGGATTGAAGGTGTTGAGATTGTTCCTGAGGAGATAGACATCCGCGGAGAGGTTTATATGAATATAGATGAGTTTGAAAGAATAAACAAAGAGAGAATTGAAAAGGGTGAGCCAGTTTTTGCTAATCCAAGGAATGCTGCTTCTGGTTCAGTAAGACAGCTTGATCCCTCAGTGACTGCAAGCAGAAAGCTATACATGGCTTGCTATGGAATTGGTTACGTAAAAGGTATAACCTTTAAAAGCCAGTATGATTTTATTCAGTGGATTAAAAAGGCAAGATTTCCAATTCCTGTTTATGTAAAATTAGTAAAAGGCATTGAAGAGGTTATAAAAGTAGTTAAGGAACTGGAAGAATTAAGAAAGAGCTATCCCTTTGAAACAGATGGTGCAGTAATAAAAGTGAATAATTTTGATTTGCAGCGAAAATTGGGTGCAAAAACTCGTGAACCCCGTTGGGCAATTGCCTACAAGTATCCTGCTCATCAAGGAATCACGAAACTTTTGGATGTAATTGCCAGTGTAGGAAGAACTGGTATAATCACCCCTGTTGCTATGCTTGAGCCAGTAAAGATTGGAGGCGTTACAGTATCAAAGTCAACACTTCATAACTGGGAAGAGGTAGAGAGAAAAGATATAAGAGTAGGTGATTATGTCATTGTTGAAAGGGCTGGTGAGGTAATCCCTCATATTCTTGGCGTTGTTGTTGATAGAAGAAGAGGAGATGAAAAAAAGGTAACTCCACCTGAGCATTGTCCAGTATGCGGTTCAAAAACTGTAAAGGAACCAGGAGAAGTGGCTTTAAAATGCATCAACTTCAACTGTCCTGCCCAGGTAGAAGAAAGAATCAAACATTTTGCATCCCGCAGAGCCATGAACATAGAGGGACTTGGAGATAAAACAGTAGAGCTTTTCCATGAAAAAGGTTTAATTAAAAACTTTATAGATCTCTATAAACTTAGGCAAAAAGACATTTTAGGACTTCCTGGATTTGCTGAACTTTCATCAAAAAAACTCATAGAGGCAATTGAAAAAAGTAAAAAGACTACTCTGGCAAGATTCCTTTATGCCTTAGGGATAAGTCAAGTAGGAGAGTATGCATCAAAACTTTTAGCAAAGCATTTTAAAAGTTTAGAAGAACTATATCACATAGAGGCGGAAAGATTAGTTCAAATTCCGCAGATAGGAGAAAAAACTGCAAAAGCCATAGAACAATTCTTTAACAATGAAGAAAATTTAAGGGCAATTGAGGAACTTAAATCACTTGGACTTAAAGTAGAAAATCCTGACTACGAAGGTGAAAGAAAACCTTCTCCACTTAATGGATTAACCTTTGTCATAACAGGTACCCTTCCTCTGCCCAGAGAAGAAGTGAAAGAAATGATAGAAAAGTATGGAGGAAAAGTGGCTTCCTCAGTCTCCCAAAAAACAGACTATCTTGTGGTGGGTGAGCAACCCGGAAGCAAACTTCAAAAGGCAAGGGCTTTAGGAGTTAAGACTATATCTTATGAAGAGTTACTGCGATTAATGGAGTAAGCTTGTATAGGATAAGAATTTATTATCCCGGTAAAACAAAGGCAAAATTTATAAAAGATGGTATATCACATTATTTGAAAATTCTTAAACCCTTTGCAAAAATTGAATTCATTGAATTAAAAGAAGGTCATGGCGAGGCAAAGAAAGTCATTGAAGAGGAATCAAAAAATATACTGAATGTGGTAAAGTTACCATTTATTCTACTTCACAGAGCGGGAACAATGATAGACTCCTTAGAGTTTGCAGAGTTAATTAGAGAGAAAAGCAGCCATGATTTTGTAATTGGTGGAGTCTATGGCGTAAATGAGTATGTAATAAAAGCTGCCTCAGCTTTACTGTCTTTCTCTAAGCTTACTTTTACTCATGAAATGTGTAGACTCTTGTTACTTGAACAAATCTATAGAAGTATGACAATAATAAGCGGGAAAAAATATCATTACTAATTATCCTTCACTAAAATAAAACCATGACACAATTCTCAGTAATGACACTGCCCCACTTATGGCGAGGAGGACCCTGAGTGTAAGGAAGAGGGAGAAATCCATTTTTTTTCCTCTTTATATTTTTTCTGTCCTGACGTTTTTATTGTCATTGTGAGGCTTAAGAAGTGAGCCGTGGCAATCCGTCATTGCGAGCCTGCCATGTGGCAGGCGAAGCAATCCGCTGTTGCGAGGACGCCTTTAGGCGTCCGTGGCAACCCCATAGCAGGGTTTTTCCTTAAAAGCGTACAAGACGAGATTGCTTCGTCGCTTCCGCTCCTCGCAATGGCAATAAAAGAGACACCCTTGCAATGACAGAAAAAGAGGGTACCCTCGCAATTACAGAAAAAGAAGGCATCCTCGCAATGACAATTATAGAAGGTCTTGCAATGACAGAGGAAGAAGGTCTCGCAATGACCAAGGGGAAAAACATTACTTCGGGTGATTCTTTAACTTTGCAATCAAATTGTAGGTTATCACAAATTGATTATAATTCTTTTTCTGCCTCTAATGAAACGGCCTCTTCTATAAGAAGAATGGGGATTTCTTCTTTTATGGGATAGTAAACTGAGCAGTTTTTACATAGGAGTCTTTCCTTTTCAGGTTCATACTCTAAATCACCCTTACACTTTGGACAGACAATAATTTCCAAAAGTTCTCTATCAAGAGGCATGGATTATCCTCCTTAATCTCTTTAAGGTTTTTTCTTTTCCAACTATTTCTAAGACTTCATATATGCCTGGGCTTACTGTGCTACCTGTAATTACTACTCTTACAGGCTGAGCAATCTGTCCAAGCTTTAGACCTTTTTCATTTACCATGTCCATAAAAATTTTCTCAATTTTATCCTGAGTAAATTCCTCTAAAGCCTCGAGCTTTTCAGTTACCTCCCTAAGTAAAGGAATTGTCTTTTCTGTTATGTATTTTTCCTTTGCCTTAGGATCTATATCCACATAATCAAGAATATAATATCTCATTGCATTAGCAAGCTCTTTAAGTGTTCTGCATCTTTCTTTTAGAGATTTTATAGCCTTGCATGCCCAGGCTAAATCAAGTGTTTCACCTTCTTTCAAATATCCCTCTCGGATTAAGAAAGGGATAACAAGCTCAAAAAGTTTTTCCTCTGAAGTAAGTTTTATGTATTCACTGTTAAGCCAAAGAAGTTTTTCTGCATTAAATATAGCGTTTGCTTTGCCAACTTGTTGAAGATTGAAATAGTTTATTAATTCATCTTTTGTAAATATCTCTTGATCGCCATAAGACCAACCAAGACGGGCAAGAAAGTTAACCACCGCATCAGGTAAGTATCCTTCGTCTCTGTAAGATAAAACAGAGGTTGCTCCATGACGTTTGCTTAAACGGGATCTGTCAGCGCCAAGAATCATGGGAATGTGAGCAAACTGGGGAGGTTCAATTCCAAGAGCATGATAAATATGGATTTGTTTTGGCGTGTTATTTAAATGATCTTCGCCTCTTATTACGTGAGTTATTTTCATATCAAAATCATCAACAACCACACAAAAATTATAGGTAGGAGTTCCATCACTTCGGAGAATTATAAGATCTTCAAGTTCAGTGTTTTTAAAAGTAACAGGTCCTTTAACAAGATCCTCTACTGTTGATTCACCTTCAAGAGGCATTTTAAACCTGATGGCGAAGGGTTTATCAAGTTTTTCAGTAATGCTTCTACATCTTCTGTCATATCTTGGAGGTTTACCCTCTTTCATTGCCTGCTGTCTACGAGCTTCAAGTTCCTGAGGAGTGCAATAGCAACGATAGGCTTTACCTTCTTGAAGGAGTCTATAGGCATAGGCTTTATAGATTTCCATTCTTTCTGTTTGTCTATAGGGACCTTCATCCCAATCAAGACCAAGCCATTTTAATGCCTCAATTATTGATTCAATGTACTCTTCTGTGGAACGGGATCTATCAGTATCTTCAATTCTTAAAATAAACTTTCCATTGTTATGTCTTGCAAAAAGCCAGTTAAAAAGAGCAGTTCTTGCTCCACCAATATGCAAATGACCTGTAGGACTTGGTGCAAATCTAACTCTTACCACTTAAGCCTCCTTTATAGTCTTACTGTAATTCCTCTATTTTTTAAGTATTCTTTTGCTTCTCTTACTGAATACTCCCTAAAATGAAAGATGGAGGCTGCTAAAGCAGCATCTGCCTTTCCAAAGGCAAAGGCTTCATAGAGATGCTCTAATGTGCCTGCTCCACCAGAGGCTATGACAGGAATAGTTACAGCCTCTGAGATTGCTTTTGTTAGCTCTATATCATAACCTTCTTTTGTTCCATCTCTGTCCATGCTTGTAAGAAGAATCTCTCCTGCTCCAAATTCCTCCATCTTTTTTGCCCAGGCTATAGCATCAATGGGCCGCATAAGTCTTCCTCCATGGGTAGAAAGGACAAAACGAGAGCTTTCTCTGTAAAGGACATCCTGTAACTCAGGATCACTAAACCAGTTTTCAGGGGGGTATGCTTTGGGGTTAAAGTTTTTATCAACCCTTTTTGCATCAATGGCAATTACAATACATTGAGAACCAAAGCGGGTTGATGCTTTTTGAATAAAATAAGGATCCTTTACAGCTGTTGTGTTTATAGAAACCTTATCAGCTCCTGCATTGAGTAAATCTCTTATATCATCAAGACTTTTTATGCCACCTCCCACAGTAAGAGGCATGAAAACAACAGAGGCAGTTTTTTCAACAACATGGATGATTATTTTTCTCTTTTCATGGGAGGCTGTAACATCAAGAAATACAAGCTCATCAGCTTCTTCCTCATCATAATAAAGAGCATTTTCCACAGGATCTCCTGCATCCCTTAGATTAAGAAAGTTGACACCTTTTACAACTCTCCCATCTTTAACATCAAGACAAGGTATGATTCTCTTTGCAAGCATAGTTTACTCCAAAGTTTTTTCTATGTTTATTTTATAAATTTTTTTAGATTACCTCAGAGATTTGCCTTTAATAGTTTTATTGCTTCTTTTAAGTTGATTGCACCAGTATAAATTGCTTTTCCTGTTATTACACCCCACAGTTTAGTAATCTGAGCAAGCTTTATTATGTCATTAATGCCCGAGACCCCTCCTGATGCTATTACAGGAATATCTAAGGCTTCCACAAGAGTTTTTGTTGCTTCAATATTTGGTCCTGTAAGCATTCCGTCTCTTGAAATGTCTGTGTATATAATTCCCCATATACCATTATTCTGCATTTTTAATGCAAGCTCTGTTGCTTTTGTCTCTGTTAATTCAACCCAACCTTTTACTGCAACAAAACCATCCTTTGCATCAATACCTACTATTATTCTTTGAGGAAACTCTTTACAGGCTTTTTTAACAAATTCAGGATCTTGGACTGCTACTGTTCCAAGAATTACTCTATTTATACCTACCTTTATCAATAATTCAATATCTTGTAATTTTCTTATACCGCCTCCAACTTCTATCTCACCCTTGAAAACTTCTCGGATTTTTTTAATTGATGGAAGATTTTTTATTTCTCCTTCTTTTGCTCCATCAAGGTCTACCACATGGAGAACCTGAGCACCTTCCTCTTGCCACCTAAGGGCAGCTTCCTGAGGATTGTCATAATATACTGTTAACTCATCAAATTTTCCTTGACGAAGTCTTACACATTTGCCATCTTTAAGGTCAATTGCTGGAATTATGTGCATTTTTTAGTATAACATAACCATATGGATGAGCTTGCAAAGGAATATATAATTGACTTTTTTACAAAAAGATTGATTCATTTTAAGAATTCTCCTGAAGCTGTAGGATGGACACCGAAAGGACAAATACTTCGCTATGAAGCTGTCTTGGGATTAATAGAGCCAGAAGGTAAAAGTCTTCTTGATTTTGGCTGCGGGAAAGGAGATTTTTATAGTTTTCTAAAGCAAAAAGGAATTTGTTGTAAGTATACAGGCATAGATATAAATCCTTCACTCATTGAAGTTGCTAAAAAAAATCACCCTGAGGCAGAGTTTTATGTGCAAGATATTGAAAAAGAGAGGCTTAACAGAGATTTTGATTATGTAGTTTCTATTGGAGTTTTTAATCTTGCTGTTCAAGGTGTAAGGTCTACAATGCAAAATTGCCTAAAAATTCTTTTTGAGAATACTAAGGAAAAAATTATTTTTACCTGTTTGAATAAAGAAACAAAATTGAAAGATTTTTCTGTAGTCTATTTCAGTAAAGAAGAATTAGAAGATGTTGCTAAAAAAATATCAGGGAATTATGAGATTTTCCATGATTTAATTGAAGATGATTTATTTTTGATATTAAAAAAATTCTAAAAATTTATTCCTCGTAATTAAATTTATCATCCTTTAATCAAGGGCTTTTATGATCTATATACTGAAACTTAAATGATTTACTCAGCCTCAGAAGTAATCTCTATTTCCTTTTTTTGACAGTAAAAAGTTTCCTTCTCTATAAGGGTCTTATCCTTAAGAATGAAAGTTTAAATAGGGTGACATTTTAAAATAACAACAAAAATTAGATTTGGTATTCTTTCACCTTAAAAATGTAAAATATTATTTATGATGAATTTAATAGAAATCGCAAAAAAAGTTCTTTCTACTGAAGCAGAATCTATAAATAAATTAAAGGAAAGAATAAATGAAAATTTTCTTAAAGCTGTTGAGATTATTCATAATTCAAAGGGTAGAGTTGTTGTCACAGGCATGGGGAAGTCAGGATTAATTGGTCGAAAGATAGCTGCTACATTAGCCTCTACTGGCACTCCCTCTTTTTTTATGCATCCTGCAGAGGCAAGTCATGGTGATTTAGGAATGGTTACAGAAGAAGATGTGGTTATTGCAATATCAAATAGCGGAGAGACAGAGGAAGTTATTAGATTGATTCCCTTTTTAAAATATTTCAATGTAAAAATAATAGCAATGACAGGAAATATAAATTCTACATTAGCTAAGCAAGCTGATTTAGTTCTTGATGTATCAGTATCAGAAGAGGCTTGTCCATTTGGTTTCATTCCTACCGCATCTACTACTGCCACACTTGCTATGGGAGATGCTTTAGCAGTAGCTTTAATCATGCGAAATGGTTTTAAAAGAGAAGATTTCGCCTTTTTCCATCCAGGAGGTTCCTTAGGTAGAAAGATGCTTACTAAGGTTAGAGATTTAATGCATTCTGGAGAAGCTATGCCTATAGCCTATCCAGATACGGTTATGTTAGATGCTATTCTTGAAATATCCTCTAAAAGACTCGGTGTTGTTGTTATAGTTGATAAAGATAAAAAAATTTTGGGTATAATCACTGACGGCGATGTAAGAAGAGGTGTTCAAAAATGGGGGAAGGATTTATTCGAACTTAAAGCCTCCCAAATTATGACTCCTAATCCAAAGACTATTAATGAGGAGGAACTGGCAGCTGTAGCTTTATCTATGATGAGAAAATATTCAATAACAAGTCTTATTGTTCCTGATGCTGATTATAGGCTAAAAGGAATCATTCATATTCACGATATCTTGAAAAAAGGCATATTTTAATGACCACTTTTCATAAAGCCCTTTTAAAAGAGCTACTACAAAATTTAATTCTCTCAATTGGTTTTTTAAATACCATTTTAATAATAGAGAAATTACTAAAACTCAGTAAAGTTTTCTCTTCAGTAGGAATAGATTTACTAAATATTGTAACTTTTATCTTTATATTACAACCACAGTTGCTTATATTTTCCATTCCAATGTCTTTACTGTTAAGTGTATTACTAACATACGGAAGAATTATTGCTGACAATGAAATGTTAACAGCTATGGTTAGTGGAATGCCTTATAAAAGAACATTTAAACCTGTCATTTATATAGGTTTAACCTCCTTTGTGCTGACTTTATTTATGAGTTTCTACTTAGCGCCTATGGGTGTAAGCCTTGTTAGACAGAAAGTTATATCTCTACTTGCTGAAAGAGCGCCTTTAGGACTTGAAGAGGGAGTCTTTAATCAAGGATTTAAAGGTGTAACCATTTTTGTAAGAGAAAAACCTGATACAAGACATCTAAAAGATGTTGTTATTTTTGATGATAGAAATCAAGACAATATAATAATTATTGCCAAAGAAGGATTGATTAAGGGAAAGAAGGATAATATAATGCTTAGTTTAACTGATGGTAAAGCCTATTTTACTCGAGGTGACAATTTTAATGAACTTATCTTTAAAGAATACCTTTTCGAACTTAATCCTAATATTGAGCCTGTGGCAAAAAAAATTGGCGAATACTCTCTTTTCGAATTAGTAAATCAACTTAAAATGGACGTGGCAAGAAAAGTTGATTACAAGCTTGAGCTATATAAAAGAATTACTCTACCTGTTCTATGTATTATCAGTGTATATTTGACTCCTTTCTTATGTTTATTGGTAGGGAAAAGTGGTAGATTAGGTGGTATTACCATAGGACTTGGAGTTTTTACTCTTTATTATGTATTCATGATATACGGAACAAATCTTGTTAAAGCCGGGAAAATATCTCCAGAAATAGGAGCATTTTTACCAGTTTTTTTATTTTTCTTTTTAGCAATTATTTTTTACAATAGGGTTAAAGGCTAAATGTTTATTAGCAGAATTTGTAAAAACTATATGGTTGATTTCATTAAAACCTTCATTATTTTAATATCTTCTCTTTCCCTTCTTTTGTCTGTTGTAGGGCTTGTGGAGAAAATAGATGATTTTTCACCCTTTAAACCTACAGGTAACTTTTTTGTGAAGTATATTTTCTATACTTTGCCTCGATATATTTTTTATTTGATGCCCTTTGTTACGCTATTTAGTGCTTTGTTTATTTTTTCTATGGGTGTCAGGAATAGAGAATTTCTAATTTTAAGTGTTGCAGGTGCGAGACTAAGAGAGACCTTGAAGCCTTTTATGTGGGTTGGAATAATTATAACTATCTTAGGTTTTTTAGTAGGAGAATTAATTCAGCCTTACTATGCAAAAAAAATTAATAATATGGTTTCACAATTAACTGAAAAAGCAGAATTCTCCCTGAAAAATAATATTTATCTAAAGGGAAAGGATCAAACAATAATAAATATTGGTTCTTTTGATCAAGCTAAAAATTTTGGTAAAAATATAAGGCTTTATCAATTGAAAGATTATACTCTAATCAAGACAATAGAAAGCAAAGAATTTGAAGTGAAAGATAATTTATGGATTTTTAAAGATGTAACAATTTATGATTTTATTTCAGGTAAAATTGAAAGACTTCCCAGTATGTCTTATCCAGTAAATTTTAAAATATCTCTTGCTGCTTATAAAGATTTGAAAAAAATAGAAGATTTCAGTCTCGGAGAACTCATAAAGAGAAGAAAAGAACTAAAAAATGTAGGTTTAAGCAATCCTAAGATAGATACAGATATAAGTGGAAAGTTATCTTACAATCTTGTTACTTTAATTATGTTATTTCTTGGAATATCCTTGCCCTTAGGTGCTTATGAAAAATTTTCTCCTATCATTTCAAAAATGAAAATTTCTTCAGGCTCATCTTATGTAATAACTATTGGAATCGGATTGATAATAACTATATTGTATTGGTTGGTTTATTCCTTATTTATGTTTGTAGGTTATTCTAAAATATTACCTCCTTTCATAGCACCATGGATTACACCTCTTATGTTTGGTTTAATTTCGTTAAAACTCTTCTATTCAATCAAAGAATAAGAATTTTCAATTTTTGAAAAGAAAGTACCAAAAGAGCAATATACTCTCTAATAGCTTTGGTGGAAATAAAAAAATTATTAATTTTTGGTAAAAAACTGTAAAGATTATAGTGGAAATTTCTTTTAAAATCAGTAGGATAGGGACTCACTTCAAGTTCAGTTTTACTAAAAAAAATAAATGCTCTTTTCATATGATACGCAGAAGTAATGAGCAAAATCCTATGTATTCCCAATTCTTTACAGATTTTTTCTACGAAAATAGCATTCTCATGAGTATCTCTACTATTATATTCCTCAATAATTTTTTCTTCTCTTACATTTAGTTTTCTAAGATATTGAGTCATCAATTTACTTTCCTTTATATTTCCCTCATAAGCACCACCTGATATGATGATGGGAATTTTATACTTTTCATGAAGGATATAAGCAGTTATGACCCTATTTAGGGAATCTTCATTGAGATAACCTGATTTATAGATACCTCCTCCTAAAACAACTATTGCTTGTGCATCTATTTTCTTCGGCGGCAAGAAACTCTCTTCAAGAGGAGTTAGGAGTAAGTCTGCAAAGGGTTCAGTAGAGATCAAATAAATAAAGATTCCACAAAAAGATGAAAAATAAAATAGAAATTTTCTTTTTCTCTCCATTATTGCAAAAATTATAAAAAAAACAATAAGAATGCCGGGTGGAAGTATGAAAGAGGTGATTAATTTTTTAATAAAAAACATTTAATACAAGCCTCAAAAAGCATTCTCAATGTGAAATATTTCTCTATCTTTAATTGCGATTACATCAAATCTTACAGGAGAGTCTTTACCTATTTTACTAAGATAATAAAGAGCTAACTTTTTTAATTTTTCTCTTTTTTTGTTGTCTACTGCAAAGGAAGGATCACCAAAAATATCAGACATCCTTCTCTTTACTTCTACAATTACTATGTAGCCTTTGTCTTTAGCTATTATGTCTATCTCTCCGAAAGGAGTTCTATAGTTTGTGGCAATGATTTTAAAACCTTTCTCTAAGAGATATTCCTTTGCTAAAAGTTCTCCTTCCTTACCTGTCTTTATTCTTCCCATTCCCTTACATCCAGAGATTTTCCTGAAATTCTATGAAAAAGTGAAGGAATTTGTTCTATTTCAGATATCTCTTTCTGACAAAGAATTTTTAAAATTTCCCGAATAGCAGCAAAGTCTTCCCACATTCCTTGAAGATTTTCTCCTATTTTTGAGTAGAGCTCTTCTCCTTTTTCATCCCAATCAATAAGTAAAACAACTTTTTCAAAACGGTTTGCAATACTCTCTGAGAATTCATATAAAGATTTGCCACTATGAAGAGTTATAATCTCACCATCGAAACCAATGTCCAGAAGGGCCTTTTTATCTTTTTTGCCTTCTACAATTATAGGAACCCTTTTGTTTATTTCATAAAGATAATGTAAAACTTCTTTTATTTTTTCAGATCTTTCAAAATCTATGGGAACAAACTCTTTCTTTAATCTTTTCTTTTCAGGCTGTGACATAAAAAAATTTTTCCTTAAATTTCTCTTCAGTTAATCCACTTATTCTGGCTAAGTCTTTTAACCGTTCTCCTTCAAAGTCTTCTCTCTCAAGTCTTATCATATATTTTCTTCCTACTTCATAGTTTTCAGAATTAATATCAACCTTTCTAATCTTTACTTTTCCTGTTTTATAATCAATGAGCTCAACAAAGGGAATTGGACGAAGGTGTCCTTCTTCAAAGGTTATCATTGCACCAGTGCCACCTCTGAGTAGATACCGTACTGCTCCATAACCCAAGTTTCTTGTATATTCAATATCATAAGGGATTGGATCTGCTGATCTAAGTTCATATCCTATGTTTTTATCAACAATTGTTATTTTTATGCCCATTTCTTCAAGAGTTTTCTTTACAAAATTTTTCATTATTCTTCCAAGCTGAATCTCACTTAGACGAACCCTTCCTGTCTCATCTCTTTCAAGTTGCTCATGTTCGCTTAATTCATCAGGATCAAACTTTTCTGAAAGCCCTTCTGCCATAATAGCAACTCCATGATCCCTACCCATACTTAATCTTTTTATTATGGCACCTGTAAGTATGTCTGCTACTTTACGGAAAGAAATTTTTTCCTCTGCAAACTCTTCAGGAATTATGGTAAGAGTTGCTCCTGCAGCTTTTCCCACTCCTAAGGCTAAATGACCAGTGTGTCTTCCCATTATGGTTAAGAAATACCATCTTGCCGTTACTTTGGCATCTTCCATTATGTTTTTTACTATCTCAACTCCCCAATGCCTCGCTGTTTCATATCCAAATGTTGAAGCACCACCTGGAAGAGGAATATCATTGTCAATGGTTTTTGGAACATGGACAACATTTATTTCACCTCTTGCTTCTCTTTCTATCCAGTTTGCCATAAAAAGCGTTCCATCTCCACCAATGGTTATAAGATAATTTATTCCTAAATTTTTTAAAGTTTCCATCAAAATAGGGAATCTCTCTTTTACTCTTTCTGCATGTTCACGGGATGTTCTTAAAATGGAACCTCCCTTTGTATGTATCCTTGAAACATCATCTACAGTGAGAGGCATTGCGCAGGAGAGATTCCCGTCAAAAAGAGGTTTAAAACCTCCTTTTATTCCAACTACTTTTTTGCCCTGATTTATTGCTTCAATTGTTGCTGCACTTATTGTTCCATTTATTCCTGGTGCAGGTCCTCCGCCAACGATGATTCCCAAGGTTTCCATACAAGCCTCCTAAACTTCTATTTTTATGGGTACTTTCACAGGTTTTATTGTTTTATTTACAATTTCTACAGTGTTAAATACCTTAAGCTTTTCAAAGAGAAGCTCAAATTTCTTTTCCAATTCTTCCATAATTGCTTCTTTTATTTCCCTTGGAAGAGTCCACCATTCCTTTTTAAAAGGTCCAAATCCTTTTTTACGAGTACTGTAAATAAATTGTTCTTCTGTTTGTCCCTCTTTCCATTCAGAGCTAAACTGTTTTTTGAGAAAATCGTAAATCATTTTACGAAACTCTTCAGGCAAATGTTTACTGTCATAAATGATGTTTTGAAATCCAGTAGCAAGATGTATTTCAGAAGTTCCTGTTTCTGGAAATTTATCAAAAGCCTCTTCTGGAAGAGTACTGGCTCCATGCTGAACACAACCACTTAATCCATATTCTTTGCGAACAAGATCTGAAAGAACGCGCAAAGTTTCAAAATCAATTTTTACCTGAGCTATGCTTCCGTCTGGTAAAACTACTCCTCCATGTTTTGTTCCAGTTTGAACACTTAATTTACTCAATCCCTTACTCCCTTTATATACCTCTTTAAATCCATCAAGATAAGCTCTTGCTTCCTCAGGGGTGGAGTTTTTACCCCCAATCTCTCCAATTTCTCCACCTATGGAAACTGTAATCCCTTCAGGCTCGAGGCTCCTTACATGTTCAGCTAAACGGGCTGTATTCTCAAAGTTAGGTCTTTGTTGTTCATAGATGGTCTCTTTGCTGAGATCAACTAATGTGGAGGTATCAATATCAATATTATAAAATTCAGCCTCTATAGCTTCTTTTATAAGTCCTTTCACATAATTTGTCTCTAATAAGGGGTCCTTTTCAAAGTATCTTCTTACAATCTGAAAATGGTCTCCCTGAAGAAAAACAGGACCTGAAAACTCCTCCTTTACAGCTGCTGCTAATACACAGGCTGAATACTCAAGAGGTCTTTGTTTTGTATATCCTATTTCTGAACGGGCAATTTCAAAAATAAAGGCTCCAACTCCTTTTTCTTTTGCTTTTCGAAAAATTGCTCTTGCTACATCATAAGTTAATCCTCTTATATTTATGGCAGGCACTGTGAAACCAAGAAAGTTTTTACCCATTTCTTCATAAAGGCCTTGGATCGAAGAGGGAATAGCTCCCAATTCTTTTGCAATTTCCTTTATGAGAGTAAATTTTTTTATTTTTATTTCTTCATTCTCTTCAAAAACAGCATCGAAGATAAGATCATCCATCTTTTGTTTAATTAATTCTTTATTTTTTAGGAAAATTTTGCCTTCCTTAACCTCAACCAAATCAAAAAATTTTTCAAAGCCCATATAACACCTCCTAAAAATTTTTTATATTATACTCGATTTTAAGGTCCTAAAATCTATAATTTTTATTATGTTTTTAACAACAGGATGAGAAATTTTTTAAAAAGTTGATTACCTTTTATCGTATGAAGTAAAATTATAAATTATTTTAATAAAAAGGAGAAAACAATGAAAATTAAGGGGAAAATTTGGAAGTTTGGCGATAATATTGACACAGACGCCATTATTCCGGCCAGATATCTTAATACCTCAGATCCTAAGGAATTGGCAAAGCATGTGATGGAGGATGCTGACAAAGACTTCCCCTCTAAGGTAAAGCCAGGAGATATAATAATGGGAGGTAAAAATTTTGGATGTGGTTCATCGCGAGAACATGCTCCTATTGCTATTAAAGCTTCTGGAGTGCAAGCTATCATTGCTAAAAGTTTTGCAAGAATATTTTTTAGAAATGCCTTTAATATAGGACTTCCCATTTTTGAAGTACCGGAAATGGTTGATGAGACTAATAATGGGGATATGGTAGAGATAGATTTGGATTCAGGTGAAATAGTTAATCTATCTAATGGTAAGAAATATTTTACAAAACCAATTCCTGAATTTATGCAAGAATTAATAAGATCTGAAGGATTAATAGAATGGACAAAAAAGAGATTATTTACGGAGGCAAAAAAATGACTAAGAGAGTATGTAAGTCAAAGAAAACCAACTTAAAAGTTAAAACTTATAATATTGCTGTTATCCCAGGAGATGGAACAGGTCCGGAGGTAATCAGGGAAGGAGTTAAAGTATTAGATGCTACAAGCTGTAGATTAGGTTTTAAACTTAACTATACTTACTATGATTTTGGTGGTGATAGATATCTTAAGACTGGAGAGACCTTGCCAGACAGTGCTATTGAAGAGCTCAAAAAATTTGATGCTATATATCTTGGTGCTATTGGCCATCCAGACGTAAAGCCTGGTATTCTTGAAAAAGGGATTTTACTTAGGCTTCGTTTTGAGCTTGACCAGTATATTAATCTTCGTCCTGTTAAACTTTATCCGGGAGTTGATTGCCCCCTTAAAGATAAAAAACCTGAAGACATAGATTTTGTTGTAATTAGGGAAAATACTGAGGGATTATATACTGGTTCTGGAGGATTTCTTAAAAAAGGCACTCCTGATGAAGTAGCAATTCAGGTTTCCATAAATACTCGTAAAGGCGTTGAAAGATGCATCAGATATGCCTTTGAGTATTGTAAGAAACGCAATAAAAAGAAAAAGCTTACTCTTTGTGGAAAAACAAATGTTTTAACTTTTGCTTTTGATTTATGGGAGAGAACCTTTTATGAGGTTGCAAAGGAATATCCAGATATTACAACAGATTATGCTCATGTAGATGCAACCACCATGTGGTTTGTAAAAAATCCTGAATGGTTTGATGTAATTGTTACTGATAACATGTTTGGAGATATTATTACTGACTTAGGAGCCATGATTCAAGGAGGAATGGGCATAGCTGCAGGTGGAAACATAAACCCTGAGGGTGTT
>CALDSV010000042.1 GCA_937924475.1 uncultured bacterium
CCTCTCATTTTTGAAACTGCGTCATTTATATTCATATCCTTTGTCGGCTGACCATCAATCTTTATAATCTTGTCACCAGCTTTTATTCCTGATTTAAATGCAGGAGTATCCTCAAGAGGTGCGATAACTGTTAGTGCTCCATCTTTAATACCTATTTGTATTCCTATTCCTCCAAATTCTCCTTTTGTTTCTGTTTGAAATTCCTTGTAGGCCTCAGGGGTTAAATAAGCTGAATGGGGATCCAAGGTATTTATCATTCCTTTTAAGGCAGCTCTTATGAGTTCTTTAGAGTTTATTTCATCCACATAATTTTTCTGAATTTTATCAAATACTTCTGTAAAAATTCTTAAGTCTTCATATACTAAATCACTATTTTGAGCAGCAGACCAACGTCCTATAGAAACCCCAAAGAAAGCAATAATTAAAATTAAAATGATATAAAAAACTTTTCTCATTTTCTTTCATTCCTCCTTTTTTATCTCTTGAGCCACTGCTCAGGATTAAGTGGCTTTCCTCTATATCTTATTTCAAAATAGAGAGCTGATGTATCAATATTTGACTTATCACTTACAGTTCCAATTATTTGGCCACTTTTCACAAAATTACCCTCCTTAACACTTAAATTAGAAAGGTTTCCGTAGACTGTATAATAACCCTCTCCATGACTTATTATAACAAGGTTTTCATAGCCTTTGAAATAATTTGCATATACAGCCTTTCCTTCTGCAGAGGCTTTTACTGGAGTCCCTGGGGAAGCTTGAATATAAATACCACTTCTAAACATAGGAACATTGAAAACAGGGTCCCTTTGATTTCCATAATGAGCTAAAATTTTACCTGAGACAGGCCATAGAAGATTACCTTTTCTTTTAGTAAATTCACCCTCTAATATTGTTATGTCAGACTTTCCTGCTCTTTTCTCCTTTTTCTCTGTTTCCTGAAGGAGTCTTGTAAGTCTTCTGGCATTTTCTTCAAGTTCTTTAATTTTTTTCTCATAGGCTGTTTTGTCTTTTTGTATCTTTACCAGAAGAGCTTCCCTTTCCTTTCTTTTTTGAATTTGAGCTCTTTCTGTCTCTTTTAATTCTTCTTCTTCCTTTCTTAGTGAATAGAGAAGATTTTTCAACTGTGTTTGTTGCATGGCTAAATTATTTAATTCAGACCTGTATTGAGCTATGAGCTCTTTGTCAAGGCTAATTATTTTTTGACTGTTTCTTATTTTTCTTAATGCCTTATTTAGATCATCTTCAGTCAATATTAGAAAAAGAGTCTCAGGTTGATAGGATAATTTATAGATTTCTCTGATTCTAAAGGCAAGATATTGCTTTCTGTTTTCTAATTGATAACTATATAGTTTTATTTCCTTTTCTGTTGCTGCAATTTTTGTTTGTAGTGATTTTATCTTTTCTCTTTTCTGTGTTATTTTTTTCTCTATTTCATTTAGTTCTCTTGTAACCCTTTGAAGTTCCTCTATTAGATTTTTTTCTGTTTTTTTAATATCGTGAAGTTTCTTTTTATGGATCTCAATTTCTTTTTTTAATTCCTTAAGCTCCTCCTTAGGTTGAGCAGGATAAATATTTAAAGCAATTAAAAAGGAAATCAAAATTATAAATATGTATCTTAAAAAAGACATCATTGATATTTTATTTTACCTAATGCAATAAAGGCAGAGAAAACACCTAAGAATAAACCTACAAAGGGTAGAAGATAGAAAACTTCAAAGGGTAGAATAATATTTTTTATTGCTGGAATGTAATTAAATGTCTCTTTTGAATAAAGAATAAAAGACAGAAAAATAATGAATAAAATAGCTAAAAAGGAGCCTCCAAAACCTAATAAAGCACCTTCTGTTAAAAAAGGATATCTTATGTAAGAAGGTGTAGCTCCCAGAAGTTTGAGAATTTCTATTTCTTCTTCCTTTTGCCAGTAATGATTCTTAACAGTAGCATATACAATAAATAGAATAGAAATGCTTAAAAGCGATAAGACTAAAATACCTAAATTCCATATGGTTATTTTTAAACTTTTAAGAGCATAAATTATTTTGGAAGGATAATAAACATCCTCTACATAAGGATAATTTTTTAATTCTTTTGTGATTTCCTCTAATTTATTTAATTTTTTATCCTTTATAAAACCTTCAATGGTATCAGGAAGAGGATTAAATCCAATTAATTCAATTAAAGAAGGTTCTACTAAATCTTTCATTTCCTTTAAGGCTTCTTCTTTTGAGATAAATTTAATTTTTGAAAAAATATCCTTTTTATTTAAATCTTCTATAAACTGTGAAATGTCTCTCGGAGATGTATTATTTTTTAGAGATATTACTAAAGCAGCTTTGTTAGAGAGATTTTTGGTGAAAACATTTAGATTATAAAGCCCTATACTAATTATGGTAATTATAAAAAAGCATACTCCTATACTAAGCATTGCAATTAAAGAAGACCATTTATTAACCCACAAACTCTTTATTGCATAGGAGATGGCTTTATTCATTGATAAATTTTACCCTCCTTCAAATATAATACTCTGTAAGGAGTGTTTCTGAAAATCTCAGGATTGTGTGTGGCAATTATTACAGTACAACCTAAAGCATTAACATTTTTAAATAGATTCATAACATCATTAGCTGTGTCAGGATCAAGATTTCCAGTAGGTTCGTCAGCGAGAATGACTCGAGGATTGGTAATTATTGCTCTTGCTATAGCTACTCTTTGTTGCTCTCCACCAGATAGAGTTCTAACAATATAGTCTACTTTATGCCTTAGGTTAACATTCTTGAGAGTATCATATACCTTTTGCTTTATATCTCTCTCTTTCTGTCCAGAAATTAAAAGGGGTAAAGCCACATTATCGTATACTGTAAGATCTTGTCTTAACTTAAAATCCTGAAAAACAAAAGTAACAAATCTTCTAAGATAAGGAATTTTAGATTGCTTTATTTTTGAGAGTACAAAGTCACCTACTTTTATTTCTCCTTCATCGGGCTTTTCACTGCCAAAAATTAACCTCAAAATAGTAGTTTTTCCAGCACCAGAAGGACCTGTTATAAAGACAAGCTCTCCTTTTTCAATTTTTAGACTTATATTTTGTAGAACTGCTAAGGAATCATAGTATTTATATACTCCAGAAAATTCAATCATGTGAGATTTTCTCTGACAACTTTAACTATATTTTCAGCTGTAAGGCCATAATACTTCATGAGTTCTTTCCAGGATCCAGAACATCCGAAAGTATCCTTTACACCTATTCTTTTTATTTTTACAGGATAATTCTCAGAGAGAAATTCTGATACCGCAGAGCCAAGTCCTCCTATTATAGAATGTTCTTCAGCTGTTATTATAAGTTTTGAACTCCTCGCAATCTGTAATAATGATACCTCATCAAGGGGTTTTACAGTAGGAAAATTTATTACTCCTGTGCTTATTCCCTCTTTATTTAGTATCTCTGAGGCTTTTAGAGCCTCAGCCACCATCATTCCATTGGCAATTATGTTTACTTCCTTCCCTATGTTAAATACATAAGCCTTCCCTATTTTGAAATTATACTCTTCAGGCAAAACTGAAGGTACCTTAGCTCTTCCAAGTCTTATATATACAGGCCCATTATACTCTGAAGCTGAAATAATACATTGGGCTGTTTCATAAGCATCAGCAGGCACTATAACAGTCATAGTAGGAATAACTCTCATAAGAGCAACATCTTCTAAAGCTTGATGAGTAGCCCCGTCCTCTCCTACAGTAATTCCACCGTGAGTAGCAACAATCTTTACATTAGCATTGGAGTAACATATAGTTTGACGAATTTGCTCCCAGGCTCTTCCTGTAGCGAAAATTGCAAAAGTTGATGCAAAAGGAATCTTTCCGGATAAAGCTAATCCAGCGGCTGTTCCCATCATATCCTGTTCGGCAATGCCCATATTAAAAAATCGATCAGGAAAGTTTTTTGCAAAAAGTGCTGTTTTAGTGGAACAGCTTAAGTCAGCATCTAAAACCACTATGTGCGGATTATTTTTCCCCAGTTCTACAAGAATATGACCATAGGCATCTCTTGTTGCCATATCTTTCCCAAAAAAATCTTTTACACTTACTTTTGACATGCTTAAGATGCATTCAGTTTTTCCCATTATTAAGCTCCTTTAATGCAATCTCCAACTCCTCTGAGGTGGGAGCTACACCATGATATTTTGCTTTTCCTTCAAATATTGAAACTCCTTTACCTTTAATTGTCTTAGCTAAAATTAAGGATGGTTTGTTCTTTATTTTTTCTACCTCATCAAGGGCAGCAACAATTTCCTCCATATTATGACCATCAATTTTTATTACATGCCAGCCAAAAGCCTTGAATTTTTCATCAATGGGATAAATATTCATTACTTCTCGGCAGCATCCGTCAATTTGCAAGTCATTGTTATCAATAATAGCGCAGAGATTATCTAATTTGTAATGAGAAGCGGTCATTGAGGCTTCCCATATTTGTCCTTCCTGAATTTCACCATCACCCAGTAAACAATAAACTCTTGATGAGCTCCTGTTTAACTTTAATCCTAATGCCAAACCGTTAGCCACTGAAAGACCTTGCCCTAAGGAACCTGTTGAGACTTCTATCCCTGGAAGGCTTTTGCAGCAGGGATGACCTTGAAGAGGTGAATTTATCTGTCTTAGAGTTTGCAATAAAGCTACATCAAAATAACCACACAAAGCAAGTACTGCATACAGAAGAGGTGCTGCATGACCTTTTGAAAGAACGAATCTATCTCTTCCCTCCCATTTAGGATTTTTTGGATCATGTCTCATTTTGTAAAAATAAAGAGCTGTTACTATATCAGCAGCAGAGAGACTTCCTCCAGTATGACCAGAACCAGCTTTTGTTAGCATTTTCAAAATTTCCACTCTAAGTTTTCTTGCCATTTCCCTTAGAAAAGATAAATCAGTCACTTTTCCTCCTTAAAATATTAATCCTTTAATTATAAATCAAAAATTTTAAAAATTACATCTTCTCATAAAAAGCCAAGCTATATTAAGGTATACCAAAAAAATAGTAATTTTATTGAACAAAATTTTCATTTTATGGAATTCTCTTTTAAAAGTCTAAAGTTTCTTTGGAGTTTTAATTTATCATTCTTGGAAGAGATAAATATTATTCTTATGAAAGGAATTAATTTTCTTTTCACTCCTCAGTTAAAATGTCTACGGGATCCCCTATTTTTATAACACCTCCTTTCAGAATTTTAACGAAAATGCCCTCTTTTGGCATAATGCAGTCACCAACCTTTCTGTAGATGGCACAGCGAGTATGACATTCTTTACCTATTTGTGTTACTTCTACAATAATAGAACCAACTTTAAGCTTTGTACCAACAGCTAAATTCTTAAGATCAATTCCTTCAGTAGTTATGTTTTCAGCAAAATCACCCGGATTTACCTTTAATCCTAATTGTCTCATTTTCTCAATACTTTCCATAGCCAATAAGCTTATCTGTCTGTGCCAATTTTCAGATGCATGGGCATCGCCATCAATTCCAAAATTCTCTCGCACTATGGCCATCTGCAACGGTTTTTTTCTCGTTCCTTTTTGGTCACTTACATTAATTGATAAAATTTTTGCCATGTAGAAAGATTATCATTAGAGATAAAAAAAGTCAAACATTTAATCTGAACTTATAGAGTTTATAGCTGATATCAAATCTTCCGGTTCGGTGCCAATTTTTATTGTTTTTGTATCTAAAATTTTTTCTATATCACTTAAGGTTAAATCATCTAAAAATTTTTTTTCCATATCCTTCATTGTAACCTCTGGTACCAAAACTATATCATCTTTCTCTACATAAGATGCCAGTCCCTTAATTATGTCTTCTCCTGCTAAGAGTCCTGTTACAGTAACAGACTGTCCAAAAAGATTATTTTTTATTGGAATTAGATCAATAGGAATGTTTCTAAGCTTTAGTTTTTCAATAAACTCTAACAAATAGGGATAAAAGGAAATTCCTGTAAAGGTGACAATTCTTTTTTTAATCTGCCTTTGAGGAATACTTATTTTTTTAATTTTATTAATAAAAAGGGGAACCATACCTACACCATTTTCTATTTGAGGGAAGTCATCGTAGATAGTAATTTTAGGAAAAGGTTTTTCTGCTTTTATGTAGAATTCGTCGGCAAGATAAACTACGGAAATACCATGCTTTTTAATAAATCTTTTTTGGAAAGCCTCTGCTATTGATATAACCTCTTGAGCTTTATTTTTATCAACAGGTATTAAATTATTTTTCTGATATTTAGTTAAACCAACGGGAACAATAGCTATAGATTTTACATAGGGATAGAGCTTATATAGATCTTTGATTGTTTTTTCTAAGATTTCTCCATCGTTAATTCCCGGACATAATACAATCTGAGTATGTATCCTGATTTTGCTTTTCACCAGTTTTTTTAATTCTAACAACACAGGTAGAGCATCATAGTTTCCCAAAATTCGGTTTCTTATCTCTGGATCGGTAGCATGGACAGATACATAAAGAGGGCTTAAATGGAGTTTTGCGATTCTTTCATAGTCTTCTTTAGTTAAATTTGTCAAAGTTATGTAATTTCCGTACAAAAAGCTTGCTCTGTAATCTTCATCTTTTACATATAGTGATTTTCTTAAACCTTTTGGAAGCTGATCCACAAAGCAAAAGAGACACTTATTTCTACATCTTTTAATCCTGAAGGGCTCTACTTCAATACCAAGGGGTTCGTCATATTTTTCCACATTTAATGTAATTATTTCACCTTCTCTGTTAATTATCATCTTAAAATTTTCTTCTGCTGAATAAAACATTAAGTCTATTGCATCTTTTATTCTATGATTATTTATAGAAACTATAATATCTGCCTTTCTTAGCCCGCATTTTTCAGCTATGCTTCCTTTTTCTATGTATTCGATTTTAACCCCTTTGGTTTTCATTTATTAGTCTCTCTAATGAATATTGAAGAAAGGAAATTATGGACAGGCTACTTACTAAAAAATAGATAAAATTTGAGGGCTTAGGAAGATTTAAATTTAGAGCAAGAAGAACATAACTAAATATGATAACTTGAGAAGCATTACATAATTTACCCAGAAAAAGAGGTTTCATTAATTTCCTTCTTCTAAAATATGCCTCTGACCAACCAAGAGCCACTAAGACATCCCTTGTGAATACTATTAGGAGGAACCATTCGGGCACTAATTTATTAATGTAAAAGGTTGCCATAATACTTATTACAAGGAGTTTATCAGCTAAGGGGTCAAGAAATATGCCTACTTTTGAAATTTGATTGAATTTTCTTGCAATAATACCATCAAGGCTATCAGTTAAACCAGCTAAAATCAGGATTTTTAGTGCCATAGAGTAATCTTTCATATTCATTGAAAATATAAAGAAAGGCACAAGCAATACTCTTATGGACGATAAAATATTTGGAATTGTTATTATTTTTTCAGACACCATATTTTAAGGTATGTTAGGAGGCATTTTATATTTTTCTTCTAAAATATCCTGAACATACTTTTTCTCTAAGGCAAAATCATATTTCTTAGCAGTCTCGAGAGCTTTCCTCATCAATTTTCTGTATGTTAAAATTTCTCCCTTCAAATAATAAATTATTCCCTTGATTATTTTACAGTAGATTAAGCCTCTTGGATCACTACATTTTTTAAAATTTTTCTCTGCGAGGTTTATATAGGGAATTGCCTTTTTGAAGTTTTCATTATCTTTTTTATGTTCCTTCATAATTTGAGTCATAGCAAGACTCCACAATGTATAGGAAGAACTAACAATGTCGCCAATTTCTCTATAAATTACTAAAGCCTTATTAAAATTTTCTTCAGCTTCCTCGGGTCTATTTAGCATCCTGTAGGCATTACCAATTCCGCAATAAGAGTAAGCAATTCCAAATCTATCATTTAATTTAGAAAATATTTTATTCGCTTGTTTATAATATCTCATAGAATCGTGGTATTTTTTATTTACTCTGGAACTTCCACCTAAGCCACAATAGGTATAAGCTATAGCACTTTTGTCTTTAAGAGTTTTGAAAATTTCAAGAGCCTTACTGAAACATTGTAAAGAATTTTTTATTCTTCCTCCAAATCGCCAAATAGCTCCCTGAGCCCAATAGCTGAAGGCAATGCCTTTTTTGTCATTGTTTTTTTTATAAATTTTACGAGCTTTTATAATTTGATTTAATCCTTCTTTCCAATTTCCTAAAGCCTTATAACATAAGGCTGCACCACTTAAGCTATCAGCTAAAGCTCTTTCATCCTTTAATATTTCTGAGGCTTCGATAGCCTCCCTATAAAAATCCAAAGCCTTGCGGAAGTTACCTATTATTCTGTTTAGATCTCCTAATGCAATTAAGGCCTCTAAGGCTAAATTAATATCACTTTTATTTAGGGAATATCTATGAATCTTTTTCCAAATCCGTAGAGATTCTCTAAAGAAACCTTTGCCTCGCAGATCTTCAGCTTTATCTATTAATTCTTCAATTTTCATCTAATTGCTCCCTTAATTTTTTCATAAATTCCTTGTAATCCTTTTGACTGAAAAACTCCGAACCCATTACAAGAATATGGGCACCAGCTTGAGCAATAGATTTTGCATTGGAGAGTTTTACTCCTCCATCTATCTCAATCACTGCCATTGAATTGCTTTCAGTTATTATTTTTTTCATTTTCTTGAGCTTTTCTATAGAAGAATTAATAAAGGATTGACCACCAAAACCAGGATTTACAGACATTAATAGAACCAAATCAATGTCTCTTATAATCTCTTCAATAGCCCAAACAGGAGTTGCAGGATTTAGAGAAACACCAGCTTTTATTCCCTTATCTTTAATGCTCCATATTGTTCTATGTAAATGAGTTGATGCTTCTGCATGGACTGTTAAGATATCAGCACCAGCCTCAATAAAATGATTAATATATCTATGAGGTTCTATAATCATTAAGTGTACATCTATAGGAAGCTCTGTGGATTTTCTTATAGCATCCACTACCAAAGGTCCTATTGTAATGTTAGGAACAAAGATACCATCCATAACATCTACATGAATAATATCAGCGCCAGCTTCTTCAGCAAGCTTCACTTCCTCAGCAAGCCTACCAAAATCTGCAGAAAGAATTGAAGGTGCTATTAATGTCAATTTTTATCCTCCTCCTGTTTTTTTGATACAAGAAGTCTAATAGATTGTCCTCCTTCATGAGGTTCAGGACGTTGAGATATTACTGTAAGGGGTGGGTAAATATCAGAAGCAATGTATATAACTTTTTCAATAGGAATATTTAATTCTTTAAGACGCTTTTCAGCTTCTTCATACTTTAGGCCTGTCACATCAGGCATTGTGCTAAATTGAAAACCTTTACTTACAATGACACCGATTTCTTTACCTGTTTTTACTTTAATACCAGCAGGAGGTTCTTGTTTGGAGATAGTACCAGAGGGATATTCAGAATATTCTTGCCCATCTATTCTTATATATAAGCCTTTTTCTTTTAATATTTGATTTGCCTGTACAATGTCTTTTCCTTTTAGATCAGGCACTTCTACTTTTCCAGACAATATTATAAGAGTCAAAAATAAATAACCACTAATAAAACCTGTAAATATAGCAATCAAAATGTATAAAAATTTTTTCATTTATACCCCAACCTTGAAATAAAAAAACTATCCATACCCTCTTTATGACAGTAGGTTCTCCACATACCTTCTCCAACCTTTAAGTCTTTAAAGGGGTAAACCTTACTATTTATAGTACAAAATTCGCTAAATTTATGTAAAAAGTTATATATCAATTTTTCTCCCTCCTCTGGCTCAGAAGAGCAAACAACATATAAAAGAACACCTCTTCTGTTTAAAAATTCTGAGACTTTTTCAAGAAGGAGCATCTGATTTTGTGCCATTCTCTCTATCTCTCTCATATTAACTCTGTATCTAACATCAGGATTTCTTCTTATTACTCCCAAGGAAGAACAAGGCGCATCTAAAATAATTCTATCAAAAGAGTCTTTTTCACAAAAATTAAGGACATCACCATGGATGGCTTCAATTTGCATATTAGGTAAAAACTTTCTTACTCTTTCAATGTTTTGCTTTAAGATTCTGAATCTTTCAGCATCTTTTTCTAAACAAATAACCTTCCCTTTCTCCATTAAAGCTGAAGTTAAAAGAGCCTTTCCACCAGGTGAAGAACAGGCATCTAATATTAACATATCTTTCTTAGCTTCTAAAAGAAAACAAGCAATCTGAGAGGCTTCATCTTGAACAACCCAAAAAAAGTCAGAAGCCATCAAAAAATCTATTATTTGATGCCCTTGTCCTTCAATAATCAATCCTGAAGGAGCATAGGAGGTTTTTCTTGTTATTAATCCTTTTTGATTCAAATATTCTGCTATGGAATCTCTCTCCTCTGGTTTAACAGCTATTGTAAAAGGAGGTTTTTGATTGTTTGCTTTTAAAATTTTCTCTGTCTCTTCCTGAGAGAATCTTCTAAGCCATTTCTTAATGAGCCATTTTGGATGGGAATATTTTATAGAAAGATAAGTTAGTTTATCCTCTGGCAATTCCTTTAATTGCGCAATATCAACATATTTTCTTAAGAAATTTCTCAAAATAGCGTTTACAACGGATGGTAAGCCCTTAAATTTTTTTTCCACCTCCACGGTCTCATTGGTCACAGCGTAAGGGGGTAACTTCATAAAAATTAATTGATATACTGCACATCTAAGATTATTTATAGTTTCTTGGGAGAGATTTTTTTTGTCTCTATAAAAATCTTCAAGGAGCCAATCTATATAATATAGATTTCTGAGAACACCATATATTAGCTCAATTAGAAAACCTCTATCAGAGTGACTATAGCTTTCGAACTCTACATCTTGAAGTATTTTTTTTAGTGGTTTATTCTCACTAAAAATTTCCTTAAGAATTCCTACTGCTTTGTGTCTTGGTGAGAATTTATAAACCATTGAATTGCTTCCTTAACTTTTTGTAAATCTACTGTAGTATCTATACATGGACCTGAAGGCCTTTCATTTATTATCCCTAATACAGGAATAGGATAGGTATCTACAATACCACTTGAAAGGTCTCTTTCGCAAGCAACTGCCACTATAGCATGAGGTTTCAATTCTCTAACAACTTTCCTTGCAATTGTTCCACCCGTAGCTATGGAGATGGCTATACCTGAATCTTCAGCCAATTCAATTAAATCTTTTATTTTGCAAAGACCGCATCTTTTACATTTAAGTACATTGAAAGTCAATCTAATATCGCATTTAGAGTTTTGTATGCAATGGGGGAGTAGTAGAAGTATTTTATCTATTTTATATTTACCTTGCCTTACAAGATAATTATTAAGTTTAATAATATGTGTTTGCATTTTGGATCTTTTTTCCCTTAAAAAGGCTCCTAAAAACATTAAAAGAGGATAGTAAACCTTAAGTACAAAGCCTCTAACAAAAATAATCAAGTCCTTCATTTATTTTTCTTCCACAGGCAAATTCTTTTGCTGTCATAACTCTTTTCCCTTCTGGCTGAATCATAATAATCTTGAGTAACCCTGCACCTGTACCTACAATCAATTCATCTTTTGCTTTTAAAATATATCCTGCTTTATAATTACCCTCTAAGGGTTGAGCTTTGAGGATTTTAATTCTCTCTCTTTTTAGAAAACTGTAAGCACAGGGCCAAGGATAGGTTCCTCTAATGAGATTAAAAATTTCTCTTGCGGATAGATTCCAATTAATCCTCCCTTCTTCCTTTTTTAGAGGAGGCGCATAAGTTGCTTGTCCTGTCTGAGGAGTGGGTAAAACTAAACCTTTACGAACTTTATCAACTGTTTCCAAAACTAAATCAGCTCCTATAAGTGAAAGTTTTTGCGAGAGGGTCTCTGCATTGTCCTCTTCTTCAATAAGAACTTCTTTTCGAAGAAGAATTGGACCAGTATCTAAGCCTTCATCAATAAGCATGGTAGTCACACCCGTTATATTTTCTCCTGCTATTAATGCGCGTTGAATAGGAGCAGCTCCTCTGTATTTAGGTAGTAAAGAAGCGTGAAGATTTATACATCCATATCGAGGGATTTCTAAAATTTCTTTTGGAAGGATTTTTCCATAGGCTACTACAATAGCAAATTCAGGCCTGAGAGCTTTAAGCATAGAAATAAAATTTTCATCTCTTATCTTATCTGGCTGTAAAAATTTAAGGTTCTTGGCTAAAGCAAAAGATTTTACCGCAGGTGGTTGTAATTTTTGTCCTCTACCTTTTGGTTTATCCTTCTGAGTGATAACTAATAAAATTTTCTCGTTTTTTTGATACAATGCCTCAAGAGTGGGAACTGCAAATTCTGGAGTGCCAAAAAAAATTATTCCCTCTTTTTTATAGGACATTTATTTATTTTTTATTTTTTGATATTTTTTCCTGAAAAGCTCTCTTTTAAGGGGACTTATTCGATCAATCAGAAGTAATCCATCTAAATGGTCAATTTCGTGTTGAAGAGCTCTTCCCAGTAAACCATCAGCTTCTATTAGGACTTCTTTTCCGAGTCTGTCAATACCTTTTACCAAAACTTTTTCGCTTCTTTTTAATCTTGTAATGAATCCTGGCAGACTTAGACAACCTTCTTCTGAGAGAATTTCTCCTTCTTGAGCTACTATTTGAGGATTAATTAGGACTATTAAAGAATTATCTTTTTCCCTAAGACTTGTATCCACAACTATCAATCTTTGAGAAACTCCTACTTGAGGAGCAGCTAATCCTACACCCTTTGCGCTGTACATTGTTTCAATCATATCGTCAATAAGCTTTTGGATATGAGAATCCACCTTAGTTATCTCCGCTGCTCTTTTTTTAAGAACTTCATCAGGATATTTTCTTATTTCTAATATTGCCATAACATCTTTAATATAACTTAAAATACACTAAATTTAAAAAACTTCTTTGGATCTTTTTTTATTTCTTCAAGTAAAGATTTTAACTCTTGAATGGTTTGCTTTAAATCTGATGCTGTTTGTTTATCTTTAAGAAGAAGAGTCAGAGTACCTTCTGAATTTTCAATTTCCCTTAAAAGTCTGTCAATTTTTTGTGATGAACTTAGTAAATTTTCATAAAGCTCTGGTTCATTTATTAATCTTGCAAGGGAGCCCTCAGAAGAATTTAATTTATTAGAAATCTTTTCCAAATTTGATAATATAGTGGTAAGTTTTTGATAAATTTCTCTGTCACGGGAAATCATACCTAAGCTACCACTCCTAATTTCATTTGTAGTTATTTTTAATTCGGAGACTAAGGAATTAAAATTGTTATATAAGGTAGGATCTTTTAGAAACCTATAAACCGTTCCTTTTGATTCTTGTATATCAGAAATTAAAGTATTAATCTTCTCTATTAATCTGTCCATTTGAACCAGAGCATTTGAGGCCACTCCAATAATTTCCTTAATTTCTGTTTGGGAATATCCTTCCATAAACCGAGATTTATCAAATAAATCTTGAGACTTGCCTGGCCAAATCTCCACATATTTGTCTCCTAATAATCCTATGGTTTGTACTGAAGCTTTAGCATCTTTTCTGAGAAAATTAATAACATCTTTATTAATAGAAACCGTAACAATAGTGCCATATTTCTCATGTAACTTTATTTCTTCTACATTCCCCACATCTACTCCTGCTACTCTTACAGATGCTCCAGCCCTCAAACCTTTTACATCGGCAATTAGGATTTTCACCGTCTCTTGTCTTTGTAAAAGGGATTTTATTCCTCCTGAAAAAATAATGACTAAAAAGACAATTAATAAAGCAAGAGTAATTACAATCCCCACTTTTAATTTTGCCCAGCTTAATTGTTTTTTCCTGTCAAACATTTTTTAATTATTTTAATAGATTTCTCTCTCAGAATGATAGATTTATGTTTTTTTCATTATGCTTTTTTATAGAAAAGGAGATTAATTGGAGAAAGCTAAAGGAGGATATTTTGCCTCGAATGTTAAAATAAAAAATGTTTAAAAATTTCTTTCGATTAATTCTTCTCATTTTGATTATTTATTTTTTCTATGTTTTAATTTTCCCTTTTACTGTTGATGTTTCTTCACTAAGGAGAAAACCTCCAGAGCTTACAGCTATGATGAAACATAGAATTGCACAATGGCAAAAAGAGGGCAAAAAAGTGACTATAAAAAAATATTGGGTTTCTCTCAATAGGATCTCTCCCTATCTTGTTAAAGCACTTTTAATTGCTGAAGATGATAAATTCTATCGTCATTCAGGTTTTGATATAGAAGGGATAAAGAAAGCCATTGAAAAAGATATTAAAGAGAGAAAATTAAAATATGGAGGCAGTACCATAACCCAACAATTAGCTAAAAACCTCTATTTAAGCCCCTCAAAAAATCCTATAAGGAAACTACAAGAGGCAATAATTACTTGGAGGATTGAAAAAAATCTCTCTAAGAAACGAATTCTTGAGTTATATTTGAATATTGCTGAATGGGGAGAGGGAATATTTGGAGCCGAAGCTGCAGCAAGACATCACTTTGGCAAATCTGCCTCAGATCTCTCTGCTTGGGAAGCTGCAAGGTTAGCTGCAGCTCTACCTAATCCAATTAAATATAATCCTTCAGGAAATTCTAAATTTATTGAAAAAAGAGCACAATTAATTTATTTCATTATGCAAAAACGAGGGATAATAAAGGAAGAATATACGAAAACTGAAAAAGAAGAGGAAACACCTGCATTTAAAGAGTCTGAATCTACCTTGCAGGAATCCGACCAGTCTCCTTTAAAATAGTTTCTAATTTCTTCATAATTGGTAAATTTATAAATTCATCCACTGTGAGCGGTATCTTTCTTTGCCAGTTGGGATATTCTGTAGTTGTTCCAGGAAAATTTATCTGTTCCTCTATAAGAAGAAGGTCTTCAGGATAAATAAGAAGATATTTTGATTTTGTCATTGACAGAAACTTAATTAATGAAAGAAGAAGAGAATCAAGCTGAGCTTCAATTTTTCCATATTTTAGTAGAAGCTCCGTAATTCTTTCTTTATCTTTCTTTCTTTCCTCCTTGGCTTTATTAAAAAATGAATCGTCAAAGAGAGAAAAATTTTTTCTTAATTCAATGTCTTTACCAAACCAGAATCCCTTAAAAGTTGGTAAATCATGAGTAGTAATACTGCACAGAGACTCTTCAGGATATTCTGAAAAGTCTCTATAGCCAGAACAGTCTTTTTCAAAATAGAATACTTTCCAAGAACTTATCTTTCTCTTCATTAATTCCTCTCTCATCCACTCTTCTGCTGTACCTAAATCTTCTCCAATTATTCCAACCTTATTTAAATGGCTTTCAAGACAAATGATTGAAATAAGATCATTCCATGGATATTTTACATAAGCTCCCTCTGAAGGTTCTCTTCCCTGAGGAATCCAAAAGGCTCTGAAAAGGCCCAAGGCATGATCAATTCTTATAAAAGTACCCTTCATGTTAGCTCTAAGTATTTTTATAAATGGTAAATAGGCTTTCTCTGACAATCTAAAGGGTATTATGGGAGGAAAACCCCATTTCTGTCCTCTTGGATTAAAATCATCTGGTGGTGCTCCGTATTCAGCCTCTAAGGCATAAATTTCCCTATTTCTCCACACATCAAAACTCTGTTTCGTAGAACCAAATCCGAGATCCAGGCAAAATTTATATTCCTTCAAATCATTTAGTTCCTTTTCAACAAGCCATTGAAGATATTCGTAGAATAAAATTTCTTCTTCATTTTTTTTGTAAATTTCCTCTAAGATTGGAGTCTCAGGGTTCTTAAAGGAGAGATCCCAACTTTGCCAGTTATTTCCTAATTTTTCTCTAAGAAAAGAAAAGACAGCAAAGTACTTTAAATCTTCTCTAAAAAGAATAGGAAGATTATTTTTATATTGTTGAAAATTTTCCCATTCCTCTGAGGATATTTTTTTAAATTTTTCTCTTAATTTCCTTAGCTTTTCTTTCCAGATAGTTTCATAATCAAAAAATTTGCTGTCCTTTTCCTCTACTGAGATCTCAGAAACATAGAGAGGTGTTTTAAATTGCCTTGATAAAGCTGAGTAAGGGCTTCTTCCATAAGGATCTAAGGGATCATTAAAGTGAAGAGGAGATAAACTTATGAAGCCTTCAAGTCCTTTAACATATTCTGCAACTGCTCTAACTTGAGAGAAGTCACTTTCCCTGTATCCATCTCTAAGACTCCAAAGATTTATATGCATACCCCAAGTTTTATTATTAATAGGACTAAAACTCTCTTCAGGACAAACAAGGAGAAAACTTTTAAAGTCTTTGTTTTTCAGAAATATCTTTATTTTATAATAACCAAGGGGAATTTTGGGTAAGGAAACTTTGTATTTGAAATATGTTTCATCATTAATATTTTTACTATCTAAAATATTTGATTCCCCTATCTTAAAGTGGAAGTAGAACTTTTCACCTTCAAAACCAATTTCTTCAAAAGGAAGGATTTCTATTTCTGCATCTCTCTGTAAATTATCCTTACAATATATAAAAATTTGAGGATTTTCTCCAATTACATAAACAGGTTCTACCACCTTTTTCCAAGAGCTATTCTCAAAATATTCAATCCAATATCTTAGAGATTGCTCAGTAAGTTCCATTCCCATAGAGGAAAGTATTGCAGCCTTAACATCTGTAGAAATTTCTATTCTGTCGCCTTTGTAATTATAATAGTAAGAAAGAAGGGGGATTAAATCAGCTAATCTATTTATCAACAAATTCAGACTCTTCAAAGTAAAGTTCTCCAGAGTCATAATCATAAGCAAATAATTCAGCGTATCTACCCCAATCAATAGCTGTCTCGAGCTGATTCCATGCCTCATCTACTGTAAAATGATTTTTCAAAATATCAATAAAGAAATCTTCTGATACTCGATGC
>CALDSV010000043.1 GCA_937924475.1 uncultured bacterium
TCAATTGAAGCATCTTTTTTGATAAAAAACTCTCTAATAGTAAGAGACTATAACATCAACCCAAATGAACCTGATGTAGTTCACATTTGCTCTGATAAAATTCCAATCCTACCTGGAAGTTCTCTTAAGGGAGCTATTAGAGCAAGAGCAGAAAGAATAGTTAAGACCTTAGGAAAAAGTAATCAAATAATAAAGGAACTTTTTGGGGACGTAGATACAAATGAAAAAAACAAACAAAAGGGCAAAATAATTATTGAAGAGGCTATCATCAGAGGATATCCTATGGAGACGCAAACTCTTATAAAAATTGATCGCTTTACAGGCGGAACCATAGAGGGAGCCCTTGCAGAAATAAAACCACTTTTCAGTAAGGATAAACCCGATGAATTCAATATATCTATAAAAATAAGCAAATTCAAAAAACATGAGGCAGGGCTCATGCTTCTTGTTCTAAAAGATCTATGGACAGGAGATCTTCCTATAGGTGGAGAAAAATCGATTGGTAGAGGTGTTCTAAAAGGTAAATGGGCAAAAATTTCTTGGGATTCAAAATCCTTAGAATTTAAAAATCCAGAGGCTCTTACTCCAAATGAAAAGCAGATCCTTCAGGATTTCGTAGATGCTTTTGTTAAAAATTAAAATTTAGGGAGGAAAAACATGAAAAGTGAGAATGGCTTGGAACTTAAGAGCATAAACTCAGAATCATTAATACTAAATGAAATAAAAAGTTTAACCAACACTGTAAAAGAGTATTTCAAAGAATCTGGTCTTGTTGTGGCATATCAGTCAAACAAAATTCTAATTGGTAAATATGACGGTAATAATTTTCACTTCTTCCATGAAGAACAGATTGATGAGAGGAAACTGCTCAAAATTAGGATATTTAACAATCAAAAGGAGCTTTTCTTATGGAAAAGCAACGGCAATATAAAAGGCAGATTAAGGATAGATACAGAGGGAGAGGAAGTCTTCGTTGTAGATGCCTATCAACAACTTTGGGGAACAGATTTTCAAAAAATTAACAATAGCTGGACAAAAATATTCGAAGAGAGGGGAACCGAACTGATACTTCCCTTTTCAAATATTAAAGTAGACAATAAGCAAAACAAAGTATTCATAAAAACAAGAAACTACATAGAATATCACAGCAAAAGTCTACTTGCCACCTATGGAGATTGCCGATTTGTAGGATTTTATGACAAAGACAAAAAGCAAATAATTTAGGAGGTTAAACCATGGAATATAAAAAATCAAAAGACACCTACCAAAATCCTAAGAGTCAAACTCAGGAATACTACTTCTCTAAAGCACCTTACAATTTCATACCCCTAAACAATGAACTCATAACAATTAAAAAAGAATGCATACCAAGTTTTGATACTTATCACAAAGACTTATATACAGGATACATATCTCTTGAAATAGAAACTCTTACCCCTCTTTACATAAGAGATACTTTAAACGATGAAGAATACTCAAAAATGTTGGCAAACAGAAAAAGAAAAGATAATAAAAAAGAAAAACCTTTTGCAAATCCAGCATTCTTCAGCCCGGGAAGCCTAATTCGTATCCCTGGTAGTTCTATGCGTGGAATGATTAGAACATTAATTGAAATAGTAAGTTTTGGAAAATTTATAAATTTTCATGATAGAAAGCTTTACTATAGAAGCTTTGCAGATAGATGCAAAAGATTAAGAGATGAATACAGAAAATACATAAAACCTCAAGGTGGAATTTTAAAGAAAGAGGGATTGTCATATTACATTGAGGAATCTAATTTTGAAATTATTAAGGAAAAAGAAGCAAAAGCTATCCTTTTAAATTATAAACTCAAAGATGCACCCTATGAAATTCAAAAATTAAAATACAAAAACAAATCTGGGTATTTGGTAATTTCTCCTCTCATAAATGGAAGGAAAAAATACTACTTCATAGAAATACCAAGTTCTGGAAAAAGAATTAAACTCTCCAAGGAAGACATAAAAGACTACAAAAACGACAAAGAGAGAAAAGCAGGCATAAATCTATTAAAAGAATTAGAGCGAAAAGATGAGGTGCCATGTTTTTTCAGTAAATACATTGACTCAAAAGGCAATAACCGCATAGCTTTCGGACATACAAAAATGTTCCGCATTCCTTACATAAAATCAATAGGTGAACACATACCTGAAAAGCTTAGAAAAGAGGAAAATATTGATTTTGCCGAGGCAATTTTTGGAAGAGAGAGTGACTTTGCAAGTAGAGTATTCTTTGAAGATTTCTATTTAATAGACACTCAGAACCCTCTGCTTCCAGAAGGAAACCCAAAAATACTGTCAACACCAAAACCCACTTGTTTTCAGCATTATCTTGTCCAGGGAAATGAGAACTTAAAAGACTTTCCTAAAAATCTTGCTCACTACAACGATGGAAAACCAATTCGGGGTTATAAACTATACTGGCATAGAGAGGCAAATAATTGGAAAGCCACAAAAGAAGAAGTAGACAAACATATCTCTCAATACACCACAATAAGACCAGTAAGAGAAGGAGCAAAATTTCAAGGTATTATACGCTTTGAAAATCTCACTAAAGAAGAGCTTGGAGCATTACTTTTTGTTCTTCACTTACCTGAAGAATGTGCTCATAGACTTGGCATGGTAAAACCTCTCGGATTAGGCTCCATAAAGATAAAACCTAAGCTATACCTATCAGAAAGGCAAAGGCGGTATCAGGATCTTTTTCATGAATGGTCTGAAAATCTTAGTGAAACTCCTTCTATTGAAGATTTTAAAAAAAGTTTCGAATCCTTTATCCTAAGTAAGCTCTCCTCAAATCTTAAAACTTTATGGGAGCATGAAAGAATAAAAAAGCTTAAAATTATGCTTAATTTTAAAAAACACCCGGTCAATACAAAAACAGATTATCTTGATTTGGGAAAATTCAAAGATAGAAAAGTGCTTCCTGATCCTGAGAAAGTTTATGATAATAAATTAACATGAACAAAGCTTTAAAAAGCATAGGCTGGTTTCGGATAAGGGCTGATTTTGAGACAAAAAACACTCTAAACACCTTTGCCTACTCTGTTTTTGAAGCAGTGACGAAAGAGATAAAATCAGACTTAAATTATGAAAAAGACATAATATTTCACCTTAAAGAGAAAACTTTCAATCAAACTCTAAGAGCAAAGGAAAAACTTACCTTAGAATTGATTCTTCCAAAAGCAGCTCTAAAGGAATCCTTTCTTTGGGCAGAAGCTCTTGAAAAATATTTTCAAGACACCTGGAATGCAAGAAATGTCTCACTTATAAAGGTAGAAAAACCTCAACTAAGAAACTACGAAATTTTAGAATCAGAAAAAACAAAGCAGATAAGCCAGAGAACAGAGATATGCCTCAATTTCCTAACCCCTCTACCCATCAAACTGAAACATCCTAAAAAAAGAACATACATAGAGAAATCTGACTTTTTCCGTCTTTTCCATGCCACCATAGAAAAACTCTTTGATATAAAACTTCTTTTTCCCTATTCAGATGAATCACTAAAATTACTCCTTTACTGGGATTACGAGGAATTTCCTGTAAACTCCATGTCTCAACAAGGAAGCACAAGACTTATAAATGGTTGTATGGGCAAAGTTTACTTAAAAGGTGACTTAGAGGGAGTAATCCCCTTAATTTTAATATGTGAAGAGCTCCACCTGGAAGGGACACTATCCTATGGCAGAGGCTACTACATAATCTCACCTGAACCTCAAACCTCCTTCATAAATCCACAAAAATTTGTAGATACCCTTCAATTCTATGTAGAGAAAAACAGAGATCAAATGGACAATTCCTCCATTAATGAAGTCACAGCCCAATTATACAATGCTATAATCACCTCAAACTATCAACCCCAACCACCTGAAGCCTTTATCCCCAATGGAACACAGATAGTTACTGAAAAGTTTCACTGGAAAGACCGTGTAGTGCAATGTCTTCTCTATAAAATACTTAAAAAACCTATTGATAACATGCTACCCCTCACAGTATTCTCTTTCAGACCTCATTTTTCAGAAAAAGAGATAAAGAGCAAAATTGAAGAACTCATAAACGCAAACTACAACAATATCGCTCTTTTTAGCCTGGAAAGATTCTACAAAGAAATTAATCACAGCTATCTAATAAAGGCTTTATCAGAATTAATCCCCCTGGCTGACCAATTCATAGTAAAACTCATAGAAAAATTTCTCAAAGTTGGATTCATATACAACAAAACCCACCAACAACCCACAAAAGGGCTTCTACTTGGTAGTCCCCTTTCTGCCATGCTAACAAACATATATCTACTTAAAGCTGACCGTGCCTTAAACAGCAACTCTGTCGTTGCATTAAGACATGCCGATACATACTTATTAATGAGTCAAAGTGAAGAAAAACTAAATGAAACACTCAATAAAGCAAGGAAAATTTTAGAGGAAATAGGTTTTAAAATAGACAACTCATCAATAAAATTCATAAAAAATGAAAACATAAAATTTGCAGGCATAGAAATCCCTTGTGAAAAAAAGATTAAAAACCTTAGAAAACCACTATACATAGTAAAGCCGGGTTTATATCTCAACATTCAATCAGAAACCATAAAAATATCCTCTTCTGATGAAACTCTTGAAACAATACCCATAAGCCGAATTAGCGAAGTAACCATAACAGAGAATACCTCCTTAAGCACTCAAGTGCTAAAAAAATTAATTAAAAATCAAATACCAATTGTCATCTCCTCAAATTTCAACTCCCCCATCGTAATCGTAAGAAGAGACTACAAATCTCACTTTGATGAAATTTATAATCACATCATTAAATATAAAACCTCCTCAGAAGAAGAAATCCTCACTTATGCAAAGGACATAGCAAATCTAAAATTGAAGAGTTATGAAATTCTTTTTACTTCAAAAAGACATCCTTTAAGAGAACAAATAATAGAAAAACTAAACCAATACAGACAAAAAATTATTCAATCAAAAAGCCTTCACACCGTAAGAGGCTATGAAGCTTCAGCCTCAAAGCAGAACTACAAAGCCTTAAATCTAATTATCAAAAACCCTCAATTCCATATAAAAATTAGACAAAGACAAAACCCTGATTTAATAAACTCTCTCATAAATATATGCAGTCACATAACATTTAACAAATTAAGAACAATCATCCATTCCCAATCTCTTAATCCCTATCTTGGCTTTCTCCACAGCCCGGAAAACAACTACGAATCACTTTGTGCAGACATACAAGAACTCTTAAGAGCTCGACTGGATAGTTTTATAATAAATCTCATAAATCTTCGCATCATAACAGAAAAAGATTTCCAAGAGGTAGAAATCTCAATGAAGCTTAACTCAAAGGGAGTGAGAAAAGTATTAAACCATCTGGAAGAGTATTTTAATAAAACCTACAACGCCGATGGAGACACCCTTTACGACTTTATTCATCGTCAGATATACAGAATAAAAAAGTGGGTTAAACAGGAGGTGGAATTAAAGTTTGAGATACCTTGGTAAAAGATATCAAGAATTTGTAGTAGTATATGACATATCTTCTGATAAGGAAAGAGCAAAAATAGACAAAACCCTTAAAAACTATGGATTCAGAATTCAGAAAAGTGTTTTTGAATGCAAACTTAATCCATCACTGAAAAAAAGACTCACTGAGGAACTTAAAAAACTTAACATCCAGACAGGATTTGTAAAAATATATGAACTTACTGATATAATAGATGCACAAACAATAGGAAAGGAAAATAAAACCATAGATGAAGAAGACGCCTTTATTGTATAATTTAGTGATGATTCTGCAAACCTATGTTGAAAAGTTGTTGAAAACTTTAAAAACCGCTGAGGTTTGCAAAAACCCAGAAAAAAGCTCTTTGAAATCAGAGACTTACAAAGGAATAGTCCAAACAGGTATCCCTAACGTTAGGGGCTGAGAC
>CALDSV010000044.1 GCA_937924475.1 uncultured bacterium
TTTTCCTCGTTTAAAAAAAATTCAATTATTCCTAATTCATAGGATAAAAAAAACAAAAAAGCAATGAGCACTGCTAAAAAAGCTAATCTAAGCAGTGCTCTTAAAGTTACTTTATTTTTTATCAACCTTTAATTTCTCCAAGAAAGGGGATACTAAATCCATTGGTAATGGGAAGAGTATGGTGGAATTTTTCTCGGAAGCAATCTCTTTTAAAGTTTGAAGATATCTTAGTTGAAGAGCTGCTGGTTCTGAAGCAATAATTCTTGCAGCTTCTGTGAGTTTTTCAGCTGCTTGAAGTTCTCCCTCTGCATGAATAATTTTTGCCCTTCTTTCCCTCTCTGCTTCAGCTTGTCTTGCCATTGCTCTTAACATTTCTTGAGGAAGATCTACATTTTTAACTTCCACAGAAGTAACTTTAATTCCCCAGGGTTCTGTTTGAGAGTCTATTACTTGTTGTAATTCTGCGTTTATTTGTTCACGATTTGTAAGAAGATCCTGTAATTCACTTTGACCAAGTATGCTTCTTAAGGTAGTTTGAGCTATTTGGCTTGTAGCATAGTAAAAATCTTCAACAGCTGTAACAGCTTTAATTGGATCAATTGGTCGAAAATAAACAACTGCATTTACTTTTACTGATACATTATCTTTCGTAATTATATCCTGAGCAGGGACGTCCATGGTAACAATTCTTAAGCTAACTTTAACCATCTTATCAATTACAGGCCAAATAAGGACAAGTCCTGGTCCTTTTACAGGTATAACTCTTCCAAGCCTAAAAACAACTCCTCTTTCATATTCTTTCAGTATCTTGATAGCACTACTTAAAATGTAAATAGCTAAGAAAACTATTACAATCAGAGTTAATAAAGATGTCTCAAAAAACATGTTAACCTCCCACTTTTTTATATTAATTTTAACATACTTTTGTGAAATTAAGAATTCTATTTTTTAAAACCCTAATTTTTGTTACTTGTAATGGGGTGTATTATTACCTATTTCATACCTTTTAAACTTAAAAGTGTAAGAAGACGAGATTGCTTCGGGTGATAAAGCAACCTCGCAATGACAATTGAGGGGATCCCCTCGCAATTACGGATGAGGGTTAAAGTTTCAGTAAAAGGAGCCCTCCTAAGGAAAGAATGGGGACATGAAAGAGGGGTTGTAATGACAGGAAAAGAGACTCCTTCAATGAAAAAGGAGGGAATGCAGTAGAAGTGGAGGTATTTGATTGAGGATTATTAACTGAATTTGTTGGTAATAGGGAATCTCCAATCTTTTCCCAGTGATACTGAAGAAATTTTTATCCCCGGAGGAGATTGTCTTCTTTTAAATTCTGCAGTCTTAACCATTTTTAAAACTCTCTTCACTATGTCTTTTTCAAATCCGTATTCAACAATTTCTTCCTCACCCATACATTTTTCAATATGTTTTTTAAGTATTTCATCAAGCAAATCATAGGGTGGAAGAGTGTCTTGATCTGTCTGATTTTGCTTAAGCTCTGCTGAAGGAGGCTTTTTAAAAACTCTTTCTGGAATTCTTCCCTTGGAAGCCCATCTGGCTAATTTGTAAACTTGTGTCTTATAAACATCCTTGATTACAGCAAAGCCTCCTGCCATGTCTCCATAAAGAGTGGCATATCCTACTGCCATTTCAGATTTATTACCAGTTGTTAGAACAAGCCAACCAAATTTATTTGAAAGTGCCATTAGAATGTTTCCTCTGATTCTGCTTTGAATATTCTCCTCTGTTACATCAAAAGGTAAATTTTTAAAAACCTTAGAAAGCCTTTGAAGATATTTTTCGAATATTTCAGTTATGGAAATCTCTATGAGCTCTATCCCCAGATTACCCACAAGTTTATAAACATCTTCTCTGCTTTCTTTTGATGTAAAAGGGGAGGGCATAAAAACTCCTGTGACTTTTTCCTTTCCCAAGGCTTCCACTGCCACAACAGCTACAAAGGATGAATCAATACCTCCACTTAGTCCCAGACATACATGTTTAAAGCCGTTTTTTCTCACATAGTCTTTTAGACCTAAAACAAGAGCTTTAAAGATCTCTTCTTCTTCGCTTAAAAGGGAAGAGTTTAAGCTTGAAGTTTGAAATGATAAATTTCTACTGATCTTTTGTCTCTCTATAGGGATTTTAATGATTTCACCATCTTTAAGATTCGCTTCCCATCTTATTTTTGGCTCTCTCATTCTTACTCTTGTTACTTCCTCTAAATCAATCTCCACAACGAGTAAATCTTCCTCAAAAGCCTTAGCTAATGCAATAATTTCACCAGAGGGTGATATAACCATGCTTCTTCCATCAAAAACTTTCTCATCCTGTCCACCCGCAGTGTTTAAATAAGCAATGAAGACTCCAAGGTCATAAGCTCTTGTAGATAGCATTTTGAGTTTTCTATCAAATTTGCCTATGTAGAAAGGAGAGGCTGATATGTTAATTATCAATTCAGCGCCTTTGTAAGCCTGTAAAGGACTTGGTAATGTAGAGTGGAAAATATCTTCACAAATATTAAGTCCGAACAAGATTCCTCCATAGTCATAAACAGGTGCTCTTTTACCTGACTTGAAATATCGCATTTCATCAAAGAGGCTGTAATTTGGTAGATAAATTTTGTGGTAAATGTCTATTACCTTTTCCCTTGCTAAGATAGCTGCAGAATTGTAAAGATCATCCTCTTTAATGGGTAAACCTAAAATTAGGATAAAATTCCCTACTTTTTTTATGATCTTGTGTAGGGAATTTTCTACTTTTCTTAAAAAGGAAGGATAAAATAACAAATCTTCAGGCATATATCCTGTTATGGCCAATTCTGGAAATACAACTATCTCTGCCTTTTCCTGAATAGCCATTTCAGTAAAGGAGAGTATTTTATCCATATTGCCTTCTATGTCACCAACTGTAGGATTTATCTGACAGAGAGCTAATCTTAGAGGTTTCATACTATATGGTCGGGCAGCATTTTATAGCATCAAAAGCATAAAGTATTCTTTTCTCCTTAGGAAGCTTCTTTTCATCATAGGGATTAAAATCAATAGATGGTAAAAGCTTGAGGAGTGCCTCTTTTGTTGGAAAATCTGAAGTTTCTTTTACTTCACCGGAGAAGATATCAATTAGCCTCCCTTCCTCACCATTAGTAATAAAAGCGAAAGGAATTTGATAAGGTTCCACAACTCTACAAAAAGCAAACATGAATCTCTGCCATGAATCTATTGAGGTAGGCGTGCATTTTATAGCAAAAATTATCTTGTCCTCTAATCTTATTAACAAATCAACAGATGGATAAAATTTTTCTTCCTCTGAGAGGATTATTTCGTAAGTTTTATTTATTTCCATGTCACTTAAAGCATAGCCTTTGTCTATTAGTTTGTCAATCATTAACCTTTGAAGATAACCAATGTTTTTTAAAATGATTTCTTCCTCTTGTTTAATGATCTCGCTAATAAGGATTTCTCTTTCCTGTGGGTTCTCTGGTTTTTTACTTAAGGGGATTTCCATTTTGTCCTCCTTTTGTTTTTGTCTCTTTTTAAATAATAAATTTATTCACCCATAAAATTCAATAAAACCCTTTTTAATTGGTAAGGAAAAATTTTCTCACCATGAGGGATTGCTTCGCAGTCCTTCGGACTGCTCGCAATGACAGAGGATTGGATTGCCACGGCTCACTTCTTAAGCCTCGCAATGACAGAACAGTAGGCGGTATTGCGAGCATGAGCTTTGCAATTACAGTGGCCGGGTAGAGAAGGGGAAATCTCAATATTGACAAAATTTTGGAATTTGTTAAAATATTTTATCATCTATCATGGCCTTTAACTTAGGAAATGGAAGAGAGATTAAAACAACTTGGATATAATCTGCCTCAGCCAGTGAAACCAGTGGGAGCATATGTGCCTGCTGTGCAAGTGGGTAATTTGCTATATCTAAGCGGTATATTACCCCTTAGAGAGGGAAAGATAATAAAAAAAGGTAAGGTAGGAAGGGATATAACTATAGAAGAAGCTTTTGAGGAGAGTGTTCAGGTGGTACTTAATGCCTTAGCAATAGTGAAGGAAACCTTAGGAAGTCTTGATAGAGTAAAAAGATGCATAAAGATTACTGGATATGTAGCCTCCTCTGAGAATTTTACAGAGCAACCAAAGGTTCTTAATTGTGCTTCTGAGCTTTTATTAAAGATTCTTGGAGATAAAGGAAAACACTGCAGAGTAGCTGTGGGTGTTTGTTCTCTACCACTTGATTCACCAATAGAAATGGATTTTATTTTTGAAGTTCAGTAGTCTCTCTATCTAATATCAATAACTCTCTTTATTTTCTCTCCCCTTTTTTCAAAGGAGCGTTTTTCTACAAGTTTTATGTTTATTGGTAAACCTAATTCTGAGGCGATTCTTTCTTTTATTTTACTAATTAACTGAGTTTGTTCCTTCATCATGTCAGAAAAGATCTCTTCTGTTATCTCAAGCATAATTGTAATTTGATCAATCCCCTCATTTCTTTCAAGAACAATTTGATAATTAGGTTGTCTTCCTTGAATCTCATGAAGTATAGCCTCGATTTGAGAGGGAAATATCTTTAAACCTCTTATAATTATCATGTCATCGGTTCTACCCATTATTCTGTCAATTCTTCTAAAGGTTCGTCCACAGGCACATTCCCCCGAAATAAACCTTGTGAGATCACCTGTTCTAAATCTCAAAACAGGAAAAGCTTCTTTTGTAAGCGTAGTAATTACAAGCTCACCTACTTCTCCTTCTTTTACAGGTTGCAGTGTTTGGGGGTCTATGATTTCAAAATAAAAATGGTCTTCCTGTATATGCAATCCTTTCTTTTGGAGACATTCTCCTGCTACCCCTGGTCCCATAATTTCACTTAATCCATAATTGTCTGTGGCGGTTATTTTAAGTTTTTCCTCTATTTCCTGACGCATTCTTTCTGACCATGGTTCTGCACCAAAAAGACCAAATTTAAGATAAAGGGAGTTAGGATTTATACCCATCTCTATCAATGTATTAGCGATTAACAATGCATAAGAGGGAGTTGATATTAAAGCAGTGGTTTTATAGTCCTGTAAGATTTTTATCTGTTTTTTTGGATTTTCAATGGAAACAGGAATTACGGATGCACCAATTTTTTCTGCACCATAATGAAAACCAAAGGCTCCTGTGAAAAGTCCATAATTAAAAGCTATTTGAATTACATCATCCTTTGTAATACCACCTGATGTTAAAACCCTTGCAACAAGTTCTGTCCATATTTTCAAGTCATTTTTCGTGTAGCCAACAACAATAGGCATGCCAGTTGTGCCAGAAGATGTGTGAATTCTTACTACTTCCCTTAGAGGAACAGCAAACAGTCCATAGGGATAGTTTTCCCTTAAATCAGCCTTGGTAGTAAAGGGAATCTTGCTTATGTCTTCAAGACTGCCAAAACCATCAGGGTCTATTCCATTTTTATCAAATACTCTACGATAAAATGGAACATTTCTGTATACCCTGTGAATTGTTGACTGAAGTCTTTCAAGCTGAAGTTGAGAGAGTTCCTCCCTATCCATGCATTCTTTTTGTATATCCCAAATCATATAAAACCTCCTTTAAATTCTTACCTCTGCATCAAGGTCTCTTCCAAGATAGGCTCTCTGAACATCTCTATTCATTAGTAAATCCTCTGCAGAGCCTTCAAGAATGACTCTACCTGTCTCAAGAACATAACCTCTGTCTGAGATTTTAAGAGCATTTTTTGCATTTTGTTCCACAAGAAGGACTGTCAGTGCAAATACTCTCTTGAGATCCACAATATAGCTAAAGACTTCTTTTATAATGTTTGGAGCAAGCCCCATGCTTGGTTCATCAAGTAGTAAAAGCTTTGGTTTTGACATTAAAGCTCGTCCTATAGCCAGCATCTGCTGTTCACCTCCTGAAAGAGTTCCTGCAAGTTGTTTTTTTCTCTCTTTCAATTTTGGAAAGAGTTCATAAATTTTTTCTATATTTTCCTTAATTTCTCTTTTTGTCTTTAAGGAGTATCTTGAATATGCTCCCAAAAGAATGTTTTCCTCAACAGAGAGAGTTTTAAAAACATGTCTGCCTTCAGGTACTTGAGCAATTCCCTCCCTCACAATTTTTTCTGGAGTTAGTTTGGTTAAATCTTTACCTTCCAAAGAAATTATTCCTGATGCAGGTTTTATAAGTCCTGAAATTGTATTAAGAAGAGTTGTTTTTCCTGCTCCATTACTTCCTATAAGAGCTACGATTTCTCCTTTGTTAAGATGAAGAGATACTTTTTTAAGAGTGTATAATTTCCCATAGTATACATCTAAATTTTTTATCTTAAGCATTCCTAATCCTCACCCAAGTAAGCTGATATAACAGAAGGATTTTTTTGTATCATTATTGGTTCTCCTTCAGCAATTACTTCTCCAAAATTAAGCACTGTAATCATATCACTTATTCCCATTACAAGTTCCATGTCGTGCTCAACAATGAGAATAGTAATAGCTTTTTCGTTTCTTATTTTCTGAATTAGCTGGCTTAGATTCTTAGTCTCTCTCATGTTAAGTCCAGCAGCTGGCTCGTCTAATAAAATTAATTGAGGCTCAGTGGCAATTGCTCTTCCTAACTCAAGTAATCTTTGTTCACCTATAGGAAGATTTTTTGCTAATTCATCTTTCTTATTTAAAAGATTTACATATTCAAGAATAGAGAGGCTTTGTGTAATTAGATCTTTATCTATTCCTTTCAGTGTTATTCCTGATTTCAAAAAACCCTTTTGATTCCTCACATACAATCCGGCAAGGATGTTTTCAAAAACTTTTAGATTTCCGAAAATTTCAAGATTTTGGAAGGTTCTTGCAAGTCCGAGTGCTGCTCTTTTGTAAGGTGGTTTTCCCTTGATAGAGAAGTTTTTAAAGCGAATGTCACCGCTGTCCATTTTTTCAATTCCACTAATTATGTTAAGAAGAGTTGTTTTTCCAGCACCGTTAGGACCTATAAGGGCATGGATTTCTCCTTCCTTCACAGAAAAATTAATATTTTTAAGAGCTTTTATTCCACCAAAGCTTTTTGAAACATTTTTTATCTCAAGAATCATTTTTTTATCACTTTTTCCCATATTTCAATAAATAAGGGAACTATACCTTTTCTCATAAAGAGAATACAAAGTGTAAGTATAAGTCCATAGATTAGAATATCAATCTCTTTGAATCCTCTTAAAATTTCAGGTAGTATGGTTATAATTATGGCTCCAGCTATAGCACCCCATATGTTTGTTATACCTCCTATTACTACCATCATGAGAATTAAAATAGAATAGAACAGAGAGAATCCACTGGGACTAAGAAAGGTAACATAATGGGCATATAAAGCTCCTGCCAAAGAGGCATAAATAGAACTCAAAACAAAAACTTTTATTTTAAGCTTTGTTATGTTAATACCAAGACTAACCGATGCTAACTCACTGTCATGAATAGCTCTCAAGGCTTTTCCTGTTAAGGAATGGATGAGATTTAATGAAAAAGTCATTGCTAAAATAACAAAAATCCATATTAGATAAAAATACTCTCCTGTAGAGCTTAAGGTATAACCAAAGATACTAAAAGGTGGAATGTCTCCAAAACCTGATGGCCCTCCAGGTCCCCATTCATTGAGAATTATATGGATTATTTCACCAAAACCAAGAGTTGCCACAGCAAGATAATGTCCCTTCAATCTTAGTGAGGGAATTGCAAGAATTACAGCAATCAAAGAGGCTATAAATATGGCAATAAAAACACTCAAAGGAACAGGTAATCCGAATTTCAAACTTAAAATAGCAGATACATAAGCACCAAGACCATAGAATCCTGCCTGGCCTAAGGATATCTGTCCTGCATAACCCATGAGGATGGTTAATCCCATTGCCACAAGAGCATTAATCCCTATGAAGATTCCTATAGTAAGGATATAATTGTCTGTAATAATCTGAGGTAAGAAAATTATAAAAATTCCGAGGATAAATAATACTATGGCATTGCCTTTAGACATGCTCAAAATTTTCTTAACCTTAATATTTCAGTTTTACCGAATATTCCTGCTGGTTTAACAAAGAGAATAAAGAGCATAATTAAAAGAGCAATAGCATCTTTAAACCCAGAATGAATATATCCTGCTGTTAATGACTCAAGCATTCCGAGAGTAAAACCTCCAACTACAGCTCCTCTGCTTTTTCCAAGCCCACCCAGTATAGCTGCACAAAATCCTTTCACTGAAAGCATTGCACCCTTGTCATATTCCATTAGTGATATAGGAGTTATAGCAATTCCTCCTATGGCTCCAATTACAGCACTTATTAAAAAAGAAAGCATCACTACCTTTGAGACATTTATTCCCATTAATCTTGCTGCCTTCACATCAAGAGAACAAGCTTTCATTGCTCTACCAGTCATAGTTTTATTGAAGAATAGATAGAGCAAAACTATACAAAAGACTGTAATTCCAATTACCCAAAGAGTTTGTTGTGTAATTATTGCTCCAAAGATTTCTATAGGTTCTCCCTCAGTAAAAGGTGAGTAAGTATAAGGATCTTTACCAAATTTGAACATTAAAATTCCTCTAATAAGAATGGAAAAAGCAATGGTTACCATGATCATTAGGAGAAGATCACCTTTTTTTAGGAGTGGTTTGATGGTTAGTCTTTCCTGAGCTAAGCCAATTATGGCAGCTGTTAGTAAAGTTAGGCAAAGGGATACACTAAAGGGTAATTGGAGGGACTCCAGGAAAAACCACATCATTAATCCACCTAATACAACAAACTCTCCCTGGGCAAGATTTATTATAGAGGTAGAATTATATATGATATTAAAGCCAATACCTACAAGAGCATAAACAGAGCCAGTTGTCAGTCCTGCAAAAAGAAATTGAAGAAAAAGTGTCATATTCTATTTAAGTATTTCCCAATCTCCATTTTTTACAATGACCATCTCAAAAGCTTTCATATCAAGTCCACAATGGTCCTTAGAGGACATGTTGAAGATACCTCCTGTGCCTGGCCAATTTTTAATATTTGTTTCAATATAATCTCTTATCTTTTTCTTATCTGGTCCGACCTTTTTCAATGCTTCAACAACCATCATGAAAGCATCATAGGCATGTCCTCCAAAAGTACCGGGTTCTGATTTGTATTTACTTTCATAGTCAGATACATATTTTTTTAAAATTGGCTTTTGGGGATGTTTATCAGGAATTTTATCCCAAACAACGAGTCTTCCAAGGGGAGCAATAACTCCTTCAGCTGCTTTGCCGGCAAGTTCGAGATTTTTCTTGCTTCCCCATCCATGACTCTGATAAAGAGGAATTGCCAATTTTAGAGCATGCCAATTTTTTGTTACTATTACCTGGCCTGGTCCTACTGACCAATTTATGATCGCCTGAGCTCCTGCAGATTTGATTTTAACTATTTGGGTAGTCATATCTGTGTCTTTTGGTCCATATCTTTCGTCAGCCACCACTGTGATACCAAATTTAGGAGCCATTTCAATGAGAGCTTTTCTTCCAGCGTCCCCAAAGGCTGTTGTTATTGATATTATTCCAACTTTTTTTATGCCTTTATTTTTCATATGGTTGTAAATTGCTTCAACAGCACTTGTATCGTACTGAGCAGTTTTGAAAATCCAGTATCTTTCCTGAACAGGTTGAGTTATACTGGCACCGGCAGCTACTGAAACAAGAGGTGTTTTTGCTTGAGTCATTATGGGAATTATTGCCATAGATTCTCCTGTTGTGGAGGGTCCAATAATAGCTAAAACTTTATCTTTTTCAATAAGTTTCTTTGCTGCAAGAACTGCTTGAGTTTCGTCACTTTTTGAATCTTCTATTATGACCTCAAGAGGATGGCCATTAATGCCTCCAGTTTTATTAATTTGTTCTGCCAGCATTAATACAGTATTCTTTTCAGGCTCACCAAGAAAAGAGGCAGCACCTGTAACTGATAAGATTGCGCCAATTTTATAAGGCTCTTTACAATAGGAGTCTTTTTGTGTAAAAATTAATGCTGTCACAATTGTAATAATTAATAAAAAAGCTTTCACTAAATTTTTCATTTTCCCCTCCTTTTTGATTCTTTTTGAGCCTTTGCTTTTTCTTTTAATTCCTCTATTTCTTCTCTTGTTAGAGGCCTTATTTGCCCAGGTTTTAGATTTCCTAATTTTATACCATTTATGGCTATTCTTATGAGTCTTATTACAGGATGTCCAACTCTCTGTAGCATTTTTCTAATTTGTCTCTTTCTTCCTTCATGAAGGGTTATTTTGATCCAAGAATTTGCCTTTAGTATCTTTACTAAGTTTACACTTACAGGCACGGCAATCTTGCCATCAATTTTTACTCCTTTTCTTAATTTTTCTATCTTATCTTCTTTTATAATTCCGTCTACTTTAACCAAATAAGTCTTTTCTATCCCCACACTGGGATGCATTACTCGGTAAGCAAGTTCTCCGTCATTGGTGAGTAAAAGTAAACCCTCTGAATCGAAATCAAGCCTTCCCACAGGATAGACTCTGAATTTTATTCCTTTTAAATAGTCCTTCACAGTAGGTCTTCCCTGAGGATCTAATAGAGAAGTTATTATTTTTTGAGGTTTGTAAAAGGCATAGTAGACTTTTGGCTCTGGTTTAATTAAAAGCTTTCCATCAACTTTTATGTAATCCTTCTCAGGGTCTGCTTTTTGCCCGATAACCGCAATTTGTCCATTAACTGTAACTCTACCTTCCAGTATGAGCTTTTCAGCATGTCTTCTTGAGGCAATTCCATAATCGGCAAGTATTTTCTGAAGTCTTTCAAGCATTTTTAATCCATTATTTCAATGTATGCTCTTTGTCTTAATCCTCTTACCCAGAGCTTATATTCCTTTTTGAATTTTTCCTCTTCAATAGTCTTTCTTGCATAGTTTGTAAGAGCTTCTGAATTTCTCTTAAAGCAGAAACCATCAAGTTTAAAAATATATACTCCATTTGAGGTTATCATAGGTTCACTAATTTGATTAATTTCCATTTTTGAGAATAGTTCATTTAATTCTGGAGAGATCTCCTTTTTTTTAAGTAAACCTAAGGAACCACCAGTTTTTGCTGATAAATCTTCACTGTAAAGGGATGCCACTTTACTAAAGGACTCTCCTTGAACAAGTTTCATTAGAATTTCTTGCACTTTATTTTTTATTTCATTCTCATTATCTCTATGTTTTACAAAAATTTGACTTATATAGTATCCATCTTCATCACAGGAGATTTCAGGATGTGAAGATATAAAATTTTTAATTTCTTCTTCTGTAACAATAATTTTGCTTCTTATTAAGGAATTTAAGGCCCTGCCAATTGTTATTTGTTCTTTCAGTAATCTCTTGTAATCTGTAAGAGTTAATCCTTCTTTTTTAAGACTTTCCTCAAATTGCTCATTGGTAAGACTATATTTTTTCTTAATGTCCTCAATAGCGGCATTTATTTCATCGTCAGTTACAAAGATTCCATATTTTTCAGCTTCTTCAATCTGCAGCTTTGTATCAATGATTTTTTCCAAAAACTCTTCTTCTCTTTTCTTGAAATAATTGTATTTTTCGTCAGGATTGAGGTTTTTAACTTCCTCTTTTAGGTTAAACTCCATGTATTTGTAAAGTCCACTCCAAGTTATAACTTCCTTATTGACAACTGCTATGACCCTATCCACAAAAAATCTTTCTTCTTCTGCCAAGGATATTTGAGTAAATGACAAAATTAAGAAAGAGAGAAAAATTAGATAAAAAGTTCTTTTCATAATAGACCCCTTTAACATATTCTTGGTAGTTGTTCTCCTGGAAGCATATCTACTATTCTTGTTCCTCCTATTTGCGTTTTAAGTAAAACTTTGTTTCCTTCAGAAATTACCTCTCCAATTATAGCAGATTCTTTTCCAAAAGGGTGATT
>CALDSV010000045.1 GCA_937924475.1 uncultured bacterium
GTTTAGGGAGTTTAAGTCATCTGTAACTGGTGAGCTTGCTGGATACAGGCTTGCTATAGAGTCTATGAATGGAAGGATATCAGGTATAGAGGCAAGGCAAGCAGCCTTAGAGTCTGAAATAAGAGATATAAGAAGGGCTATAGATGAAACCAACAAAAGGATAGATGACCTAAGGGTAGAGCTAAAGACAGAGATAATGCTTAATACCCAGAGGATAGATGAGACAAATAAGAGGATAGATGACATCAACAAGAGGATAGATGACATCAACAACAGGATAGATGACACCAATAAGAGGATAGATGAGACTAACAAGAGGATAGATGAAACCAACAAGAGGATAGATGACTTAAGGGCTGAGCTAAAGACAGAGATAATGCTTAATACGCAGAGGATAGATGAAACGAATAAGAGGATAGATGACACCAATAAGAGAATAGATGACCTAATGATAGAAATCTCTCACATAAGGGGAGATCTTAAAAAGGCACTTTCCCAAAAAGAGGTTGTGAATGATATCTTGACAAGGCTTCAGAGGGTTGAAATAAAGGTTTTTGAGACTGCCTAAGCCTAAGACTATACCCTAAAACTGTGTAAATAGAAATTCCCTTCTAATAAGAACTCCTTTAGTTAATATTTTATGAATTCTATATTCCTCCTACCTTAAGGAGCTTGCATCTCTTAGTTTTGATGGATTTTCCCATCTTGAGGCTGCAAAAAGAAAGCTTGAGCATTTTCTCACTCAAAGTGAAATTATAACAATAGATGAAGCCCAGAGGGCTCCAGAGTTATAGTATAAGCAACAAATCAAAAATTATGATTGACAAGGGAGCTGGGGTTAAAGAAGGTCCCATTTATATTGCAAATTCAGAAGGATGGAGAACTTTCAATTATAGTGTTTCTCTTGTAAAAGTAATAATTCAAGAGGCTGGAAATACCTCAAGCGATTCTGATCTTGTAATTAGGGTAAATCCAAAGAAAGTAAAGGTCATTAATTTAAAACATGAGGATAGTAGTAAAAAAGGGTCTAAATGTGGTGTTTGCGGTAAAGTACTTACCTGGTAAGAAAAAAACTATTTGATTATTAATTTTTATATCTTTAATACTTGTCCTTCATCCAAAACAATCAAAGGGTCATATTGTTTAGAGTTTTTTATTGATATTTTTTGCCATAGCTATCTAAGATATGGTAAAAAAACGAAATGAATGAGAGTTTTGACAAAATACTGGCAAAGAGATTTCTTAAAGAGCTTACCCCTTCAGAGCAATACTTTTTCCTTAACAAAGTTAATGAAGCAGTTTATAAAGAGGGTTACACTCCTGATGAAGACCTTTTTTATTACTGCTACTTTTTAACTCTAAAAGAAAGATTCCGTTGCATTATGCCTTACAGAACCGAAGGATACTTGAGATACCTCTATGCTGAAGGACTTAAAGATGTTGAAGATTCAATAAAACACTACAAAGAAAGAATTGATTTAAAAAGAGCTTCAGCAGGAAGAAAGCTTACGAAGGCTGTTGAAGAAGAAAGTTTCTGAACAAATCTCCAAATAACCACAGGGAATGCAATAATGCCTGTACCAAAGTGAGAATATTTCAGGTAGCATATTGTCTAATTCACTCCAATATAGAATATCCCCAACTTTTCTTTTCAATAAATCAAGGGCAACTTTGTCCATTTCTCTAATTTCTTCTTCGTCTTTGCATATTCCATCTCTCAAAAAGGGACATTTCCCACAAACATCATCAGCACCTTCAATTAATTCAACAGGTTCCTTTCGTGCTCTTAGTAGAATTTCTTTAAGATTTTCAATGAATTCTCTATCATAACCTTTACCTTTGAAAAAATTAAGACAAATTAGATGATGTCCTCTAAGGTAAATCATGAGTAGATAAATATCCCTAAGTTCTATAAGCTGAGTTTATTTTTACATATTCTTCCGTAAGATCACTTGTATAGACTCTTGCTCTTGATTTACCCAAATTTAAGTTAATTAACACATCTATTTCTTTTTGTTTTAATGAGTCTTTAAGTTCATCTTCTTTCATTGTAGGTAATCCTTTTTCAAAGAGACATATTCCATTTATGTATATATCAATTTTTTCCTCCTGAAGGGGAACACCGCTATAGCCAACAGCAGCAATGATTCTTCCCCAATTTGGATCTTCTCCGTAAAAAGCAGTTTTTACGAGAGAAGAATTAGCAACGGTTTTTGCTACTCTCTTTGCATCGGAGGAATTTTTGGCACCTTCAACATTTATTGTGATAAACTTCGTAGCACCTTCACCATCTTTTACAATCATTTGGGCAAGCTCAAGACATATTTCATTGAGTAGGTTTCTGAAGGACTTCCATAGCTTACTTTTTCTATCAATCTTGGGAGCTCCTGAGGCACCATTTGCGAAAATTAACACTGTATCGTTAGTTGACATATCTCCATCTACAGTGATTGAATTAAAGCTTTCAGAGACTGCTAATCTTAAGGCTTCTTGAAGAAGAGTAGTATCTATCCAAGCATCTGTAAGTAATACAGCAAGCATTGTTGCCATGTTTGGGCATATCATTCCTGCACCTTTACATAATCCAAGCATAGTAATAACAGTATTTTCAGCCTCTATCTGTTTTGCCACTATCTTTGGAAAAGTATCTGTAGTCATAATAGCTTCAGCTACTTGTATAGGTTCTGTCTTTCCAAGATTTTTAACTAATTCATTGATTGCTGGTAGAATTTTCTCCATGGGCATTGGCATTCCTATTACACCTGTGGATAAAGGTAAAACTAACTCTTTGTTTATTCCCAGAAGTTCTCCTACCTTGTTTGTAATTTCAAGGGCGTCTTGGAACCCTTTTTTACCAGTGCATGCATTAGCATTTCCGCTGTTAGCTATTATTGCTTGAGCTATCCCTGTTTTAATTCTTTTCATACAAAGTTTTACTGGCGCAGCTTTTATCCTGTTGGTGGTAAATACCCCTGCAGCATGGGCTGGTTTTTTTGAGTAGATTAGAGCCATATCATATCGGAGGGGGTACTTTATTCCTGCTTTAACTACAGCGTATTCAAATCCCTTGGGTTTAGCAATTTCCACTATTGCTCACCTAATTTAAAAGTGTCATGAAGTACTCTTACTGCAAGCTCAGTGTATTTTGAATCAATGAGACAGGATATTTTTATTTCAGAGGTGCTAATAGCCATTATGTTTATTCCATGACTGGCAAGAGTTTCAAACATTTTAGCAGCAACTCCTGAATGAGTTCTCATACCAACACCTACAATTGATACTTTAGCAATGGAATCATTAAGTAAAACCTTTTCTGCTCCGAGTTCTTTACATATTTTTTCAGCTATATCAAAAGCTTTTTTAGCATCGGTTTTTGGTATTGTAAAGGAAATATCTGTAGCTTTGCCGTCGCTGCTTATATTTTGTACAATCATGTCCACTACAATGTTTGCATCAGCAATAGTTCTAAATAGTTTACCAGCAATGCCAGGTCTATCAGGCACTTTTACGATTGTAATTTTCGCCTGATTTTTATCGTGGGCAATACCCGATACAACTACTTTTTCCATATCTTTATCCTCCTTTGTAACTAAGGTTCCTGGGTTATTGTTAAAACTTGAGCGCACAACAACAGGGACACTATACTTCATTGCAAACTCAACAGAACGAGTTTGCAATACTTTTGCACCAAGAGAGGCAAGCTCAAGCATTTCTTCATAAGAAATTTTATCAAGCTTACGCGCATTAGGCACTATGTTTGGATCTGCAGTATAAACGCCATCAACATCAGTATAAATCTCACATAAGTCTGCATTCAAAGCAGCAGCAATTGCTACGGCTGTTAAATCTGAACCTCCTCTTCCTAAGGTTGTTACATCCTCTTCTTCTGTAATTCCCTGAAAACCTGCTACAACAACTATGTATCCATCTTCCAAGGCTTTTACAGCTCTTGTGGCTATAATTTTTTCAATTTTTGCTTTGGTATGAACAGCGTTTGTGATGATTCCCATTTGTCTTCCTGTAAGGGCTATTGCTTTATGTCCTATTCCATGGAGCGCCATAGCTGTAAGGGCTGAAGTTACTCTTTCACCTGATGACAAAAGAAGGTCCATCTCTCTTTCAGGAGGATTTGGGCATACCTGATGGGCAAGTCCTATTAGCTTATCTGTCTCTCCTGCCATAGCTGATACCACCACAACTACTTTGTGTCCTTCTTTTGCTGTTTGAGAAACTCTTTCAGCCACAGCTTTTATTCTTTCAATGTTTGCAACAGAAGTACCTCCATATTTCTGAACAATCAACATAGCATTCCTCCAGCTTCAAAGATTGATATTTATTATAGATTAAATTATGGGAAATAATACAATATCTTGTTTTACTAAATTACCACACGACTGAGGATGAAGTCAGTTACTTTTTCAACAAAATTATCTATTGCCTGTTCAGTTGTTCCAGCAAAAATTGTTCCTCCTGATGAGATTGCCTCCACATCAAAACTTCCTAAGACTTTCCCAGAAAAATTTTCAATTAGAGTTACTTTACCTGAAACTTTTGCTCTTCCTGCCATGGCACCTAACCAGAAACGATCAGATTTTGAGACTTTAACAAGCTCTTCAATCTGAATCTTGATTATCAAATCAGAGTTTTGGTTTTTCATTAAGACTTTACTGAAAATATTCGCTTCTTTTAATTTTTCAATTAGCTTTTGCTCAATAGCTTCAATCTCTTTTTCAGAGGCAGGAATAATTGTTTCTACTATTACCGAAACAGTATTTAACCCCTTTATTTGAAAAAGGGAATCTGATTTAACAGTTGTTTGAGGGGCACATCCTATTATTAAAAAAAGTAAAATTATTATGCTAAATTTCTTTTTCAAGGATAAATCTCCATTTATAAATCTGATCTTTTATTGTCTGTGCCTGTGGATCGTGAGGATTAAGCTGTAGATAGATTTCCATGTTCTCAATTGCCTTTGCATAATCTGACAATTTTTCATAAATAAATGCCTTATTAAAGTAAATCTGAGGATTAAATGGCTGAAGCTTTGAGGCTTTTTCTAATTCTTCCAAGGCTTCTTCTAATTTGTTATTGGAGAATAAAACTTCTGCGTGGAGGAAATGTTTTCTTGCTTCGTCTCTTATATCTACCAGTGAAGGATTTTGAGAGATTATTTTTGCCACTCTACTTCTTATCCACTGGGCTTTCTGAGAACTGGATATTTCAAGAAGATTTGCGTATTCTTTTAAGGCTAATGCATAGTGTCCTGATTTTTCATATTCATAAGCTTTTTTCTCAATTCCCTCTGCAAAAGAAGATATGCTTAAGAGTAATTCATCCTTTACTCTTTCTGTTATGAATAAATTTTTAGATTGAGCAATTTTTTTGAAAAGTTTTGCGCTTTCATCTGGTTTTCCTAATTTTGCATAAGCTATTGCTTTTACCAACATGGCCAATTCATTGTCTTCCAAAGAAGATGCAATAGATAATGCTTTATTGAAGTCTTTTTCTTGTATATAATATCTTGCTTTTGCATAGCTAAGTAAGATATCTGTTGGGAAAAACCTTTCTGCTTCATTAATGTGTTCTTTAGCTTTGCTCTTGTCATTCATTTCAAGATAGAGTAAAGCCAAAAGTCCTAAGTAATATGCAGAGTAAGAGTCTTTATAGAACTTTTGGTGGGTCAATGTTACTTCAAAAGCCTCTTCTGATTCAGTTTTTTTTATTTTTAGCTTCACTTCACTTCCCTCTTTTCCCTTTAACATTTCAAGAATATCCTTTGATTTTAGTGGAAGTGTTGATTTCCCATTGATTTCAGTTATTTCATAATTTACCTGAAGACCTGCTTTTTGGGAAGGACTATTTGGTAGAATTTGTATAATTTTAGGATATTGATCCTCATTTTTTTCTATTCCTATTCCAATACCTGAATAAGATAGGCTTTCAACAGTTTTTTCTAAAATTCTTCTTCCTTCATCATATTTACCTATTTTATAGTAAAGCTTTGCCAAATAGAGAGATACATATTTGTCATCGGGGTTTTGAACTAAGTATTTTTTAAGAGATTCAATTGCCTTATCATATTTTTCTCTTTCAATATAAAGGTCATTGAGTTTTAATATTAAATTTGTATTTTGAGGAGCTAAGGAGATTGCTTTTTCAAGATGAATTAAAGCATCTTTATATCTTTTATTTGCTAAGTAGCATTTATGAAGAAGTACATAGACATCTATATCATTTGGAGAGAGTTTTTCTATCATGTGGGATGCTGCTAAAGCCTCTGGAATGTCATTAATTTTTAGTGATAAATTAGCAACTACTTTGTAGGCAAAAACATTTGTGGGATCATTATTTATGAGTTTTTTAGCTTCTGAAATTTGAGCTTTAGGATTGAGCAGGGCATTATAAATCTTTTCGATAGCATCATTTACAGATTTTAGCATTGCTTGATAGGCAGTGTTAGTGTAATCTTTTTCACTTAGATAGGATAAAAGTCCTGGTTTTTCAATTTTCCCAGAGCCATAGCCTAATAAAGGTGAGGAAAGAGGTAATAAATCATTGTCGTAGACTAAAAATTTTGTCCTGGCTTCCAAACTGAATGATATGGGATAACTTCTTTTTTCTTTGAAGTTAATATTGTCTCCTATTGCTTTAATAAGAAGTGTTTTAGGAGGAACTAAGGTAGAGAGATTTTTTTCATATCTTGTTTCTATGAACATTTGGTCAAAATAAAGGGGGAGAATTTGTTTGAGTAAATTACCTACTGGAAATTCTATGGTGTGGATAACACCAAAATTATAATCATAATCAGTATTTCTTAAAATTTGTCTCTCATCAATGAGGATTATAGCACTGTAGTTAAGTTTTTTAAGCTGGACAGACTCCTTTGGCGGTTCTATATTAAAGGGTTCTAATTTGGTGGTAAATCTCATAGGTTCACAACTAATGAGGAAAGTAAGAAGGAATATTGTCAATAAAATTCTTAAGGTTTTCATATTAGTCTCCTCTAAGCCATTTATAGATTATTTTTTGTCCCATGTTCATATCGTTTTCTAAATTATCCATGAACTCCTCTTTATTAAAATTGAATCCAAAAGATTCAGCGGCTCTTTCAGTTTCTGTAAGAAACTTATCTAAAGCTGAAAAGGCAAATTTTGTGTAAATTTTTCTTCCTATGTCAGAGATTTCTGATTGAATTGTGGGCATCGGGATTAGAGAAATACCATAATTTATTGTTTCTGCTCCAGCAGAGGGAATCCCCTCTGTTTTAGCTGTAACTGCAATTTTTATGATTGGCAAACCTTTTTCATAAAATTTGGAGCCCCATTCTTTTCCATATTTTTTATCAAGTTTTTCTATAAGTTTTCCGCCATAATCTTCAATTTTTTCTTCTATTTTTTCAGTTATCTTCTCTTGTATCACATTGCCAAGAATACTATTAATGTCAATTTTATTTATATCAGCGGTACTTTTTAGATTTTCCTCTTCGCTAATTAAATTATTCCTACCAGAAGGACTGCTTGATAGGGATTGCCACTGAAAAGCATTCAGTTGACTGCCCAGAGTTTTAAATGAAAAGGGAGATGAACTTTGTGATGAATTAGAAGATAATTGATTTTTTGCTTGAACTAATAGAGAGTTGTATTGAGAGAGTAATTGTTTTTTGTGCTCTTCTTGTTTTCTTTTTTCTTCTTCATATTTTTTTCTTTGCTGCTCTTCATATTCTTTTTTCTTTTGGGCATTGTAATTGGAGTCATCATCAAAAATTCCACTCATAAGTGAGCTAAAGAATCCACTTAAAAAAGCACCCATGAGTCCTATTGCTATTTGCTGTGAAGTGGTTCCATAAGAAGAAATAGAAGGAGTTGATGATGAGGAGCCTCCTGATGAACTACTATCTATAGGAGTGCAACTCCCACATCCTACGCATCTGTATCTTACGCCTCCATAGGTTATTTCCCTTACTTGTCCTGCTGGGATATAAGTGCCGTCAGCCATCTGAGATCCCTCACATTTCGGCTTAGGCTCAGGTAAATTCCATGCGTAGGATAAAGGAGCCTCAATGATTAATAAAAGAATTATTAAAAAAACTGCAATTTTATTCATTATCCATCCTCCTTAAAAGTTTGCTGAATATCAATGATTTTTTCTACTTTAAAATTATAATTTTTTAGGTCATCCAGGTTTTTTATTTCCATAATTGCTGATACGGAACTCAATAATACATAGAGGCTTGTATTTTTTAGATATATCTTCGGGTTTTCTGTCTGAAGAAATTCAATTGCAGAGTAATTGTTTATTAGACCAACTCCATTTGATGTTTTGTAGATAAGTCCAACTTTTTCATTATATTGAATTTCAGTTATTTCTTCCCGTGGGTGTTCATATACTTTTGTTAATTTTCCTTGCCTTAACTCCTTAATTAATCGGCCCTTAACCAAATATAAATTTTGACCTTTACCACTTATTACTTGAAAGGACTCATTAAGAGAGGCAATTTTTTTAAATTTTTTTGAATTTATGTCAAATAAGTATATTTCCTGCTTTTTTGTTTTTGGATTCCTTGTCATGGCATAAAGAGTATTCTCACCAGTAAAGAATTCTACATTAGAGAAGGGTATCTTTATGAAAGGTTTTACATAAAGAAGAGGAGGGAATTTGTCTTTATCTTCAATTTCAAGAAAACCCATATTTTTGCCATCAAAGAAAAAGGAAACTCCATTTTCAAAGGATATAACAGCCTTCAGAGGATTTTTAAATTTTGCTATGTATCCACTTTTAGGATTTAAAAGTATCTGAGAGTTGTAAATAATTATTGGTTCATCTTTATGGTTTAAAAAAAAGTGTATATTACTATCTTCTTTATACGATGGTTTGTATTTGTCACTTTCTTCAGGAATTAAAAGCCATTTAATTCTTACAGCACTATTTTCTGGGAGAATTAGTAAGGTCTTGGGAATTAAAAAGCTCCAAGCATTATTGAGCGATAAAAAGATTAGGAAAATAATTATGCACTTAAGAATAACTTTTTTCATTTTTGTTTAATTATACATAATTTTGAAAAAAATGAAAATTTTTTCTTGCCAGGATACCTTAAGCCCTTCTATGTAATCCACCGTCATAAGGAGAGATAATGACAAAGTCGTCTCAATATTTAATTGTCAATGATTTGGATTTGCCTCGATTATAAGTTTATGGTCATTAAAAAATATATAGATTTGACAGGATTTATGAAAAATAATTAATATTGATAAAGAGATAAAAACCCTTAAGGAGTATTTATCATGTTTGAAAAATTTACAGAAAAAGGTCGAAAAATTATATTATATGCAAGAGAAGAAGCTGAAAAAAGAAATAGTGAATTTCTCGATACTGAGCATATATTATTGGCAATTTTAAGAGATGAAGACTCCATTCCCGTAGCAATTTTAAGGAAAATCGGCATCCAACCGGAAAATGTTAGATATGAAATTGAGAAAAAAATCTCCTCAGAGAGTAATCTCCTTACATATGGCGAAATACCCTTTTCACCAAGAGCAAAAAAAGTTCTTGAGTATGCTGTGGAAGAAGCAAGACTTTTAGGACATCCTTACATAGGAAGCGAACATCTTTTTTTGGGTCTTATAAAAGAAGAAGAGGGTATTGCCGGAAAAGTATTGAGAAGCTTGGGAGTAAACCTATTAGGAGTTAGACAGCTTACAATAAATTTTTCAATAAGACCCCATTTCCAATCTACTCAACAAAGAGAGAGAAAGAGGACAAATACTCCTGCCCTTGATGAGTTTGGTAGGGATTTAACATCCTTAGCATTAGAGGGAAAACTTGATCCGGTCATTGGAAGAGAAGACGAAATAGAAAGAGTAATTCAAATCTTAGGAAGAAGAATAAAGAATAACCCTGTCATAATTGGTGAACCAGGTGTGGGTAAAACAGCTATTGTAGAGGGTCTTGCTCAAAAGATAGTTGAAGGGGATGTGCCTGATATACTTATTGGTAAAAGAATAATAGCGCTTGACTTAGGAGCTTTAATTGCCGGAACAAAATATCGTGGACAATTTGAGGAGAGGCTTAAAGCCGTTATGCGAGAAGCAACGCAGTCAGATAATATAATCCTCTTTATTGATGAACTTCATACAATAATAGGAGCTGGTGCAGCAGAAGGTTCAGTTGATGCTTCAAATATGCTTAAACCAGCTCTTTCTCGAGGAGAATTGCAATGTATTGGTGCGACAACTCCTCAGGAATATAGAAAATATATTGAAAAGGATGGAGCATTAGAAAGGAGATTTCAACCTGTATATATTCAACCTACAACAGTTGATACAACAATAGAAATTTTGAAGGGAATAAAAGAGAAATATGAAGTTCATCACAAAGTTAAAATAACAGATGAAGCCATTGAAATGGCTGTAAAACTTTCAGATAGATACATAACAGATAGATATTTACCAGACAAAGCAATTGATGTAATAGATGAAACAGCTTCAAGAATAAAGCTAAAGAAAGCTACAATTCCTCAGGAATTGAAAGACATGGAATTTGAATTAACAAAACTTTCAAAAGAAAAAGCTCTATATATCAAACTGCATGATTTACTGGCAGCCCAAAAAACAAAATATGAAGAGGAAAAATTAAGAAGGATATATGAATCAAATTATAAAAAATGGAAAGACTCTATTTATAATGAAGTTCCCATTGTTACAGCTGAAGATGTATCCTATACTGTTTCTAAAATGACTGGCATACCTCTATTTAAAATAGAACAAACAGAAACAGAAAAACTTTTACATATGGAAGAGTCCTTACATAAAAGAATTGTAGGACAGGATGAAGCAATAAAAAGCGTATGTAAGGCTATTAGAAGATCTCGCGCGGGTTTGAAAACAAAAAATAGACCAATAGGTTCTTTCTTTTTCTTAGGACCAACAGGTGTTGGCAAAACGGAGCTCGCAAAAGCCTTAGCAGAGATTATGTTTAATGATGAAAATGCTTTAATAAAATTTGACATGTCCGAATATATGGAAAAATTTAATGTATCAAAACTTATTGGAGCTCCTCCTGGCTATGTAGGATATGAAGAGGGAGGACAGTTAACAGAAAAGATCCGTATGAGACCCTATTCAGTTGTTTTATTTGATGAAATTGAGAAGGCTCATCCAGATGTTTTTAATTTACTCCTTCAAATTCTTGATGAAGGTATTTTGACAGACAGTTTTGGTAGAAAAGTAGACTTTAAAAATACCATTATAATAATGACATCCAATATTGGAGCAAGATTGATAGAGAAGTCTACGCCTCTTGGATTTAGAAAGCAAGATTCCCAGGAAATTTACTCAAAGATTAAAGACAATGTGTTTGACGAATTGAAAAAAACCTTCAACCCAGAATTCCTTAACAGAGTAGACGATATTGTCGTATTTCATCCTTTAGAGGAGCATCATCTTTTGGCAATAATTGATCTTTTAATTGAGGAAACTAATAAAAAATTATCAGATTTTGGTTTTACCCTTTCTGTCTCTGAAGAGGTGAAAAAATGGATTTTGAATAAATACTATCAACCAGCCTATGGTGCAAGACCGATGAGAAGAGCGATCGCAAGGGAAATAGAAGATCCTCTTTCAGAAGAGATTTTAAAAGGGAGATTTAAAGGCGCCACTAATATTAAGGTGGAACTAAGGGGCAATAGTATTGAATTTGAAGAGGTTCATGAAGAAGTAACTACATCTGTCAATTGAAGGAGAGTAATTAGATGAAAAAGAATGTATTTTTAATTATCATTATTTTACTTAGTGTGATAATTGTCAGTAGCGTAATATTTAAAAAATCAAAAACTTCCTCATCATCTTCAATGATTAAGATAGGTATGGCTGCTCCAAATTTTACATTAAAAGAAATAAATGGCTCTAAATTAACCTTAGATAGCCTAAGGGGAAAAATAGTTATTCTCAATTTCTGGGCCTCTTGGTGTAATGAATGTAAGGCAGAAAAAAGGTCTATTCAATCCTATCTGAACAAAAACAATAAATCCGATGATTTGGTTTTCATTACAGTGCTTTACAGAGATAACCCTGAAAAAGTAAAGGAAATGATTAAGAAAGAGGGATTTACCTTTCCAGTTCTTGTGGATGATGGAGAGGTATCTAAAATTTATGGTATAAAAGGTGTTCCTGAGACCTTTTTAATAGACAAGAATGGCATTTTAAGACATAAAATCATAGGACCTATACAATGGGATGATCCTCATATAATTCCTCATCTGAAACAAGTTTTATCCTAAATGGGTATTCCTGGTAAACCAAAAAATGTTTTGCTCTTTGTAGGCACTTTGTTTCGGGATATGAATTATTATTATGATGCTTTAAAAATTTTGGAAAATTTATATGGTGAAATATTATTCGAATCTTCCTTTAAAATTTGGAAATATTCAAGCTTTTATGAGCCTGAAATGGGAAGCCCTCTTTTCAGAAGATTTATATTCTTTAAAAAATTAATCTTGGAAGAAGACCTCGCTTCCATTAAGATAAAGACGAATGAAGTGGAAAGAAAACTCTCAAAAAATGATAAAAGAAATATAAATCTGGATCCTGGTTATATAAGTTTAGCTAAACTTGTCCTTGCCACAACAAAGGATTACTGCCATAGAATTTATCTTGCCCATGGTATCTATGGAGAAGTTACTCTCTACTTTAAAAAAGATTCTTTTCAACCTCATGAATTTACATATAGAGATTATGCTGATAAAGAATATATAAAAATTTTTAATCTTGCAAGGAAGCTCTATAAAGATTTATTAATCTCAAAATAATGCTTTAAGAAAATTTTATCCCCAAGTTAAATTCATCGCTGATAAAAATTAGTGTTTAGCTTCCTTTTTCAATGTTCAGGTTTTTAATGGTAATGAGGATTTTCATTTTGAGGAGTCTTCTTAACCTGTCATTGCGATGATGCCACCTCCCCGGTCATAGAGAGGGTTTCACTCTCTGTCATTGCGAGGAGCTTTAGCGACGAAGCAATCCGCCCTTTGTCATTGCGAACTCGAGCTTTGCGAGGGTGAAGCAATCCCTTCTTTTCCCTTCCTTTTTTTGGCATCTGGCTTGAAACCATAGCAAAGGTCAGAATAATGACACCATATTGTTTAAAAAAACATTGAAAAAATTTCTTTTCATATGTCATATTTATGACATGAAAAACAATGTAAAAATAATCGGAAAATCTCTGGCAATACAGAAGATTCTTAAACTAATAGAGAAGATTTCCAAAAGTGATAGTACAGTGCTTATTACAGGAGAGAGCGGAACAGGAAAAGAACTGGTAGCTAAGCTAATTCATCAGCTAAGCTCCAGAGCTGATAAATCTTTCATTCCAGTTAATTGTGCGGCAATTCCCTCAGAACTTCTTGAAGCAGAGTTATTTGGATATGAAAAAGGAGCTTTTACAGGAGCTGTTTTTTCAAGACCCGGTAGATTTGAACTTGCTAATGAGGGTACTATTTTTCTTGATGAAATAGGAGATATGCCACTAAATTTACAGGTAAAAATTCTAAGAGTTCTTCAAGAAAGAAGCTTTGAAAGGATTGGCTCAACGAAACCTATAAATGTGAATGTTAGAATTATTGCAGCTACCAATAAGAATTTAGAAGAGGAAGTCAAGAGAGGAGGTTTTAGAGAAGATCTATTTTGGAGGCTCAATGTAGTACCACTCCTGCTTCCACCATTAAGAGAAAGAAAGGAGGATATACCTCTTCTATGTGAATATTTTATAGAAAAATTTTCCGAGAAATTTGGCTACAAACTTAATCTTAACAGCGAAGTTATGGACTTGTTCTTTAAATATAATTGGCCAGGCAATGTACGAGAACTGGAGAATTTAATTGAGAGGCTTTATGTATTTAGTGAAAATGGAATGGTAAATTTAGAGGACATTCCCGAGAGGATTAGATTTCAAGAGAATTCTATTCCCAGAGATTTAATCCATGATGATTTTAATCCCTTTGCTACAGAAATGGACTTCAATACCCTTGTAATGGATTATGAAAAAAAGTTAATTCTTCATGCCTTGAGTGTAAATAAAGGGATAAAGAGTAAGGCGGCAAAGTATTTGAAAATTAACAGAACTACCCTAATTGAAAAAATGAAACGATTAGGCATTAACTATGAAAGTAATTGAGCTCAAAAAACTTTTGTTTTACCTTACTTTTCTTTTTCTATGCTTTCCCCTTTTCTCTTCGGCAGAGGATATTCTAAAAGAAGGAGAAAAATTTATAAAATCCGGTGAATATCTTAAATGCAGGGATTATTATAAAAAATTTATCGAATATCAAAACATAGCTGATGGTGCTCTTCTTAATACAGGTAAATGTGAGTATTTCTTGAATAATTATCCAGAAGCAACCCTTTATTTAAGAAGACTTATTAGGGATTTCAAAGAAAGTCCTTATGGCAATGAAGGTAATCTTTACTTAGGCTTAAGTTATTTGAAAATGGGTAAGATTAAAGACGCAGAGTATTACCTTAAAAAAGTTACACCTCCCTTTGAAAAACTGGCACTAATAGGTTTAGGCTGGATTTCCTATGAAAAAGGAGATATGAAGGCTGTAGACAGCCTATTAAATAGGCTAACCTACATTGATTTCAAAGAAAATATTGATGCGCATCTCTTGAAGATAAAATATCTTGCATCTACTGGTAAAGTAGAGGAGGCTTTAAAAGAATTTGAAAAGAATCCGAAACTTAAAAGCAAGAATTTTTTAATTGAAAAAGCTGAGTTATTGATAAAAGCAAAAAAATTTCAAGAAGCAGAGAAAATATTAACAAAAATAATAGCTCAAGATGACAAATTATTGAACAAGATTAAAGCAAAGAATATGCT